>JBDUEM010000234.1:0-12556 GCA_040002435.1 Bryobacteraceae bacterium
GCGACATTGTAGCTAAATTCGCCTATGCGAATTGGGGCCGGCAGGAAGGCGCCACACGGCAGATGGCCGAGAGCGCGGTGCAAATGGTGCAGCGGATTCCTTCCCCGCGCGGCGATAAGAACGGCGCCGATATTAACCTGGCGCTGGACGCCCTGGAGATGGCCTTCACACACAGTCACGTGAACGCCTTCGCCATCGTCAGCGGCGACAGCGACTTTATTCCACTGGTGAACAAGCTGCGGGAGTTCGGCAAAACGGTGTTCGTCGTCGGCGGCAAGGCGTTTACGAGTACGATTCTGCAACAGAACTGCCACGAATTTATCAGTTACGAATCACTGCTGGATGATCCCAAGCGTGGAGAAGCCAGGGGACAGCAATCGTCTTCTCAACAGCAGCAGCCCATGCAGCAATCGTCGCAACCCTACCAGGGCGGCGGCGACCGGCCGCCGCGTCCGCCGCAGCAGCAGCGTGGACGTCCCGCGCCGCTTGACTTGCTGCAGGCGATGCCGCTGGTGGAGCGCGCCTTACAAGTTCTGGAACGCCGCGCCGTGCAACCGCAGCTTGGCTTGTTAAAGTCCACGATGCTGCAGCTGGATTCGGCATTCAGTGAGCGCGCCTATGGAGCCGGCAGTTTCTCAGACTTCGTCGAGAAGTTGAAGAAGGCCGACTACGTCAACGTCAGCGGTACGGGCGGGCGCTACACTATCGAACGCAAAGGCACGCCGGTGCAGGAAACGGCGAAGGCGAAACCCGAAGAATTGCTGCCTACGCTGCGGGATGTGCTGGAAATTCACCGTCTGGAATTGGAAGAAGAAGGATGCCTGGCCGAGGATCTGGCCGCCTGGGTAAAGGCCGAGAATCCAAACCTGGACATTCAGAATTATGGTTTCCAGGAGTTTGCAGAGTTCCTGAACTTCGCGCAGGACAAACTTGTGGTGCGTGTCGAGCCGGATGAGGAGAAGGGCCTGCTGGTGTTTCTTGGCGCCGAGTTCTATCCGCCGGCGCCGCCTCCTTCCGAACCGCTACCGATGCCGGATGAAGACGAAGACATCGACGAGCCGCAGCCGATTGTGGAAGGACAACCGTCGATGGTTGCTCCCACTCCGCCTATCACTCCAAAGCCTGTGAAGCGTGCGCCGAGGCCGCGAAAGCGTGCTGCGGATGGCAACGCCGAAAATCGCCCACCGAGAGTGCGGCGCACTCCGCGTCCGAAGAAGACAGTCTAAGAGACTCAGGACAAAATTATGATCGAACGAATCAATCCAGCAGGCATTCCGGTGCCGAAGAGCCCTTATTCCTTAGCGGTGCGGGCCGGAGACTTTCTGTATCTTTCCGGCCAGGGGCCCATCGACCAGACGACGAACGAATTTTCGTATGGCGACATTCAGCACGAGACGCGCGTGGTGCTCGGGAACCTGAAGAAGGTTCTCGAGGGCTGTGGGGCGTCTATGGCTGATGTAGTGAAGTGCTCGGTGTTCCTTCGGGACGGCGGTGATTTTCAGGCGATGAATGCCGTCTACCGCGAGTTTTTCGAGAACGATAAACCGGCGCGCACAACGGTAGAAGCCAAATTCGCAGACTCGCGAATGAAAGTAGAAATCGATTGCATCGCCTATAAACCGAAGTAATCCGGCTTGCGGCTACTTCGGGCCTGCAGCTACGCGGGGGTGTTCGCGGTCGAGTGCCCGAGTGATGGATCCAACGTCGTCCCGATTTTCGAGAGGTTCGCGGCTGGTATCCCGATTCTCTGTGGGAAAGGGCGGCCCTTCTCGAACTTCTCCGGTTTCTTCCGCTACGGAACCGTGAGTTTTCATGATACGGAACGCTTCCTCTGCACGTTCGGCGTCCGTGGTGACGCAAAGCCAGACTCCGGAGTCATCGGCCGGCTCCATGTGCACCGAGGTGCGCGGGACGCCGGCTTTCTCCAGGTCGTCTACAGCAATTTGCGCCTCAGCAGCGCTCTTGTACGTTCCAGTGAGTAGTGCCATGACAGGGAACGTGCACGAAGGTTGCCATTCACCACTCGGAATAGGCAGTTCCGTCCAGACTCATCTTTTGTGAACCGCTGCGCACGTCGAAGATTCCCGCTTCGTTCTGATTCACGCTCTCGGAGGCGTCCTCCATGATGATGCGCCAACTGGAATCGGAATCGGTCATGGGATCACGGGGCACTACGCGCAGATAACCCTCACTCACCAAATCCTGCAGGCTCTGCGGAGCCTTCTGCTTGTCGTAGGTATACTCGTCGATTACCGTACGCATGGTAAAAAGGTTGTTCCGCAAAACGGATTCTTTCGCGCGGAGAATCGACTTCTGATAAAACGGCACGGCCAGCGACACCAGGATCGAGATGATCGTCATCACGACCATCAGTTCGATGATGGTGAATCCGCGGCGGCGCCGGTCTGCGTTACCAATCCGAATATGCGCTGCCATCGCGTGCCTTCTCCATGGTCTTTGTAAATACATCAAATACATTCTGCCCGCCGCCGCCCAGCGCCTTCGGGTCGTCCTGCATGCTGCGTTTTCCCCAGTCGGTGGAGTTGGTGAAAGGGTCTTTGGGGATGCGCCGCAGGAACTTCACCTTCTGGTCCACCTGGCCTGCCTTCTTCACTCCATCCACCAGCATTTCCAGGGTTTCCGGATAGCCTTCGGTTCCTGCCTTGGCTGGGGGCAGTTGCCCCGAATCCGACATGTCCTTGTACTTATCAATCGCGTTGCGGATTTCGCGCAGCGCGTAGCGCAGTTCTCGCTCGCGATCCCGGCGCACCTTGTATCGGGCCATAGGCACAGCCATGGTGGTGAGGATCAGCATGATTGTGAACGCCACAATCAATTCCACCAGAGTCAGTCCCCGTTGATTTTTACGCTTACCGGACATCAGTTCGTTCTTACTCAATTTTATTGAATCATCACATTCAACGTAGGCGCTGCCGCGGCAATCGGTTTCGAACCCGAATTCATAAGAGCCAAGTCGTTCACGGTTACTGTGGAAGTGCCGCGCCCTACAGCCTGGAAGGTCAGGTTGACTAACGCACCGGAACCACTGATTCCGCCCGTGCCTGGCATTCTGGTCAAGACGACCGTCGCGTCGCCCGTGTCGTTCAAAGTGTTCTCGCTGAAGTTAATCTTCTGGCCGTCGCCGCCCATCAGATTGCCTTCCTTGGCGCTGGTGAGCCGCAGGATCTTCGGATCGAACTTCAACTTCAGCGGCGCCGAAAAAAGATCAGCCGCGTTCTCAATCTGCAACGCGACTGTAACTACGCCGCTCAGCGGCGCCTGCAAAACTGGCGGATTAAAGAAAAGCCGCACCGTCCCGGCGGCAGATGGGTTGGCGGCCGGAGCCACAGGAGCCGGGGCGGGAACCGCGGCAGGCTCGGGCACCTTGGGCGGTTCCTCCGGGCGGGGCGCATAGTTCAACTTCACGTTTTGATCGGTACCGGCGGAAACAGCGCGCAAATTTGCATCGGTGTAATCGGGCGCGCGCACGATGTGAGGAATCAGCGCGATCAATAATTCGCTGTCGTTGTTGTCCTGGTGGTGCGTGCCGAAAAGAGGGCCCAACACGGGCAGACTGGAAAGCCAGGGAAGACCGGCGACGAGTTTGGAATCCTGGACCTGCATCAGGCCGCCCAGCAGGCTTACTTCCCCTTCCCGAATCCGAATGTCATGCGCGATTTTTTTCTGGCTGATGACCGGCTGTGAGATGTCGCCGATCTTCACATAAGAGCTTACGTTCGAGATTTCCAGTTCCACGTGGAGGGAAACTTCGTCCCGGCCATGAATTTTAGGCACCATATCCACATTGACGCCTACCTCGGCAAAGCTGAACTGGGTACTGACCAGCGGACTGACGCCAACGCCCACACTGGCCCCAAGTCCGCCGCCGAAACTGCCGGTCGCGTAGGGCACCTTGTCGCCAATGCGCAGCGAAGCTTTCTGGCCGTCGACGGCCCTGACTTGCGGTTGTTGCAACACGCGGGTTGTGCTGTCGCTGAGCAGGGCTTGCACAATTGCTCCGGGGACGGCGACGGAGAAGTCCCCTAGCGCGATCTTTCCGATCCGGTTCAGCGCAACGGCACCCGCGGCGGAAGTGGTTGTGGTGCCGTCGGCATTCGTTGTAGTGGTTGCGGGCTTCCCGTAAACAATCTGGGTATTGAGGCCGCCGGTCAAGGGACCACCCGTGGCCAGGGTCGCAGCGAGATCCCGCGCCTTGGTGCGGCTGGCCTGCATTACCAAAATGTCCACCACAACTTCGGCCTTTGGCTTATCCAGATCCAAAATCAGCTTCTCCGCCAGGGCCACCTGGTCGGCCGTTCCGCGGACGAGGATCGCGTTTTGCGCACCATACGTAAACGCGCGGCGAATTTCCGTCACCGACCGCACCGTGGTCGAAATCTCCTGCAGTTCCTGCAGCAGGGTCGAATTCTTGATGTAGAACACTTTCACTACGTAGTCTTCAAAATCCCGGCGCTTCTGCACGTTATCGTTGGTAACAAAAATGGCGTTAGGAGAAAGAGGCTTCCAATACGTGCGGGTTTGAATTGCCAGATAATCGAGGGCTTCTTCGAGGGTTGTGTTTGAAAGATCTACTGTAAATGTGCTCTTGCCGCCCGGCGGCGGTTGAATTTCCGAATCCAGCACCACGTTGATGCCTGCCAGTTTTCCCACCGTCTCGTAGAGCACTTTGATGGGCTGATTGTTCATTTTCAGGCTGCTTATCTGGCGCGTGATGGGTTTTAATTCCGGGATGGCGAGGATACTGGCCGACTTCGCTTCCATTTCCTTGGCCGAGCGCTGGCTGGGAGTGAGGCCGCGGTCCTCCGGGGTGGTGGCCGAGGCCGCTCCTGCCGGCTTCTTTTTCTCGCGGTCGATCATTTCTTTCGTGCGGCGAATTTCCTGATCGGCAATGGCCAGGGCCGGGTCGATCGCGTAGGCTTTCTGGAACTCGTTGAGGGCCTCCTCGAGATTCCCGGCCGACCGAACCTTGATCCCGAGCGAGACGTGGGCGGCTGCGGCTTGAAAGCGCATGCGGCGGACCGACATCTGATACGCAGGGTCTTTCGGATCGGCGGCGTACGCTTTCTCGTACGCCTCAAGAGCCTTGTCGTACTCTTTGCGAGCCTCCGCCTCTCCGCCTTCCTTGATCAGTTTTTCACCGGCCCTGGTTTTGGCGCTAAGCATAGCCGCAACGAGCATCAAGAGGAGCAAAAGTTTCCGTAACTGTATCAAGACACGCACCTTAGTGGATAAAATCGGCCCTTGTGCTACACTCAAATTGGCCGAGCTGTCACATAAACATCTGACGTAGCGCGGTTTGTTCGCGTTGAGACGAAAAACTTGCGAGATCCAGCCGCTCCCATCAAAATTCTGAGTGATAACCGGTCAGCGGGGCACAACTACACGCTTCTTGAAAAATATGAAGCGGGTATTGCACTTTCCGGTACGGAAGTGAAGGCCGCTAAATCGGGAAAAGTCCAGCTGAAAGACGCTTACGCCGATGTGATTGACAACGAGGCGTGGCTGATGAACGCCCATATCAGCCAGTATTCTCACGGCAATCGGGAAAATCATGAGCCGGTGAGGAAGCGGAAGCTGTTACTGCACAGGGCCGAAATCACGAAGTTACACGCGAAGATCCGGGAGAAGGGCCTTACCCTGATCCCCACTAAGCTCTACCTCCGGAATGGAAAGATCAAGTGCGAATTTGCTGTAGGCAAGGGCAAGAAAGTACACGATAAACGCGAAGCCGAGCGCACCAAAGAGCAGAACGACGAAGCACGCAAGGCGATGCAGCAGAAGAGAAACTACGACTGAGACCCAATGGATATCCGATTAGAAGCTACCCCGATTGACCAGTACCCGGCTGATGTTCTGGTGACACTGGCCTTTGAAAATACGCAGGGACCCGACCCTCTCAACGCGGCCACCGGCGGCTGGTTTAACGACCTCCGGGAAAGCAAGGAATTCACCGGCAAAGCGTTCGAGATCGCCATCCTGCATCGGCCCAGCGGGTTGAAAGCTAAACGGCTGGCGGTCATCGGCGCGGGGAAGTCCGAGAAGTTCAACCCGACCGAAATGCGGAAGGTTGTCGGAGCCGCCGTACGGGCGCTGAAGGGTAAGTCGATCACGAATATCACCTTATGGTTGGAAAACCCTACGCCGGAGCAGGTTTCGGCGGCGGTGGAAGGTGCGCTCCTGGCCGATTTCGAACCCGACCGGCTGAAGACCGACTCCAAAAAGGGCGAGAAGCGATTGGGTTCGTTTTGTATTCTGGGACCGGCCAGCCTGCAACCGGCGCTGGACCGCGGACGAATTCTCGCAGAGGCACAGAACTTCACTCGCAGCCTGGTGAATGAGCCAGCCAATCTGCTGACACCGTTGAAGTTAGCCTCGGAAGCCGAGAAAATGGCGGCGGCTTTCGGTCTGGATTGTGAAATTCTGGACCGCGAACGAATGACGCAATTGGGCATGGGATCCCTGCTGGGCGTTTCGCAGGGAAGCGCCGAACCGCCGGCCTTGATCATCCTGCGCTACAAACCCGCGATGGCCGCGACAGCCGACCATCTGGCGCTGATCGGAAAGGGGGTCACCTTTGATACCGGTGGCGTCTCTATTAAACCGGCCGACGGGATGGAGAAAATGAAGTACGATATGGCCGGTGGAGCTGCCGTAATTGGCGCCATGCAGGCGATCGCGCAATTTAAACCGAGCATGGCAGTCACGGCGCTGATTCCCGCGGTAGAGAACATGGTCAGCAGCCGGGCGCAACGGCCCGGCGATATCGTGACATCCCTTGCCGGTAAAACGATAGAAGTTCTGAATACCGATGCGGAAGGCCGACTGATTCTTATTGATGCGATCACCTATGCTGTACGGTTGGGCTGTACGCACATGGTGGATGCCGCTACGCTAACGGGCGCGATCGCCGTGGCCCTGGGACATATCCATGTCGGTGCTTTTACGAACAACGAGCCATTCCTTGGCAAACTACTGGCGGCGGCGAAACTGGAAGGGGAGCGGATGTGGCACATGCCCCTCGACGACGACTATAAGGATTATCTTAAAAGCGCCTTCGCCGATCTTCCGAATATCGGCGGCCGGTACGGCGGGGCGGTGACGGCGGCGATGTTTTTAAAAGAATTCACGGAAGATAAACCCTGGGTTCACCTCGACATCGCGGGAACTGCCTGGCTTGATGACGTAAAACCGTTCCTTTCCAAGGGGCCTTCGGGTGTTGCCGTGCGGACTTTCGTAAGACTGATTACAGATTGGCAAGTACTTTAGTCCTAATTCTTCGTAAGACGTTACTATTGCAGCGTTTCCCGGTAGATTTTTCTAGTAATGTTTACCCGAAGCTGGTAATATCTACGTTGACCAGATGACACTAAATAATACTGCCTCCAAAATGGCTCAGACCGTCCTTAAAGGTCTGCTTGTAACGATTCCTTTCGCTGTATCCGGGCTTGCCCAGAACTGCAGCGTTTCCTTCGTTCCCCAGAACATTACGATCCCCGCCTCGGCTGGATCGGGAAGTTTTGCGGCCAACGTGTCTGGCCTCGGAACCTGTCCCTTTACGGGAGTGGGATCTCCAAGCGGATGGCTGTCCTTGAATTCGGGTAACGGCGCCAGCACCAGCAGCGGCGCTATCGTCTATGGCTTTACTTTTGGCGCCGGCGCGGCGCAGCCGCGAACGGGCGCGATCACTGTGGTCGGCGGCAGCAGCAGTAACCCCGGTCTTTTCACAAACTATCTGATCCAGATTCTCCAGAAGGGAAGCACCTTCACGCAACTATTTGATGACGTGCCTTCGACTCACGCGTTCGGCGACTATATCAACCTGCTGAAGGGCAGTGGCGTGACGAACGGCTGCTCGGCAACTTCCTATTGCCCGGAGGCATCGGTGACACGGGAACAGATCGCCAAGTTCATCATCCTGTCGATTCTGGGAACGGACACGTTCACCTATCAGGCGACGCCGTATTTCGACGACGTACCTGCCGGAAACCCGCTCTTCAAGTACATTCAGAAGATGAAAGAATTGGGAATTACGTCAGGTTGCTCAGCGACGCCCGCCCTGTATTGCCCGACTGACGTGGTCACCCGCGGCCAGACTGCGGTCTTCCTGATGCGTGGTAAATTTGGCGCCGTCAATGCGAATTCCAGGTTACTGAATAGCACCACACCGTACTTCACTGACGTGACTTCCGCCGACAGCCAGTACTCCTTCATCCAGAAACTGAAGGATTCCGGCATCACCAGCGGTTGCTCCACAACGCAGTACTGCCCGACAAACCCGCTCACCCGCGGTCAGGCGGCAGTCATGATCATCCGGTCTTACTTCACGCCATCGTTCGCGCTGTAACCATCGGGGCTCGTTTCATCAAGGGAGGCGCTGTCTGTGCGCCTCCCTTTTTTTGGCCCCCGGGCACCGAAACATTACCCTATCCAAATGTTTTGAAAGCTGGTATTATATGCAGCAAATGGGCTACCTACTTCCCCTGTTACTCGCGGGACTGGCGTTGACTGTCCCAGCATATTCACAACTGGACTCGTGCAGTCTGACGCTGACGCCTCAAAACATTGCAGCGGCTCCCGGAGCGTCAACGGGAAGTATCGCCGTGACGACCGGACCCGGGTGTGCGTGGGTCGCTTTGGGATCGAACAGCGCCTGGATTCAGCAGACGTCCTCTTCGGCGGCAGTGACGGGGAGTGGCACAATCGCCTATGGCGTCGCCGCGAACACCGACCCTACTCCCCGTTCAGGAACTTTGACGGTGATCCTACTGGGCGGCGTCTCAGTCAGCCTGCAAGTCCAGATCCTGCAAGAAGGCACGATCATTGCACAGCCATTCATCGACGTTCCTACGGATAGTCCGGTGGTGGATTACGTCAATCAGATCCGGATCGCCGGACTGACCAATGGATGTTCGCTGTTTCCCCCGCAATACTGCCCGGACCAAAATGTCTCGCGGGGACAGATGGCCGCTTTCATCATCCGGGCGGTGATGGGGAGCGACAATTTCGTCTATCCGAACCTTCCTTATTTTGACGATGTCCAGCAAAACCATCCTTACTTCAAATATATTCAGAAATTGAGGGAGCTGGCGATTACCAGCGGCTGTTCGGCGGTGCCGGCCCTGTACTGTCCCGACACGGAATTGAGCCGGCTGCAAATGGCAATTTTCCTGATGCGCGGCAAGTTCGGCAGCGTGGCGGCGAACGCCGGGCTTGGAAACAGCGCGAACCCGTATTTCACCGATGTCGGCGCCGGTAGCGCGGAGTTTCCTTTTATTCAGAAAATGAAGGACTTCGGTATCACCTCAGGCTGCACCGCGACGCAATACTGCCCGGCAAGTGCGGTAACCCGCGCGCAAACCGCGGTGTTTCTGGCGCGCCTGTTTCTGACGCCTTACATCGTATTCTGATAGCCGCCGGGGCTGGAACGGGAGGCGTTCACCCCGCTATCGCGATGACATCGATTTCAACCTGCACGTCGCGGGGCAGGCGCGCCGCTTCCACGGTAGACCGGGCCGGGGGATTTTCATGGAAGTAACGCCCGTACACCTCATTCATTTTTGGGAAATCAGCCATATTCTTCAAAAATACGGTCGTCTTTAACACGTTTGCCAGCGAAGATCCCGCGGCTTCCAAAACAGCAGACAGATTCTGCAGGACCCGTTCGGTCTGAACGCTAATGTCGCCCTCAACCATTTGGTTTGTGACTGGATCCAGCGGGATCTGGCCGCTGAGGAACACCAGCCCGTTATGGGCTACGGCCTGCGAATAAGGTCCTATGGCTTTCGGCGCGTTGTCTGTTGCAATGATCCGTTTCATGATTTCTGGAATCGCAGCGTGCCCGTAATGTCGCGCACGCTGGCGATGTTTTCCTCCTTGAGAAATTGGTCGAGTTCGCGGGCGATCCTGGCTGAAGAGCCTGGATCCCAAAAGTTCGCGGTGCCCACCTGGACGGCGCTGGCGCCGGCGATCAGGAATTCCGCCGCATCCTCGCCGGTCCCGATGCCGCCGAGTCCTATAACGGGAATGGTGACGGCCTGCGCCGCCTCATAGACCATGCGGAGCGCAATCGGCTTGATAGCCGGTCCGGAAAGCCCTCCAAAGCCCGCTCCGATGCGCGGCTTCCGGGTGCGCACATCGATGGCGAGGGCAACGAATGTGTTCACCAGGGAGATGGCGGCGGCTCCGGCGTCGGCGGCAGCGCGGGCCAGGGGCTCAATGCGGGCAACGTTGGGGGACAGTTTCACGATTACAGGACGGCGTGCGATCCGGGTGACGCTGCCGACCAGCTCGCTTAGCAGCCCCGGATCACTGGAGAAGAAGATGCCGCCGTGCTTAGTATTCGGACAGGATACGTTCAGCTCATAAGCGGAAGGGCCGTCCGCATCATCCAGTATTCTTACAATTTCCAGGTAGTCTTCCGGCTGATAGCCGAAAACGTTGACCAAATACGGCGTCGAAATCTGCTTCAAGGCGGGTATCTTGTTCTGCACAAAAGCATGAACGCCGATGTTCTGCAGACCGATGGAGTTCATCATGCCGCTTTCCGTCTCCCAGAGGCGCGGAGGCGAATTGCCATCCATGGGAAGGCGGGAGATCCCCTTGACGACGAAAGCTCCGATCTCCTCGATGTTCGTTACCGAGGCAAATTCGATACCATAGGCGAAGGTTCCGGAGGCGGCGATGATAGGATTCCGCAGAGGGATTCCGCAGAGCGAGACTGAAAGGCGGGCTGACGAATCCGTCACTGTGGATCAGGATACCAAGCCGAGGCTAATGCCTGCGTGAGAAAAGTCCGATCTATACTGGGGGAGTACCAATAGCAAATTCGTATGGCAGGTTGTGGCAAAAAAACCTAGTTATCGTTCGCTTGCTTCGAAGTTCTCCATTTTCACCGGTTCCCTGGTGTTTTGGGTTGTTGCGGTCACTCTTTCTTACGATCTGCGGCAAGATAACTTCGACGTCTCGAAGGGCGTTCTGCTTTTCGTGGTGGTGCTACTGGTGGCGGGCGCCATCGCGCGCATGACCATCCGCCTGCTGGCCCGTCCTCTCCTCCTGCTACAAGCCGGAATCACCAATGTGCGCGAAGGCCGGCTGGAGCCGATTCAGATCAGCCGCACCGGAGACGAGATCGAGTTCCTGGGCGACAGCTTCAACAAAATGATTGAGGCTCTGGCTTCGACGCAAAAAGAGCTGATGCAGAACCAGGAGATGTTGGAAGACCGCATCAAGCAGCGCACGCAGCAACTCGAAGTGGCGATGCAAAAGGCGCTGGCGGCAAGCCAGGCGAAGAGCGAATTTCTGGCGAATATTTCCCATGAACTGCGGACGCCGATGAACGGCATTCTGGGCATGATGGACCTGGTGCTGAGCAGTCCCCTCTCCGGCGAACAACGGGACCAGTTGGAAACAGCCCAGGGCTGCGCCTACTCTCTGCTGGCCCTGCTGAACGACCTTCTGGATCTTTCCAAGATTGAGGCCGGGAGGATGGTGCTGGACAAGATTCCGTTCCGGCCCCGAGCCTTGATGGAAGAAGCGTTGAAATCGCAATCCGCTCTGGCCACCCAGCGTGGCGTGATAATGCGTACGGAACTCGCGCCCGATCTGCCGGAACTGGTGGTGGGCGATCCGTTGCGACTGCGGCAGATTCTGGCGAACCTGCTGAGTAATGCGGTGAAGTTTACGCCCGACGGCTTCATTGTTTTGCGGGCGAGTTCGATGCCTGGACCCGAGCCGCCGTGGAATACCTTTCAGATTGACGTCATCGACACCGGCATGGGCATTCCGGCCGATAAGCTGCAATCCATCTTCGAGAAGTTCACGCAGGCCGACAGTAGTATCAACCGCAAGTTTGGCGGAACGGGACTGGGCTTAACGATCACCCGGGTGCTGGTGGCGATGCATGGCGGGGACATCAGTGTGGAAAGCGAGGTGGGCAGCGGCAGCAAGTTCACCGTAATGCTGCCGTATGAATCGGCACCGGCCGTGCGGACGGGACCACATGAACTGGCTGCTTCCGAGCAGTCTGCCGACATTGCGCACGAGGACTCCACTCCGGGCACCATTCTGGTGGTGGAAGACAACCTGGTGAACCAGAAGATGGTTTCTTCCATTTTATTGAAGCGCGGTTATCAGGTGCAGATTACAAGCAACGGGCAGGAAGCGCTGCTGGCGCTGGAGCAGCGGGCGTTTCACCTGGTGCTTATGGATGTGCAGATGCCGGTGCTGGACGGGCTTGAGGCCACACGGTTGATCCGCAAGGATGCGCGCTGGGCGAAGCTGCCGATCATCGCGATGACGGCGCATGCGATGAACGGGGATAAGGAAGGATGCCTGGCGGCCGGAATGAACGCTTATATTTCGAAGCCGGTACACTCGGCACATCTGCTGAGTATCGTGGAAGAATTCGCCTGTTCCAAGTAGCTTGGTTGAATGTTCGCCTGCACCCCGCTTCGCCTCTGAAATTCCACTCATAGCCCGCGGCGGCTGTAGAATGGGACCCTCCACCCATGAAACTCGCACTGCTCTTCCTTGCTCC
>JBDUEM010000235.1:0-12483 GCA_040002435.1 Bryobacteraceae bacterium
CCGTTCCACGATGTTGACCGGCCCGGATTCAGATCCCGTCCGGCCTGGTGCCACAATGGGAACATTGACGTAATGCCAATCCTTGTGCATTTTCATGCCGGGGAAACCAGGCAGAAGCGGCGTGGGGTGGATTTCCCTGGCCAGATCGTCCCACAGACGTGGATCTCCCTTAATCTCATCCGGCCAATACGAACTGTGGACGAACGCTTCCAATCCACGATCAGTCCCAGGCGGCAAGTCCCGTATCCAGGCTGCGTAATCGGGGTGGTTCTGAAGGATGGAATCAACCCGCGTTTTTACCAGCGGCGACAGGTGGTGATAGGCAATCCATGCGACAGTTTTGTGGCCGTCGCGATTCCAGGCAAAAAGAGAAGTGGCGCTGAGCAGCAGGATCGCCAGGCGCATACTAGTGGGCACTGGCCGTGGACGCGCTCGTCCAATCTTCCGGTTCGGCGCCTTCGGGCAGCAGCAGCCCTTTATCCAGGTGCCTGATCTTGCTGGCGAATTTCGCCGCGTGCGGATCGTGCGTCACCATCACGATGGTCTTCCCGAACTCCTTATTCAGCCTGGAGAGCATGGTGAGTACGTCCTGCGCCGACTGCGCGTCGAGGTTCCCGGTGGGTTCGTCGGCGAGAATCAGGTCGGGGTCGGTGACGATAGCGCGGGCGATGGCGACACGCTGTTCCTGACCGCCCGAGAGCTGCCGCGGCAAATGGCCCATGCGATCCCCCAAGCCCACCAGGTTCAGCGCGGTGGCGGCGTGTTCCATGCGCTCTTTCTTCTTCAGATTGGTCAGCTTTAACGGCAACTCCACATTCTCGATCGCCGTCAGCACCGGAATCAGGTTGAACGATTGGAAAATAAAGCCGATGTGGACGTTGCGCCAGTGAGCAATGGCCCGGTCGCTGAGCGCGCGAAGATTCTCACCCAGGACCGCGATTTCACCCTCCGACGGGCGGTCCATGGCGGCAATGAGGTGCAACAGCGTGGATTTTCCAGAGCCGGATGGGCCCATCAACGCGACGAACTCTCCCTTATGGATTTCTATATCAACGTCTTGCAAGGCAACTACCTTGAATTCGTCCCGGGTGAACTGTTTGCCCAAATTTTTGGTTTCGATTACGACGTCCGGCATAAGACCATCCTTTATTTTGCGTGAACTTTGTCGCCTTCTTTGAGGTCGGCGGGGGGATTGACGATCAGGTCCTCACCACCGTTGAGGCCATCTTCCACACGGATTCCCTGCGAGGTGACCGAGCTGGTTTTCACAGCGCGCTTGACTGCTTTACCGTCAAAAATGAGGAAGACCGAATCGTTCTTGAGCGCCGACGCCGGAATGAAGACAAGCGGCTTGGCAGCCGCTGCGCTGTTAGGCGCAGCCGCTTTCTCTTCGTTGTAAAAGGCGACGCTGGCATTCATTTCAGGGCGCAGGAAATCGTCTGGTTTCAGCACCTTCACCTTCACCTGCACAGTCGCCTTCTGACGATTCGCCTCGGGGGAAACTTCGTAGATGCTCCCTTCGTACTTGCGGTCCGGATAGGCGTCAGTAGTGATGATGCCCTTCTGCTTGGGCCCGAGCTTGGCGAAATCGTTCTGGTTGATGTCGAGTTCCACTTGTAAATCGTTCAGGTCGGCGAGGGAAACCACGTAGCCCTTGGCTCCCCGATCTCCCACAAAGCTCGTGGTGACGAATTCGCCTTTCTCCACCGCGCGTTCCAGAATCGTTCCAGTCACGGGCGCCTTGATTACGGTATTGGAAACCTGGGTCTGGGCAAAGTCCACTGCACCGCGTGCCTGCACGATCTGTCCGCGGATCGCATCTATCTGTTCCACCCGCGGGCCGATGCGGACCAGCTGCAGAGACTTTTCCAGGGCATTCACGCGCGCTACCTGGCTGTCAAATCGCGACTGTGCGTCGTCCCCGGATTGCCTGGAAGCCACTCCCTGGCGCGCGAGCTCCTTCGTGCGGTCGAGAGTGACCTTAGCGTTCTGCAGGTCGGCACGCGCCACAGCAAGATCGGCCTCGGAGCGCGAAACCTCTTCCGGCCGGGAACCGTTCTCCAGTTCCTTCAACCGCGCCTCCAGCGCCTGCAAATTTCCCTTGGCCTGCTGCAGCTGTGCGCGATATTCGTCGTCTTCGAGGCGCACAATCACTTGGCCTTCCTGCACTTTGTTGCCTTTTTCGACGCCAATCCAGGCGACGCGTCCCAAGACTTTGGAAGCGACTTGGATCTTATGTGCCGCGATGATGTAGCCGGTGGCGTTCAGGATGATGGTGTTGCCGGGCTGCGATCCGGCGCTGGCGGCGGACTTCACGCGGACCGTCTCCACCTCAGTGGCGGCGTTGAGTTTGCCATAAATAAATCGTCCCGCGCCCAGCAGAACCAGCAGCACAATACCGCTTACGATCCACCGGGTAGCCCATCCCGACGGCTCTCCTGACGAACGCTTGGCGCTGCGATCGATACGCAGACTCTTCAGATCAGTTTCCATAGGTTTCTAAACTTCGCGCAGTGCTACCAGAATTTCTTTCTTCGCGGCGTTGCGTGCCGGGAACAGCCCGCCGAGGGCTCCCATAAGGACACCGAAGGCGACCCCGATTAACATGATTGTGGGCGTGACATGAAACTGAAAGGAAATCTCGCTAAAGGTCACGAAGCTTCCGATTCCAGTGGTGATGTTGTTCAACGGCAATACAAGAATGCAGCCGAGGATTCCACCGAGGCCCGACAACAACAGGGACTCGACGAAGAAGCTGAGTAGAATACCGCCGCGCGAGAAGCCCAAAACGCGCAAGGTGCCGATTTCCTTAGCGCGGCGCGCGACGGCGGCATACATGGTGTTCATGGCCGCGAAACAACTGCCAATCGTCATGATGATGGCGACGAAGATGCCCAGAAACTCGATGGGTTGGGCCGAGCTGGTTTGCGCAGCGAAGTAATCCTTTTCGCCGATCGCGTCTACGTTCAGCTTCTGATCGGTCTTCAAATCGTTGATCAGGGCCGCCGCAGCGATCGGATCGGTAGCACGAACCAGTGCGGAGCTAAGAACTTCCGAACGGTTATAGTCGGAACTGACCTGATTCAGGTCACCGAAGATTTCGCTGTTTACGGACGATTCCCCGGCGCTCATCACGCCGACCACCTCCCAATCGCCGCGGCCAAACTTCAGCTTGCCGCCAACGTGGGCTGCCGGGTAACGCTTGGCGATGGACTTGCCGACCACAATTTCGCGGCGCCCCTGCTGGAACCATCTGCCGGAATCGATCTTCAATCCGTCCCGCATCTCGAGACCGATCGGACTGATGCCGCGCAGCGTGACGTTCATGCCGGACGGACTATCTACGCTCTCCAGATTGATCACCGTGACCATCTCCAAAGAAGCCATCGGCTCGCCGGCCTGGTTGCGCGCGATTCCCGGCTTGAACTTCAGATCCTGATAAGCGGCGCGGGTGAAGTTGCTATTCAGCTCCGCCGTGGACGCCTTGCGCATCACCAGAACCTGCAGTGGATTCCCGCTGGATTTGAACGCTGCCTGTAGGCCGGCCACCAGGGCAAGCACGGCGAGCAGTACTGCCACGGTGAGCGCGACACCGAGAGCAGTCATCAGCGTGGTGGTCTTGCGAACCGTCAGGTTGCGAATGTTGTAAGCGAGAGGAATCGCCATTGTGTCAGTACCTATCCACTGTAGCGGAGCGAATCAAGAATGGGCGTCCGCGAAGCGTTCCAGGCGGGGATGAAGGAGCTCGCCACGCCGATGACGACGCCTACCAGCAGGATGAGAGCCGCTACAGAGGGCTCCAAATTCAACGTTTTCAACTGCATGATGAATGCCGGCGCTTGCCGGACCAAATAAGTAAGCCCGCTGGCAAGGATGCAGCCGATCACACCGCCGATCAGCGAAAGAAATGCCGCCTCACCAAGAATGATTCCGAGGATGGCGGCGTTCGTGAAGCCGAGTGTTTTGAGGACGCCCACCTCTCGCACCCGCTCGCGCACCGACATTGCCATGGTGTTTGCAGAGACCAGAAGAATCGTGAAAGTCACAGCGCCGCAGATACTCAGCAGGAATACTTTCACGTTTCCAAGGAACGAAATAAAGCCTAACTGAAAGGCCTGCTCGGTCTCCGTGCGAGTCTGAATGGTTGCGTTGCGGTACGTATCGTCGACCGCCTTGGCAATTCCGGAAACGGAATTCGGATTGTCGGCAAGTATGACAAACGTCCCCGCAAAATCACGGCGCCCCGCGGGGAGACTCTCGAAGAGGTAGTCGAGGTTGAAGTACATGGTTTCGTTGTTGTCCACGCTGTCATAGATGGCGCGCACCGTGAACTCGAGGGTCACGGGGAAGATGTCGCCGGTTAGCGTCATGCGGTCGCCCAACTTAATGTTGTATTTCTCCGCGATGGCGCGGCCGATCATGCAGGCGCTGCGTTCGCGAATGAAAGCTTTTTTCTCCTCTTCCGAAGTGAGGTATTCCGGATAGAGCGTGAACAGCCGGGCCGGTTCGATCGCAAAGCGCGCGAACACGTTCTTCGAGTCTTTGTACACGCCCCCGAACCACTGCATCACCATCACTTCGCGCACTCCGGGGATTTGTTGGATCTTTTGCCTGTAGGAGATCGGCATCACCGTGGCGAGCGAAATCCGGTTGCGCGTCACCAGCCGTAGCGCCTGCGCAGGCGTCGCCTGGCCAAAGTAGAAAGCGTGGTAGATCGCCATCAGCACGCCAAGCAGGCAGAGCGAGGCGGCGACACTACAGATGGTAAGAATGCTTCGACGCCGGCTGCGCAAGGCATTTTTCAAAATCAGCGGAAGATAGCGAACCATGGATTCATTTTAAGTCTAATGACACCCTCGGCGAGCAGGTACAGTGATGAAGTGGCGGATTACTCCGACGAAAGCGCCGAATCGGTAGACGAACAATTCATGCGCCAGGCGCTTGCACTTGCCTCAGAGGGGGAGGCTGCGGGCGAGGTTCCTGTGGGAGCCGTCATCGTATTGGACGGCAGAGTGATAGGGAGGGGTTACAACGCTCCCGTTTCGGAGCACGATCCCACGGCGCATGCCGAGATGGTTGCCATCCGGCAGGCCGCCAAAGCGCTGGGAAACTACAGGCTAACGGGATCCACACTATACGTCACCCTCGAGCCTTGTCCAATGTGCGCCGGTGCCATGGTGCAGGCGCGCGTTGGGCGCCTGGTATTTGGGGCCAGGGACCTGCGGTTCGGCGGAGTCCGCAGCAAGTTCCGGCTGGCGGATTCCGAGCTGCTGAATCATCAGGTGGAAGTAGTGGAAGGAGTCTGCGCGGCCGAATGCGTCGAGCGGCTGCAGAGTTTCTTTGCGCGGAAACGATGACTTGATCGGTTTACCTCATCCAACAACGACAACTTCGTGGTCCAGGATGGATGTAATTTCCAAGGAAGCAAATCCTTGATTCACACTGACAGGCCGTGTGTTGCCGGCCACGAGCAGTCGCGCCGTGCGTGCACCCGCGCCTTGCGGCAGCTTGATCTTGACTTTGATAGGGCCCACGGGGATCAATTCTTCGACCGGGGCGCGCCACGTACCCGCGCTGGTGAGATTCACCAGATGCAGAATCAACCGGCCCGGCTGTTCGTACAGATGACAATCGATCAGGCCCGGCCCTTCCACAGACAGCGGTATGCTCTCGCCGCTCACCCAGCGAACGATATTGGCCAGAAGGTTGCCGTGGTCCGGCAGATGTTCCTTCGCGTAGCGCCGATCCAAATCAGCGGACAGAAACGCGATCCGCGCCCTTCCCTGTTCGCTGACCACCAATCCCGGTATCTCCGTCTTTGGCACGCGCATCCACGACGTCTCCGGTGGATAAGTCGGGAATGGCGGAACGAAGGTTAACGGAACAACGGAGCCGGCATCCACCCGCAAGGGAACCAGCGATCCTCCAAAAGCGACAATATCTGTTTCATCGAAGCCGCGCAGCACGGCATGCCGTTTGCCTGTGATCTTCGGCTCATCGCCGGCATTGGGTCCGTTCACCTGCGCGCGCAGCTCGGGGCTGAGGCGCAGATAGGTGTGGGCGTCCGGCAGAAAGCGATCAGTCGCCGCGCGTTGCGGTACGCCCTGCCGCTGCTCCCTTACGCTGCGGAGTTTCGATGCGGGAGTAGTGCGGTGCGCGTGGAAGAGATCGGCGAGTGCAAAGTCAGTCCGTGCGTCGCCCCACTCGTTATATAAGCTGCTGTCTCCCGTGGCCAGCAGGGATCCGCCCTTTTGCACAAAGCGGCGGATCGCTTCGCATTGTTCCTGGGAAAGCGCGCCGATGTTGGGCAGAATCAGCGTCGTAAGCTTTCCACTTTCCCGCTCGATCTGGTCGATGTGGACCGGCAAATACGGAATCCGCGCGCGGACCAGGGCGTGCATGAAGCCGGTGTAGGGTGCGTCGACCAACTCGGCCGTATCGTCGCGGCCGAAGAAGTCCGTGTTGCGCTGCGACCAGACCAAGCCTACGGAGGCTACGGGCCGCCGGTCGATCATGTACTGTTGATTTGCCTTGTACCAATTCATTACCGGCACCGGGGTCGCGTACATGCGCCGGTCCTCATGATAGGCGGCGATGAAATGCCACCAGGGCTGGATGCCGCCGGCCAAGCCGTCGATCATCCACATACGTCCCTCGGCTGCCGGCTTGGCCGCCAGCCTGTAGTAGCCGGGCCCGGACTCGTACATCGCCATGGATTCCGGCGCCAGCTTGTCCCATCCCAGCATGCCGTGGACGCGCTTCCCGGTGTCGCCGTTCTGCTGGAAGCCGGTATCGTCATCGCGCCGCTGGTGATCGAGCATCATGATGTGCGCCCGCTTGCAGATTTCCGGCAGGTCTCGGAAAGAACGTGCCTGTGATGTGACGGAGCCGCTGTTCATACCGGACCAGATGCAATCCGGACCTCCCGCGGCCTGCGTCGTCCGATTGTTCAATTCCCAGAGTTCCGTACGGCGCGCGTAGTTCCAGAGGATCCAATCGCGATAGGCCGGGTCGTCCCAATCGGCCCGCCGCGGGAGAGTGCCGCCTGTCTTGGCGCGAAATTTCTTCTGGCAATTGTCGCAGTAGCAGATGTTCTCGCGTCCCATGCCGGCCCAACTGTTATCGGTGATGCCCTCGGCGTGGGAGCGCTCGATGATCTCGCGAAGTACATCCTGCAGGTACTCGTCGTAATACGGGCTGTTAACGCACGTGATGTATTTGTCCGCGGCCCGGTAAGGCTTGCCGTTGCTGTCCCGCGTGAACCAGTCGGGATGCGCTTCGAAGAAGTTTTCCGCCGTGCGGTTGGAATCCATGCGAGCCATCACGAATAACCCGTCGTCGTGCGCCGCCTTTGCCAGTTCACCGTAGAGGTCGCGTCCATTCAGGAATTCCGCTCTGTAGTGCAGCGGAAACTTGCTCGGGTAATAGGCGACAATTCCGCCGGCATTGATAATAACGGCCTGCACCTGCGTGCGCTTCCAGTAATCCCGCCACCACGGAATGTCGTATCGAACCGGGTCTTTCTCGGTGATATTGGTCTGGCCCCAGCGATAGGCCCGGCGGTACCACGGCAGCGCTTCGCCGCCGCTGCCGGACTGAGCGCAGGCGCTGCCGGCGAGCAGCAGTGCCGCGCCCACGTTGTCGAGTATGAAATCGCGCCGCGAGGGTTTCATTAGAATACGTACTTCAGCGCCAGTTGCAGATTGCGCGCATCATTTGACTTGCCTGTAATGGTGCCGAAGGATCCGCTGGTGGGGTCGGTGACTGGATTGCTCCAGTTGGGATGGTTCAGTACGTCAAACATTTCGAAGCGGAATTGTAGAGTCTGCGCTTCGTACACCTTGAAGTTCTTGCGCAGGCCCATGTCCCAACTCCAGTATCCCGGGCCGCGCAGGGTGTTGCGCAGTTGTGTGCCGTAAGTGCCCGCCGCGGGCTGCGTGAATGCCCCCTTGTTGAACCAGAGCGCGTTATTCGTGAAAGGCGTGCGGGCGATAGAGGTATCTCCGGAAAGGTTCCAAAACTGGTTCCCGCTGCCCGTTCCCACGCCGGCAATATCCGCACTCGTACGAACCGAAAGCGGCACGCCGGACTGTGCCTGATTGATTCCCGATAGTTCCCACCCGCCGAGCGCCATCTGCAGCAACTTGTTGCTGCTGTTCTTGAAGAAAGGCATGTTGTAAATGTAGTTCGCCACCAGCACATGAGTACGATCAAAATCTGATCTGCCGAAGTAGCCTTGTGCGCTGTAAGCATTCGGAAGTACGTCGGTAAGGCTCGATCCGTCATCCATCGACTTCGAATACGTATACGCCACACCGAACTGCAAACCGGAAGAATAACGGTGCTGGACGCTCACCTGGAGCGCGTCGTAGCGCGAGTGTCCGCCGTTTTCGGATATGCCGATCACGCCCATCCCCAGATACGGCCGCAAGGCATTCGCATTGATGCCAGGATTCGCTTGCAACGTTCCAGGCAGCAGTTGGTTGATGTTGCGCTTGCGTTGATTGTGCAGTCCGCGGCGACCGACATAGCCGGCCTGGACGGTAGTGCCCCAGGCGACTTCGCGCTGAAACGTGCCGTTCCATTCCCATGCCGTGGGTACTTTGAACACCGGATCCTGAATGGTCTGCGTGAAGGGAAACGCCCGCTGTGTGGCGCCGCCTGGAATATCCACTACTCCGTTCACTACGGATTCCTGAAGCTGAAACGGCGCGTTGCCGCCGAGCGCCGTATCGCGATTGATGGCCGTGCGATTGGCGAACGATCCGCCACCGGCGCGAACCACCATCTTCGGCGAGAACGCATAAGCGATGCCCACGCGGGGTTGGAACACATTCCAGTGTGTGGGCGATAGCCCTTCCGGCAAGTCATGATACAGGCGATCAAACTGCCCGGAATGCAAGGCGGGTATGCGGCCGCCTTCAGCTTTCGGGACACCGTTTCCAGGTAGCACGATTCCGTCGTACTGATCCCCGCTGACGATGAAGCCACCCTTCGGATCCACCACCGGAGCGGTGGCCCGATTGTAGTACTGCGGCAGGAATTCGGACAGATTGCCCCACTTGCTCTTCCACTGCGGCCAGAGAGACCACCGGACCCCATACTCCACGGTGAGCTTCGGCGTCATTTTCCAGCTATCCTGTGCGAACAGATCGATGGAAGTAGAGACATAAGGAGTGTAGGCCTTTACGCCGAACTCCGAGTAGGTGTCGAAATTGCCCAGGGCGGCATTGGCAATGCCCAAGCCTGTCGTCGCGGCGTTTCCTGAATCGTTGAAGGTAAAGTCACCGTTCTGATTGACAGTGGTGCCCGGACCGGCCGTTGTTCCCTGAATGAAATCGTTTTGACCGGCATGTTCCAAGTACGCTCCGAACTTCATCGTGTGCGTGCCCATGATTTTGGTCAGGTTGTCCGAGAGGCCATACACGAAGCCTGACCACGACCCTGGATAGGGGCCGGCGTCGAGCGTTGTGAGACTTTGGATGCGAATACTGGGCACCTTTTCCGGCGCGATCTTGGTCCCCGGATAAAGGAGGGCGTAGTTCAAGCCATAAGCGCTCCGCTGGCAGGAGGCGCAATAGGCTCCAAACTGAATGTCGCCCTTGCCATCCGAGTTTGCCGAAAAATTCACTTCGTTCACCAGCGTTGGAGAAAGCGTGCTGATGAGGCTGGCGGCGGCAATGCGGTTCGGCCGCGACCAGACTTCCTCCATCCGCCCGAACGTATCTTCAAAGGGAGCATTGAAGTGCCATGGCGTATGCGTTCCACGGATGGAAAGGTGTTCGTTGTCGTTGATCAGATAGTCCACCTTGATGGTGTCCTTGCGCAGGTCCGAGTGAGTGGACTTGGTGCCGATCCAGTTTGCCGTGCCTTGCAGGAATCCGGGGACGGGAGTCGGATAGACATTCAGCAGCGCCTGCCCATTGCGGCTGAGCCGCGAAGGCGGAATGACATTCCCGGGAAAGGGTGCATTCGTGGCCGGATCGGTGATAGCGCGTACCCGCTTGAAGAACGGATTGGCCGCGTCCAGAAGTTCGCTGAAGTTGCCGCTGCGCATGGCAAGGCTGGGCACGGTCCCGGTATTGGTGGTTTCGTAGCGCCGTTTCGTCCACTCCTGGGCCAGGAAGAAGAACAGCTTGTTGCGATCTTTGTTGAAGTGATTCGGGATGAACACAGGGCCGCCTACGTCGTATCCGTATTGATTGAAACGGTACGGAGCGGCTCCGCTGGCGATCTGCGCTAATGGGCTGTGATTGCGCGTCCACGTGTTGGCATCCAACGCCGAGTTGCGGAAGTTTTCCACCAGGTCGCCGTGAAGTGTGCGGGTTCCGCTCTTGGTGACGAAGCGAATCTGACCGGCCGACGATCGCCCGTATTCCGCCGAATAGTCCGCGGTCAGAACCTGGACTTCCTGCACGGTGTCTACGTCGAGCGCGCCGAGCATGGAACCGGAAGAGCGCGTTCGTGTCGCGACTGCTCCATCCACCATCACCACGTACTCGTCGGCACGGCCGCCGTTGATGTTGAACCCTCCGTTGCTGACGCTGTCCGGATCGAACGTCCCGATACCGGCGCCGCTGACGACTCCGGGAGTCAGAGCGGCGAGATAGACCGGATTCCGTCCGTTGAGCGTGAGGTTTTGAATCTGCTTGTTATCAACGAGACTGCCTACCAGGGCGGAATCGGTCTGGACCTGCGTCGCGGATGATTCCACCGTGATCTGTTCTGATATAGCGCCGACCGTCAGTTCCACATCGGCGCTGATCTTCGATTGGGCGTCCAGAGTAACGCCCGTTCTAACGTACTTCTTAAATCCGTTGGCTTCGATAGAGAGGTCGTAGACGCCGACGAATAGCTGCGGAAAAATGTAGTAGCCGTCCTGATTGCTGGTGGTCTTCCGCTGTTCGCGGCTGCCTTGGTTGATGGCTATTACGGTTGCGGCAGGCACGCTGGCTCCAGTGGAGTCACGAATGTACCCCGAGACTTGACCAGCATCAAACTGCGCCAAAGCAGTTACTGCCAAGGCGACGAGCAAAAAAATACCACAGAGTACTCTAAGCATCGGTTGTCTCCCTGATTTTCGAAAGTACGGGAAAGTCACATACCCTGATCGCTGTAGCTGGTTTACAGTATATGCAAAATTGCTCGCGCGGATTTTTACAAAATTTACGAAACCAGGAGAGTGCGAAATACATTCGATAAACTACGGATAACTTCTATGAGAAACCGCTACTCCCTCGCGTTTGGCCTTCTGGCATTCTTTGCGCCGATGCTTCACGCACAGACCGCGCCCACCATCGTCCGCTTCCGCACAAATCTGGGTGATATCGACGTGACGATGATCCCTGAGTCTGCCCCGAAAAATGTGGCCAACTTCCTGAAGTATGTGAACAAGGGCGCCTACAACAATTCGTTCATTCACCGTTCCGTTACAAATTTCATCATTCAAGGCGGCGGGTACAATCTGATCGATCACAATCGCGTCGCGATTCCCGCTGACGCGGCAGTGTCCAACGAATACAGCGTCTCCAATCTGCGAGGTACGCTTTCCATGGCGCTGACGGCGGGTGATAAGGATAGCGCTACCACGCAATGGTTCTTTAATTTGGGCAGTAATACCGGCCTTAACTCCACCAGCAATGGACCGTTCACGGTGTTCGGCCGCATCAACAGTTCGGCGGGCTTGGACGTGATGGACAAGATCGGCAGAGTTTCCGTCTCTTCATTCCTGGCTTCTCCGTTCGATCAGCTTCCTTTGCAAAATTACTTCGGCGGGGATATCCAGGATTCGAACTACGTCCTTGTTCCAACGGTGTACGTTCTGCCGCCACCTGCGGTGACGCAGAACGGGATTGTCAGTGCATCTGCCTTCGGCGGTTTCGACACCCTTGCGCCGGGCTCCTTCGCGGAAATCTACGGATCGAATCTTTCAGACACAACCCGCGGCTGGGCGGACACCGACTTCATCAACGGCAATGCGCCTCTGTCCTTAGACGGGGTGATCGTCACGGTCGACGGAAAGCAGGCGTATGTCAACTACGTCAGCCCCACACAGATAAACATTCAGGTTCCGGCGGGCATCTCCACTGGCGCCGTGCCTGTGATGATCTATTACAAGAATCAGGCCAGCGCCAAGGCTACGGTGAATGTTAAGCCACTTTCGCCCGGCCTGCTGGCGCCTGCTTCGTTCAAAGTAGGCGATAAGCAATACATCGCCGCCGTTCACGGCACTACGGGCACATTTGTTAGTGGCGGCAATATTCCTGATGTCCCGGCGGCTCCCGCTGTGCCCGGTGAGACCGTGATCTTCTACGGCGTCGGCTTCGGACCGGTAAACGAAAGCAGCGTTCCGGTGGCGGGAAAGGTGGTGACCGGACCCACCACCCTCGCGGCTTCCGCGAATTTCAAATTTGGAGACGTGGCGGCAGAAGTGCAGTATGCAGGCCTGGTGCAGGGATTGGTTGGCGTGTATCAGTTTAATGT
>JBDUEM010000236.1:0-12473 GCA_040002435.1 Bryobacteraceae bacterium
CGGAGCTAAGACTGATGTAACTGGAGCCGCTGAAGAAAACGGCATCGCCCGAGGCATAAGTGGTGAGATTGCTCCAGGTGCCCTGGAAGGAGACCGGTGCACCAGTAGCTCCGGTTGCCCCGGTGGGGCCTGTCGGTCCTGTGGAGCCAACTGGGCCGGCAACGATGGAGGCAGCTCCGGTCGCACCCGTGTTTCCGGTAGCGCCCACCGCGCCAACTGCGCCTGTAGCGCCTGTGCTACCGGTTGCTCCAGTTGAGCCAAGCTGAGCCAGCAAAGTCCATGGCGCCCCGCCGGACGGAGTGTTGCCGAGGTTTCCGGAGCTAAGACTGATGTAACTGGAGCCGCTGAAGAAAACGGCATCGCCCGAGGCGTAAGTGGTGAGATTGCTCCAGGTGCCCTGGAAGGAGACCGGCGCACCAGTAGCTCCGGTTGCTCCGGTGGGGCCTGTCGGTCCTGTGGATCCAACTGGGCCGGCGACGATGGAGGCGGCTCCGGTCGACCCTGTGTTGCCGGTAGCGCCCACGGCGCCAACTGCACCTGTAGCGCCTGTGCTTCCAGTGGCTCCCGTCGATCCAAGCTGAGCCAGCAGCGACCACGGAGCCCCACTCGACGGGGTGTTTCCGACGTTTCCGGCACTCAAGCTGATGTAACTGGAGCCGCTGAAGAAAACGGCATCGCCAGCGGCATAGCTGGTGACATTGCTCCAGATTCCCTGAAACCCCACCGGCGAGCCGGTTGCCCCGGTTGTTCCTGTCGCCCCTGTTGGTCCAATCGGTCCTACCGGTCCTGCGACGTTGGATGCCGCGCCAGTGGCGCCTGTGCCACCGGTTGCCCCCACTGCTCCTGTAATGCCGGTGGCTCCCGTCACGCCGGCCGATCCCTCCTGGGCGAGAAGAGCCCAGGGCGGGCCGTTGGTGGGTGTGTTGTTCAGGTTCGAGGAACTGACACTGATGTAACTGGAGCCGTTGAAGAAAACCGCGTCGCCCGTTACATAAGTGGTGGCACTGTTCCAGACGCCTTGAAACGCCACCGTGGCACCCGTTGCGCCGGTGGCTCCCGTTGCGCCCGGCGAGCCTGAGGGTCCCACCGGCCCCGCCACAGTTGACGCCGCCCCTGTCGCTCCAGTGACGCCCGCTACTCCCGCCGCACCCGCCGCACCCGTCACCCCCGTCCATCCCGTCGGCCCGGCGGCTCCGGCCAGCCCCGTTGCTCCCGTAGCGCCCGTCGGCCCGATGCTGCCCGCAGCACCGCCAGTTACCAGCAAGCCCCACTGGCTGGCGTTGGAACCCGGGGCGACGTTCAAATTACTGACCAGCAGGGAAACGTAGCTGCTTCCGGCGAAAGTGACCACATCACCCGAGGAGTAAGCCGTAGCCGCATTCCATTCACCGCGAAACAACAATCCCGGCGAGCCGGCTGGTCCCGCGGGTCCATTGGCGCCTTGCAGCCCTGGGGAACCCTGCAATCCCGGCACACCCTGAGATCCGGTAGGCCCGGCAGGCCCGGCGGGACCCTGGGGACCCGTAGAGCCGGCTGGGCCAACAGGTCCTCGGGATGCCGATCTCTCGAGATTTGCCGGAAGTACTTCAAAGCTCACGCCCGAGACGCTGGCGGCGAAGCTCTGTGGGATCTGATACCGGTCGCCGGGTGTCTGGAGCGCTACGAAGCCGGAAGTTACCTGGGCCAGCAGGATATTTGCCGACACGCTAAAACTGTCCCCCAACGGAAAAAGCACCGCAGATCCGTGATAAGTCAGAATAATTTGCCTGGCGTCCGCGCTTAGGACCGCATTAAAGCTGCCCGGACTGAATCGCGTTCCGTTCACGGTAATGGGACCCAGGGATATTACCGATGCCCCTGGTACATTGAGGGAAAAAACGAATTGGTCGCCGTCCAGTAGTTGCTGCTCCGAGTTAGGGTTGGCCTCGAGGATAGTGAAGACAACTTGTGAGGTAAGGCCCGTCTGAAACACAGAAGGGGCCACCGCATACAGCGGAACGATCCGCGTATCGGATTGGGCGGCTGCCATTACAGGCAAGATGGCGAAGATAACGGCGGCACGTATTTTGTCAACTGACATGCGTATACTCGCAACTATCAAGGAAACTAGAATCACCGTCAAGGGAAATATTAAAAATGGAGGTGTTTTTTTAAGTCCGTCATTATTCCTAGCGAACGGGTCTCAGAAAGTCCCTAGGCCCTACAGATAAATCCTTAACAACACAGTGGTTTTTAGGAATTTTTCGAAGGTCGTGGAGAATTTTCTTCGGGTCCGGGCACTCACCTTTAATGGGGTTTAATTACCACAGAAACGCGCTTTTCGACGGTCATTACTCTCTCCTCTAACCATCAAAGCTTGCCCGGTGTCGACGTCTTGGCAGCAAACATTTACAAGCGGGGCGCGGCGCGCAACATCAGGAAGTAGCCGACGCGTTGCGGGATATCAGGCGGTTGAGCAAGACCGATAAGTAAATGAGCATGGCCAGGCCGGCGACGGCGTCGGAAAGGGCAATGCCGGCAACGCCCAGGTATTTCATGAGGACGAAGTCGGAGATGGCATTGATCCCCAATCCGACCACGGCAACCGGCACGAATAAACGATTGGCGCGCAGGGACGCGGTTAACCCCATGGCAAGCGTCAGTATCAGCGCGATGGGCACATGAATCAGGGAGAATTGTTGAACTCGCGTCACTTCGACGGCGAGCTCTCCGGAGAATTGCCCTCGCTGCAGATACAGGCGGATCAGAGGTTCGGACAGGACGATCAGCAGGGCGGTTAGCGGAATGACCGCCGCCGCAATCATCACAACAGACCGGCGGATCACACTCCGGATGCCCAACCAGTCTTCTTCGGCTGACATCTTGGAAAGATAAGGAAGAATCGCTGTTCCCAATGCCGCAGGTCCCAGCGCGAGAAGCGCCGTAGTCAACTTAGTTCCATAAGTGAGTACCGCGATTCCGCCGGTGCCGAGCAGGGTTGCGAATCCTTGATCGATGAATGTAGACCCACCCAGCACCAGTGCGCCCGCCACAACCGGAACATATTGTGAAAACACATCCCGTAGGGTCTCCAGCGATGCACGGCTCCATCGTGCGGCCATCGGATAACCGATACGCCGCACCGCGATGACGAGGACCAACGCCTCCACCAGATTGCCCGCCAAAGTCCCCAGCGCGAGCGCAAAAACACCCCAGGTGTTTGAGACGGCAACCAGGAGCGCGATGCACAGGGTCGGTGTAACGACCGGAATCGCCGCCGCGATCCAGAACTGCCGGTGTGCATTCAGCACCGATCGGCATGTAGTGGACAGCGCGCTGAGCGGGAGCACGGGCAGCAAAACGAAGAGGAGCGGCCGCACCAGGTCGCTCCTGGTGTTCGACCACGGTATAAAATAGGCGCCCGCTGCCAGCAGAATCGCGACAGCACCCAGCAAAGCAGTTCCGGCGGTGGCCACGCTTTGCGACAGACTGCGGGCGGCTTCCGGATCGCCTGCCTTTTGTGTTCGCACCAGCGCGGGAACCAGCGCTGAACGAATGGACCCGGCAAGCACATCGGCGAAGAATGACGGCAGCAGGAAGGCGATCAGATAGGCATCGAGTTCGCTGCCGGCTCCGAAGTAGCGGGCCGTTACAGCCACCTTCACGGCGCCGATCACCTTGACCAAGGCGCCAAACGATCCGGCCGTAAACAAATTTCCAGCCAGACCACTTAGGAAAAACGGAATGCGCCGCTTTTCCGCCTGAGCTTCGGCATCCATCAATCGTTCTCACGCTATCACACCGCGGATCTGCTATCACTGGTTAGTTCTCATGCGGACGGCAATTGTGCACTACTGGCTGACGAATATGCGGGGCGGCGAGAAGGTAGTGGAAGCCCCTCTGCCGGATGCTGCCGGAAGCGGATATCTTCACGCTCTTCTATGAGCCGGAGGCGGTTTCGCAAGTGATTCGCTCGCATCGGGTGACAGCGTCGTTTCTAAATCCTCTGCGGCGCTTTCACCGCCAACTGCTCCCGCTGATGCCGTTCGCCCTGGGACGGTTCGATCTGCGCGATTACGATCGGGCGTTCGTCCTGCCAGGCGAGGAAGATTTTGGGATTACCCCCGTAGAGGCGCTGGCCAGCGGGAAGCCCGTGATCGCGCTCGGCCGGGACGGCGTGTTGGATAGCGTGTCCGATGGAGTATCAGGAGTGTTCTTTAGTGAGCCCTCTGAGCGCAGCCTGGAAGGTGCGGTGCGGAGGTTCGAAGCGATGGAGCACTCTTCCGTTCCTCTGCTGCAGCAGCATGCGGCCCGGTTTTCGGAGAGTGTGTTCATCGAGGCGATGACGGCATTGATTCAGGCAGATGGACGATGACGTTCCAAAAGCTGAATACTCAAGAGAAGAAAACGCGGGACATGAAATGATCCTTTGTAGTTGTTGCCCTTAAGCGAGTGTGTCAGGTTGCCTTGCCTGTCGCAGTAGCCGAACCATTCGCCATACTCGGGATCCGCGAAATGTTTATAGGCATATGTGTCCAGCCGCTCCAGCCACGCCATCCACTTTTCATCGCCTGAAATCGAGTGCGCCAGCAGCACCGCGTAGATCGCCTCGGTGTGCGGCCACCAGAGCTTCATAGACGATTCAAGCTGCAGCGTCGGCCGGCCATTCACATCCATGAAATAGTACAGGCCGCCAAACTCCCCGTCCCATCCGAATTCGAGCGAGCCTTCGATGATCTCGAGAACTTGCCGCCGCCTTGCATCATCGGGAAAACGCTGTAGCAGATGCAGGAGAAACCACGCCACTTCGAGCGAACTCCCCGGGCAGAAGAGCCGCCCTTCCGGCGTATCGGCAAAGCCGGCATTCTCCATCAGGATGCGGCGCTCCGGGTCGTAATGCGGGAATGCAGCCGCCAGGCACTCGCGCATGACTTCCCCGTAGCGCGGATCGTCGGAAACCGCAGCCAACTCCATCGCCATGGATGCCACCACCATGATGTCCGCCAAACTGCTGACCGCGGGCGGCCCAGGGAACACGGGGCGATCCATCAACTCCGGGCTGGCGATCCATTCGCGAATCGACCAGAACAATGCGATCGCTTCCGCACGCATTTCCTCGTCGCCGGTTGCCTTGGAATATTCCAGCAGCCCCATCATGGTGAAAACCGCTGCGTAAGGTTTGCGCTGGTAGAACGCCGGATTGCCTTCCCTGGTCAGACTGAAATAGCAGCGGCCTTTTGCATCGCGCGCGTGCCGGCGCAGAAAGCCTATACCCAACGCCGCCATTTCCAGCCACTCAGGACGCCGGTCCAGCTCGTTGTACAGCTTGCTGAACATCCAGACCATGCGGCCCTGCATCCAGACATATTTGCGCGTGTCGTAGATGGCTCCCGCTCGGTCCAGACACGTGAAGTAACCGCCGAACTCACGATCCGGCGCATGTTTCATCCAGAACGGAATCACCGAATCGAGAAGATCCTTGCGGTAACGGGCGGCGTACGTTTCTAGACTCACGGATCGTACGTCCGGATATCCTGCCCCTGCAGATATTTATCGAACCAGGCTACGATGTGCTGCAGCCGTTCCACGCGATGCTTCGGCCGTCCCGACCGCGACAGCTCGTGGGTTTCGCCAGGGAACTGCACCATCGCCGTCGGCACTTTGCGAAACTTCAGAGCACGGAACATCTGCTCGCCTCCCGCTCCGGACGGTGTGCGCATGTCCGCCTCACCTTCGATCAGCATAAGTGGAGTTTTGATTTTATCGATGTAGGTTATCGGTGACCGTTCCTTGAAATCAGCCTCCTGCTGCCAGGGTGCGCCCCGGAACCAAGTCGGCTCGAAGAGCGTGAAGTCAGCCGTGTACCAGAAGTCCCTCCAGTCCGCGATGGATCTTTGGGAAACCGCCGCCTTGAAACGATCGGTATGTCCGACGGCCCAGTTGGTCAACACGCCTCCGCCGCTTCCGCCCGTAACGCCAAGCTTGTCCGGGTCGACCCAGCCCAGCTTGATCACCTGATCCACGGCGGCCATCAGATCCTTGTGATCGTCACCGGGGTAGTGGAACTGAATCACATTTCCGAAGTCCTGGCCGTAGCTTGTGCTGCCCCGTGGATTCGGATAGACCACCACGTAGCCCTTGGCAGCCATCCACTGAAACTCGTGGTCAAAGGTGTAGCCATAGGCGGCATGGGGGCCGCCATGGATGTTCAGGATCATGGGGTACTTCTTCGAGGAATCGAAATTGGGCGGCTTTTGCACCCACGTCTGGATGCGTTTGCCGTCGAAGCTGTTGTACCAGAACATCTCCGGGGCTGTGAGGTTCAATTCAGAGAACAGCTTCTCGTTGATATTCGTCAGCCGGTGCATTTGGCCGTTGGCCACATCGAGCGCGTAGAGATCGCCAATGTTGGTGGGAGTTGATATCAATAGCGCAGCCCTGGTTCCATCGGCCGAGGCACTATACGATGCGACATCGTGATCGCCCTTCGTAACCGCTTCCACCTTACCGGTTTCGACATCGATCCGCTTCAAATTGGTGCGCCCCTCTTCCGCCGCGACTACAAAGAGAAAGCGCCCGTCTTTGCTCCAGAATGGCGTTGTCTGCGCTCCGCCGCGCGGCGGATGCTGGTCGCCACCCACACCCCCGCCGATGTCATTGTCATAGGCCGTTGTAAGGTTCTTCGGCTTGGAGCCGGGCTGGACGCTAGTGAGAAACAGGTCTGGCTGGCTGAAGGACCGGATCGGCTCGCCGTTCAGGAATCCTAGAAAACCGATGTGAAAGCCATCGGGACTCATGGTAATGCTATGGATCGGCCCATCGATGCTGGCGATCTTGCTGACATCACCGCCGCTCGCGCTGACCACGTACAGATCTTGGTCCCGAGCCTGGTAGTAGGGTTCGCGTACGCGGTTGGAGGTGAAATAAATCCGGGAGCCGTCGCGGGACCACTGAACATCGGACTCCGCGTAGTCCCCTGACGTCACCTGCGTCGCGTGCGGAATGTCGTCGAGTCTGGCCGGGACCTCCACGCTCCAGATGTGGCTCGGACGCTCGGGGTCCAGATAACCGAGTCCGTTTCCGCGATAAGCCGCGCGTGCGATCACGCGAACGTCGCTTTTTTCTTCTCCGTCCTTTTTCTTTTCCCAGTCCTTGGCCAACGTAGTTGAGTGGAAGGCAATGTGTTTTCCGTCAGGCGACCAGACCGGGCTTCCAGCGCCCTTGGGCACATCCGTCAGGGCGCGAGCCTCTCCGCCGTCCATACGCAGCACGAAAAGTTGCCCTGGCTGCGGCTTGCCGTCTTTCTCCGGCGCCCGGACAAACACAAGCTGCCTGCCGTCAGGCGACCACTTTCCGCCGCTGTCGCGCGGTCCGGCCGTTAGCTCGCGGATTGCGCCTCCCGCCATTGATACCATTCGCAGACCGGTGTCATACCCGTCACCTTTGGCGTTGACTTTCACGTGTGTGTAAACCACTTGGGAACCGTCTGGCGAAATCTGCGGATCGGCCGCCCATTGAAACTTCAACAGATCGGATTCGGTGATGAGGCGCTTTTCAGCGGCTGGGATGCTTGCGGCAAGACATAGAAAAGACGCAAGCAGGAGAGTAGTTCGCATGGGCGTACCTCTCAGAAGAATCTAGCATGGTCTTGGGCCGGTAGGAGAGCACTTGCAAAGAGCCGACATTTGGCGCACAATAAGAGACATATGACGATCCTTCGGCATGAACCTACCCTGAGGCATGAACCGACCCCCAGCCGTCTCATCGAAAGCATTCGTGAAGGATTGCCCACAGTGAAGCTCGATAAGATGGCGCAAGCTCTGGCCGTAGAACGCAGCGTTCTGATCGGCATCCTAGGTATTTCCGAGCGAACCGTTCAGCGAAAGAGCCGTTCGGCGGTTCGTCTCAGTCCGGCTGCCTCGGACCGGCTTTCACGCATGGACCGTATTTTGAGCCTCGCAGGCGAAGTTTTTGGGGATAAAGAGAAGGCCGCCGAGTGGCTGAAGCGTCCCAACCGCGCACTCGGTACGCAGCAGCCTATACGACTGCTTGATACTGACGCTGGTACGCAGTGCGTGGAAAGAGAACTACGTCAGATTCAGCATGGCTTCGTCTACTAGTTCCGCTTTATGGAGATTGTACCGGGCGCCATATGGTCCCGGATTGGATGGCATAGGCGGAACGTTTGCGAATGGGCGCTGGCATAAGCGAGGTGAGTTGGTAGTCTACTTCGGCGCTTCGGCGTCGATTGTAGTGTTGGAGCGGTTGGCGCATATCGATGCGGATCTGCTGCCGGGTGACCTTCGCCTTGGCCGATTCGAATTTGCCGCTTCGGTTTCAATAAACAATGTGAACGATCTCGCTGCCCTGCCGGATGACTGGACCCGGAATGAAACCTTTACGCGGAACCTTGGAAGCGAATGGCTGCGAACCCCGTCCGCATGCGTACTTGCCGTGCCCTCCGCGACTCTCCCGGAAGAATCGAACTTCGTCTTGAATCCCAGGCACCCCGACGCTCAAGGGTTAGTGCTGCGACAGGAACGTCCCTTTACTTTCGATACGCGCCTCATCTGAAATTGCCCGCCGTAAATAGATTTTTACAGTCCAAAGCGAACTTCCATCCGTCTCAAGGGTTAAATGAAGTGAGAAGGGTTTGAGCAGAATGAAAAGTAGACTCCTCAGCTTGATCGCTTTGGCGAGTTTAGCCACGCTACCGCTCGTTTCGGCGCGGCCTGACTTGTTCCACGCGAAACTCGATAAAAACCAGGAGGTTCTGCACGCACTGAACCGGCTGACCTACGGGCCGAGGCCTGGCGACATTGCGGCGGTTCAGAAGGTCGGCCTGAAGAAGTGGATCGACGCGCAGCTTCATCCGGAGAGTATCGCGGAGAATCCTACGCTCGAAGCCCGGCTTGCACCGTTGAGTTCCTTAACGATGACAACCGGAGAGATCACGCGGAACTACCCGCCACCGCAGGTTATCGCGGCCATCGCCAACGGCAAGATGCCGTTGCCCTCCGATCCGGAAAAACGCGCGGTCCTGGAGCAGCTTGCGGAACGCTACAAGGCGAAACTGGACAAGAAGGGCGTGGAAAACAGCCAGATCCCCGCCGCGGAAACGACACCGCTTAACGATCTTCTCTCGCCCGCCGAAATTCGCATGATGAGAAAGGGCACACCGGAAGAGAAGGCGCAACTCTTCCAGTCGATGCCTCCGGAAAAGCTGCGGAAGGTGGTCTTCGCGTTGCCGCAGGGCGCGCGCCGGGGACTGTTTGCCTATGCTCCGCCTGAGATTCGCCGCAAAATGCTGGAGACGGCGGCGCCCCAACAAGTAGTCGCGCACGATCTGGCGGAGGGCAAACTCTATCGGGCCATCTACAGCGAACGGCAGTTGAGTGAGGTTTTAACCGACTTCTGGTTCAACCATTTCAATGTGTACCTGGACAAGGGCGCCGACCGGTTCCTGGTTACCGCTTATGAGCGGAACGCCATCCGGCCCAACGTCCTCGGCAAGTTCCGCCAAATGCTGGAGGCCACCGCGAAGAACCCGGCGATGCTCTGGTACCTCGACAACTGGCAGTCGGTGTCGCCGGATGCCGTGGCCGGAATGCGCGGCGGAAAGAATGGGAAGCGAACGCGCGGCCTGAATGAAAATTACGCACGGGAACTGCTGGAACTCCACACACTGGGTGTCGATGGCGGCTACACGCAGCAGGACATCATCGAAGTGGCCCGCTGTTTCACCGGCTGGACCATAAATCAGCCTTACCGCGGCGGGGGTTTCGAGTTCAATAATCGGGTCCACGACAAAGGAGAGAAGCACGTCCTGGGAGTAACCATTCCGGCCGGAGGAGGTATCGAAGATGGCCTGAAGGTCTTGGATATCGTGGCGCATCACCCCTCCACTGCGCGGTTCCTCTCACGGAAGTTGGCCCAGCGCTTTGTGGCAGACGATCCACCTGCCACGCTGATCGATGCGATGGCGAGGACCTTTCAGCAGAAGGATGGCGACCTGCGCGAGGTGATGCGCACCATGCTGGCGTCGAAAGAATTCTGGTCGCAGGGCGCCTACCATGCGAAGGTCAAATCTCCGTTAGAAATGGTGGCCAGTGCAGTCCGCACCACAGGAGCCGATGTGACCTTTGCATTTGGCTTGGCTAATCGGATCGCCGATCTGGGCCAACCGCTGTATAAGAAGCAGGAACCGACGGGCTACTCCAACACGAGCGCGGAATGGGTCAATTCAGCGGCGCTGCTGGCACGCATGAATTTCGCACTGGCGCTGACACAGAACAAGCTTCCCGGCGTCGCGGTGGACGCAAAGCGGTTCGAGGGTGATCCGGCGGCGGTCGCGAAACTGCTTCTATCGGCAGACGCCTCTGAACAAACGCGGCACGCCATCGAGCGAGGGCAAGCTGAAAAGCAGGACCCCGCGGCAATCGCCGGACTGATTTTGGGATCGCCAGAGTTTCAACGCAGATAAGGTAAACGCAAATGCTGAACCGTAGAGTATTTCTGAAAAGTTCCGCGCTGGCGATGTTCGGTGTCGGCGCCGCTCCGCATTGGCTAGCCCGTGCGGCGGAAGGAGCGGAAAGCCGGAAGAAGATTCTGGTAGCCATCTTTCAGCGCGGCGCGGCTGACGGTCTGAACGTCGTAGTGCCTTACGGGGACTCAAATTACTATACGCTGCGCCCGAACATCGCGATTCCAAAAAGCGAAGTGATCGAGCTTGACGGGATGTTCGGATTGCATCCGTCGCTGAGCGCACTGAAGCCAATGTTCGACTCGCGGCATTTGGCAATTGTTCAGGCGACCGGTTCGCCCGACCCCACACGTTCGCACTTCGATGCCCAGGACTATATGGAATCCGGCACTCCCGGCCGCAAAGCCACGCTCGACGGCTGGCTGAATCGTGCTATCCCCCCTGAGAAGGGGCCGGTCTCTCCGGTCCGCGCCGTGAGTCTGGGCGCGAACCTTGCGCGTACGCTGCGCGGTCCGAATCCCGCGATTGCGGTCAGCAATCTGAATGAATTTCAGATTCGCGACACACAATCCTCGAACACCTTCGAGGGAATGTACGAAGGGACGCTGGACAAGGTGCTGAAGAACACAGGGCGCGAGACCTTCGATGCCGTCAAGCTTCTGCAATCGGTGCAGAAGCAGAACTACACGCCGTCGGGCGATGCGAAGTATCCGAACGGCCGCTTCGGCCAAAGCATGATGCAGATTGCCCGGTTGATCAAAGCCAACGTCGGGGTGGAAGTAGCCTTCGCCGATGTAGGCGGCTGGGACACGCATGTCAATGAGGGCGGGCAGTTGACGCGGCTGTTGAGCGAATTCGGCAATGGCCTGGCCGCGTTCTATCAGGATTTGGGTGACCGCATGCAGGATGTCGTCTTAGTGACCATGTCCGAATTCGGCCGTACAGCGAAAGAAAACGGGAATCGCGGCACGGATCACGGCCACGCGAACTGCATGTTTGTGATGGGTGGCGACGTGAAGGGCAGCAAGGTTTACGGCAAATGGCCCGGGCTTGAAAGAGAACAGCTCTATGAAGGGCGCGATCTCGACATGACCACCGACTTCCGCGAAGTGCTGGGAGGCTTGGTAACCAGGCATCTCGGAGCGCGCAACCTGGCCAAGGTCTTCCCGAACTTCACTCCACCCGCGTCCATGCTGCAGGTCGTCGGGTAGATAATTGCTTTCATGATCTTTCGCCGCTTTCTGTTAGCGTTCGCCGCTTCCGCCTTGCTTATTTGCGCCGAGACGAAGCCCCTCGAATTCGACATTAAATGGGTAAACCCGCCCGCGAAGACACCGCGCGGCGTTACGCACAAGACTTTAATGGCCAAGGCAATGGGTGTCGAGGTCGGTTTCAATATCTATCTGCCTCCGAACTATGCGAACTCCACAGAGAGCTATCCCGTCCTCTATTGGCTGCATGGGGCGGGCAGCGACGAAAACGCCGGACTGCCGATTGCGGAGATGCTCGACAAGGCGATTCAGGCCGGGCAGATGCAGCCTGTGATCATGGTGATTCCGAACGGCGGGAAGAAGAGCGAATACCGCGACTGGGAACCGCAAAACGTCAAACCGGAATCGTTTCTGATCCGGGACTTGATTCCCTACATCGATGCGAATTACCGGACGATCAAAGAGCGGCGCGGCCGTTGGATCGAGGGAATGTCCATGGGCGGCAATGGCTCTCTCAAGACGGCGCTCAAGTTCCCCGACCTGTTCAGCTCGGTAGTGGCATATGCCGGATCGTATCGACCGCTGCCCAAGGACGGCTTCCTCTACCCCGGAATCGTTCCTGACAGCCGTCGCTGGATTGAGCAGCTCGCTAACTGGTACACGCCGGATCACGACCCCTTTGTACTGGCCGAGAAAAACCGGTTCCGGCTGGACGGAATGCGGATCCGGCTGGTTGCAGGGACGAAGGACGTGGCCATGGAAGATTCGGAGGCGCTCCACGCTTACTTTCAGAAGATCGG
>JBDUEM010000237.1:0-12473 GCA_040002435.1 Bryobacteraceae bacterium
CGATGAAAGGCTCCAGCGCCGGCGCGCCGCCACCGAAGCCACCAGCACCTGGACCACCTGGATTTCCCGGTCCTCCGGGAGTCGTACCTGGCGTAATAGTGCCCGCCTCCCCTCCCTTCATAGCAGCTTCGAATTGAGCCATGGTGACTAACTTCTGCGTATCTTTCTCCACTCCGGAGCGTATCAGGTCGCGCAAGACATTCATTCTCGCGATCACTTGGGAAGGAACGAATACCTCGTCCACCAGCCGTTGATAAATCTGGCGGTATCTTTGTTTGTATTCAGGAACGGACCATAGTTTAGTAGCTACCGGCCGCCCGCCACTACCGCCGAGGCCGCCTGGAAACCCGCCACCTCCGGCTCCGGCTCCGCCCGTGGCCCCTTGCACCCACTCGAGGGCAAGATCGGCACCCTCACCTTGTCCGAGTGCGCCAAAGGCAAGACTCGGATCCCACGGAATCCAGACCCACCTCCGGTCAGTTGAACGCCGGTACAGGTAATAATTCTGCGCCATTCCCACATAACTGTCCGTGTTCACCGTTAGGTTATCAAGCGCCAGAGCAGTGAGAAAGCTATCAATATCTATCAGGTTGGTCAGCTTGGCAGGAAGTTCGGCCGATGGTGTTTGCTCGAAGATGCGGGCGAGCTCAATGAGGTCAGTCCAGTCGTTTGCCGCTTCGTTGGATTGCTTACTAAAGGTGGTCTGATAGGCGGCCGCATCCTCACCGAGATACGCGAGATTCGCTCCCGGCGAATCTGCCTTATAGAGGTTGCCCTCGAGATCTGCTTTCGCAAAGTGGTTATCGAGAAAGTCCCCATTAACGACCTCTCCTAAGATATACAAGCCCAGATATTCGCCGTTAACATACAGAGCCGCAAAGTTGGATCGAGCGGCGGGCAACCCAGCCTTCTGGGCCATTTCGTAGTAAGCTTTCTCACGCACGAAGCTTGGGTCGTTCCACCCATTGCTGAGGCTAAATGAAGCCATTTTCTCGATCTTCTGACCCTTGACAAACTCGTTCAGCTTGATCCGAAACGGCTTCTTCCTTGTAGTAGCGCCGCTATAAGAGCTGTTGCCCTTGAATCGCACACCGACACTGTCGAATTTGTAAGATCCCCAAACAAGGGAGCCTTCGAGGTACGGTGTGTTGTCTGGCATCGTATTGTAGGTGGTTGTGAGCTGTTCGTACCAGTCCGCCTGCTTGAAAGTCAGCCTGATCTCGTGAACGGCGTCTTTGTCGAAGACTGCTGAGGACGGCGGCGCAATCTGTCCTGGCAAGGCCACGGCGCATAGGAGCAAAAGAAAGTTTTTCATGTGAGATTGTTTGGTCCGTTGAGTTCGTACGTGGAGCTATTGCGTTAGTCGTGTTAGAAACCGGTTCGCGGAGCGGATCTTCCTGCTGTGGCTCCAAACTTCCGTAATCAGGCCGGCCGAGTCGCGGCCGGTCGAATTTACGGATTCACACCCGATCAGTGCGATCGCCGGGATTCTCAATTGCAAGGACTTAGGGTTGTCGGGAGTAACGTCGATGTTAGTCATTTCGGGATTTTGTTTTCGGGGCAAAGCTATTGGACTTCACAAAGCCTTAACGTCGTTGCAACTCTTCTGTAAAGATTTCTTAAGCGTCTCCGGTTCGTTCCGAGCCACGCGGAACTATTAGTGCTGGCCACAGTGCTTCGGCGGAGCTTGCGGATGCGTGCGCTTCTTCAATGTGCCTCACTCGCGTGAATGGATGTAGCGCATCCCCTTTACACCTTTTTAATAAACCCAACGCCCGGTCAGCGCGTCAATAGTTCTCCATGCCGTTCGCCAGTGCCGATTTAGTCCGAGGGCCATACCTGCCGGCAGTACTTGTCTTGCTTATACACTCCCTCCTTGCGAGTGCTGAGCCAGCGAGGCGGAAGCGAGGCACGCCTGCCATCACGTACTACGAGAATGTACAACCAATTGTGCAAAGGCGCTGCCTCTTATGTCATAAGCCGGATGGCATCGGGCCGATGCCTCTGGTGACCTACGACGATGTCAAAATCCGGGCTGCCGCAGTACGAGAATCGGTAATATCGCACCAGATGCCTCCCTGGTTTGCCGATTCGAGGTATGGCGAATTTGCGAACGATCCACATCTCAGTGACGAAGAAATTCGGACAATCGACACTTGGGAACGCTCTGGCGCCCCGGCCGGAACGCCACCGAACCGTAGCGGCACCGCCGTTGATATGGAACCCGAGCATATGTCGGCCGATCTGGTAGTGAGCGTGCCGAATTCGATTCCCATTCCCATCAGCACCACAACGCTCTACAAGTACCTCATCCTACCGCTTCCATTTGCATACGATCGGTGGGTACGCGGTGCCGAGATACGTCCCACTCATCCAGCAGCGGTTCACCATGCGGTGCTATACCTCAGAGAACCGCAGTCATCCTGGCTTCGGAACGTAGCGACCGGTGTACCCTATTCGCCTTCCGGCCCTGAAACGTTAATAGAGCTGCGTAAGACCTCCCCAGACATCCTCGCGATCTACACACCTGGGGCGACTGCACCGGTCTATCCGGAGGGAATGGCTCGGAAGATACCCGCCGGCTCCGATCTTGTCCTGCAACTGCACTACAGAAGTAGCAAGACACCAGGAACGGATCAGCCACAAATCGGTCTGGTCATGGCGAACGGCCAGCCGAAGAAGCAGATTCTGACCTCACAGATAGGCCGACACGATTGGCGAATTCTTCCCGGAGAGGCAAGCGACAAACCACTAATGTCCGACACGCTGCTCGCCGAAGTGGTCCTACTGAGCATCTTTCCCCCAATGCACCCCCCTGGCACTCAGTATGGTTTCGAAGCCGCCGATCCAGATCGCGGCGCGGAGACTCTTCTGCAAGTCAAGCCGTACCGATCCGGCTTGCTGCTGAACTACGTGCTAAAGACGCCTCGCTTGCTCCACAAGGGCACCGTTTTGCGATGGACCCGACGGTTCGACAAGGCAACTGAAGACGCACACGGAACCGCCCCCGCCACAGGAGGGGCGATTGATGAGCAAAATTGGGATGAGATGGTAACCGGCTTTATCGATATCGCGATAGATTCCGGAATCGACAGGCGCAATATCTTCCGGCGCTAGCACCAGCATGGGGAAGATTGACCTCGACTTTACAAAAGTTAAGCTCACAACCACCTGCTGGCAGGTTACGATTCAATCAATTGTATGCGATTCTGTGCCCTACTCACACTGGTGCCACTGCTGGTTGCGGCCGACATACAGGCTCCGAGCACGCCTGAGGCGCTGTTCGATCAGCAGAAGCTCTGGTCTATTCATCTGAAGTTCACCGCGGCACAGTGGCAAGCGATGGAACCCAAGGGGGGACCGGGTGCCGGTGGTGCTGGTCCGCGAGGGTTCATGCGTGGCCCTGGAGGACCCGGCTTTGGCCCAGGAGGACCCGGCCCAGCTATGTTCCTGGTTCCAGCTTTTCTGAAAGGAGATCGCAACCATGATGGCAAGCTGTCAGAAGAGGAGTTTCGAGCGCTCGGGGAGGATTGGTTTAGGCAGTGGGACTCCGCGCGGCAGGGCAAGGTCACTGAGCAGGAATTGCGCACTGGCTTGGCTTCAATATCTGTTCCCGACGGCGCGTTCCCAGGCCCGCCGGGTGATATCGGCCCAGAACCGCGGCCAGGCCGCGGGGGGATGCAGGGCCAGAACGGCCGAAATGGCATGTCTGCTCTAATGGGCATCGATTTCCAGTACGTGCACGCCGATCTCGACTTTGCCGGTGCGATTTTCAAAGACGTCGCTGTCCGTTATAAGGGCAATAGTACGTTCGCGATGTCTCGCGGTTCCTTGAAGCGGTCGATGAAAGTCGACTTAAACAAGTTTATTAAAGGCCAGAAACTTGCTGGGCAGACAAAGATCAATTTCCACTCCAATGTTACTGATGCCGGCTGGATGAATGAGCCAGTCTCCTATCAATTATTTCGCGAGGGCTCTGTACCGGCTCCACGGACCGGCTACACGCGCGTTTATCTGACGGTGCCAGGCAAGTACGACCACAAGTATCTTGGCTTGTATTCCATTGTTGAAGAGGTGGACAAGCGATTCGCGCAGAGTAGATTTGGCCGGGGTGATGGGGCGATTTTGAAGCCGTCCACACGGAACCTATTTGCTGACCTGGGTAGCGACTGGTCGAAATACCAGCAGATCTACGATCCGAAAACCGAACTCACAGACGGGCAGAAGCAGCGGGTTATTGCGCTCGCCAAGCTCGTGAGCCATGCGTCTGATGCCGACTTTGCGACGCAGTTGCCTACCTTTCTGAATGTGGATGAGTTCGCCCGGTATCTGGCCGTGAATGTGTGGCTGGCGAACACGGACAGTATTCTGTCGATGGGCCAGAACTTTTTTCTGTACCTGCATCCAGCGACAAACAAGTTCCAGATCATTCCCTGGGATCTTGATCTCTCTTTCGGTGGCATGGGCGGAGGCGCAGATCTGAGTATTGAACATCCCTGGCGAGGCCAGAATCGTTTTCTCGAACGGCTCTGGCGTGTGGAAGTTTTCAAGAAGGCATACCTGGCGCACATGGAAGAGTTCAACCGTTCCATCTTTCGACCGCAACGGCTCGCCAAAATCGTGGACGAGACAGCGGCTGTCATCCGGCCTGCGGTCCGCGAGGAATCGGACGCCCAACTGACACGGTTCGATCAGGTGGTAGCGGGACAGCCACTTGCAAGCGGCTTTGGTCCAGAGGGCGGCCCCAGAGGTTTTGGCCGACCGGGCGGCGGCTCACCCATCAAAGTCTTTGTCGCCAACCGGGTTCAGTCTGTTGAGTCGCAACTCGCGGGAAAATCCACTGGCCGTAGTAATACCGGTTTCGGACCACCGGGAATGGGAGGGGGCCCCGCTGGGAGGCCTGACGGGCCGATTGGTTTTGTGGCACCCGCCTTATTTCAGAAACTGGATGAGAACAAGGATGGAGTCTTGACCCAAGAGGAATTCCGGCGCGGCTGGAGCCAGATGTTTCAGCAATGGGGTGGTAGCAATGGCGCACTCACTGAGGAACAGGTTCGCAATGGCATCGGTCGCGATTTCGGAGTTCCAGCGGGCAGGATGCCGGATTTTGGCCCACCTCCGATGCCGTAAGCTGACAGGATTTGAACAATGCATTCTCCTTCCCTGTTTGCACTAGCTGGCGGCGAGTTGGCGACCGAGACGAAATTCGTGGTCAGCCGAGCGGCCGCTGCCGAGATCCGGCAATGGGCTCGGCAACATTTGACCGCCGACGCGCACGGGACCGGCCCCGACGGAGACGGGTACCGCATCACTACCCTTTATCTCGACACGCCGAACCTTGACGTTTTCCACCGTACGGGCTCGCACGGCCGCACGAAGTACCGCCTTCGCCGCTATGCGGATGGTGATGTTGTCTATCTGGAACGTAAGGTCAAGTCGCAGGGTCGGATCACCAAACGCCGTACGGCCGTGCCATTGGATGAACTTGGGTGTCTCGCCAGTCATCAGCCGCGGTTGCGTTGGCCAGGGTATTGGTTTCATCGCCGCGTGCTCGCCAGGCAGGTGCAGCCTGTTTGCCAGCTCTCCTATCAACGCACCGCTCGCATGGCCGTGGTTGATGGAGCGACAATTCGACTGACTCTGGATGAATCCCTCAGCGCCTGGGCGGTGGCTGAATATCGCTTCTGTCCGGACGCGCAGGGTCTTCCGCTTCTCGGCGACAACGTGATCCTCGAGATGAAATATCTGAACTCGATTCCTCGCCTGTTCTTCGATTTAGTAAGCGAATTTCGACTCTCGCCAGAGCCCGCCTCAAAATACCGCCGCGCTGGTGCACTTTTCGTTCCGGCCCCAGAGTCCCATGCCTGACTTCCTCACCGCAGCATTCGCCAATGGCCCTAATGTCCATCCGATGGAAATGCTAGTCCGGTTGGCTGGAGCCTTTGGCTTCGGCTTAGTGATCGCCGGCATCTACTGGTTCACACGCCGGAAGCAGTCTATGGGATTCGAATTCTCCATGACTCTTCTGCTCCTGTGCCTATTGATTGCCATGGTCACGCAGGTGATTGGGGATAGTGTTGCAAGAGCATTCAGCCTGGTAGGCGCGTTGAGCATCGTTCGCTTCCGGACGGTTGTCCGGGATACGCAAGACACGGCCTACGTGATACTGTCGGTGTCCGTCGGCATGGCGATCGGCGCCCGAAACCCGTGGGTGGCCATGATCGGCATCGCCCTGGTAGTTTTGGCGGAAGTGGTGCTTGCGTTGGCCACTCGAAGGGTCCGAGTGCGTCGGCCCAGGTTTACCTTGCGGCTTCGCGTCTCCTTTGATCAGGATCCGGAGACGTTGATAGTCCGGATACTCGGCTTACAGATCTCTGACTGTGAACTGATCGCGCTCGGGACCGGTAAGCAGGGTGGCAGCATTGAGGCCGCGTACCACTTGACCGCACCGTTTGATAAACCGGCCACAGAGTGGATTCGTTTATTGGCGGACACGCCGGGGGTGCAAAACGTCCAACTCGAGCGTCGTGACTATGACTCGGATTGAAGCCGGTTGCTAACGGGTGAGCGGAGAGGTGGGTTGATTTCTGGAGGGAACTAACGGAATCTCAATCGATACTCGCAAACCCGGATGGGTATTCTCGGCTTTAATTTGACCATGGTGCAAGAAGATGGCGCGCTGAGCGATAGCCAGACCGAGCCCGATTCCGCCAGTGCTGCTGTCGCGTGCCTCATCCACTCGAAAGAACGGAGTAAAGATCTGCTGAAGCATGTCGTCGGGCACGCCGGGCCCCAGGTCTTGAATCGTCACCATCGCATTGGAATTCTCAACCATCGCGTGAACCCGAACAACACCATCCTGCGGCGAATACCGGATCGCATTGGAAATCACGTTCTCGAACGCCCTGCGCAGAAGTTCCGCATGCCCGTGCAGAGTTGCCTGTCCTGTTAGCTTACGTTCCAACCGGCACGGCCTTGCGCTTGCTTCGATCTCACAGCTCTCCAGGATCTCGGCCAGCAGCAACTCGATTCGCACTCCTGCTAAACCTTTTTCGGTCGATTCTCCCTCAGCGCTAGCAACCTCGAGCAAGCCGGATACAAGTACCGATAGTCGCTCAATTTCACGCTTGAGCCGCGCGACGGCCCGATCCTTGTCGGTAGCACTCCGGACCAGTTCCGCTGCAAAGCTCAGCCTGGCTAACGGCGAGCGTAATTCGTGCGAGATGTCCTGGATTAACCTGCGCTCGGCCGTTCTCAAGGTCTGGAGCCGTTCCGCCATCTGATTGAACGATCGTGCCAGATCCCCGATCTCGTCACGTCGCACGGACGGGAAGCGGGCGTCGAGATCGCCGGCTCCGAAACGTTCTACCGCATTGGACAGTTGCCGCAGCGGCGAGGCAATATTCACCGCGAGCAGCCAGCAGAGTCCTGCCAGCGTAAACAACAGCAAGATATAGTACGGAGCATACGTCCAGGGCTGAAACGGTGGGGGAAAGAGGAGAGCCACCGCCCGATACCGGCCGTTGCGTGTGGTAACGATTTGCTCGAGACGTCCGTTTGCCCTACGGATCCCAGGCTCGCGTAACAGGCTCGAGAGATCTTCGCCCGTGAGCAATTCGATCCCGCGTATGTCGGTTACGCGCAGTTGCAGCCGGAATTGCTGCCCCTGGCGCTTCAGCATCGCCTCTAGCGCCGGCTTGCCGCCCGCTTCCCACTCGCGAACACAGTCATCGAGCAAATAGCTCGCCATGCCCTGAAACGGATTCTGCCCTTCAAACGCTCTCCCGTTGATGTAACGGGAGATGCCAACAAGCGCGGCAAGGGAGAATAGTAGCGAGCCCAGGCACCACAGGAGAACTTTGGCATAAACGGATCTCACACCGTTTCGACCGTTCCCGCCAGCAGGTATCCTACTCCGCGTACCGTGTGAATTACGGGACGTGATGAAGATTCCAGCTTCTTGCGCAGATGGCTGATGTGCACGTCCAAAGATCGCTCGTAAGGCGTGGCTTCCCGCTGATAGAGCACCGTGGTAATCTCGTCACGAGAAACGATCCGGCCCGCGGCCTTCATGAGACACTGCAGGATTTCGAATTCGATCGACGTCAGATACACCGGATCGCCGCTGCGCTGCACCTCGCGGCTCTCCAGGTTCAAGGTGATGTCAAAGCAGCGGAGAGTAACGCTCCGTCCATGTCCCCTCCCCACGCGCCGCAGCACCGCATGGATTCTTGCCAGCAGTTCATCAGGCCCGAAGGGTTTCGGCAAATAGTCGTCCGCTCCTCCGTTCAATCCCGCAATGCGGTCCCGCTCGCTCACTCTCGCGGTCAACATGATGACCGGAATGGAACTGCGGCGGCGTAGTTGATCAAGAACCTGGAATCCATCCAACACTGGAAGCATCACATCCAGAATGACAAGGTCATAGGTCCTCGAAAGGGCAAGGGCAAGTCCCGCACGCCCGTCGTTTGCGAACTCCACCGCAATTTCGCGTTCGGAAAAGAAGTCCGCCATCAACGAGCAGAGATTCACGTCATCATCCACCACAAGAATTTGATGCAAAGGCACTGATCCCTTTGTAGCGCAGATCTCTCTGAATGGATCAACTCGTTTACAAATCTTAAGAGCAGATCCCCAGATTCTGGCCGCAAATAGTAGGTGATGGTACTCACAAGAATTATTTTGCTCATAAATGGGTCAGTAGTGTTGGGATTCTCACAACAGAGGCCGGACCGGTTCGTGGCCACTCTCCAGGGTGTTTGTGCAGGGCTAGCAGAGTTACAGGTTCGCACCGGCAAAAGGGAACCGCGCATGTTGACAGTTTTACCGGCGACAATCTTTCAGCGTGTCGCCCCGGGAGAACAGAGCCTGAAGAATGCGCAGAGCATTCGCGCAACAGATCTAGACGGTCAATTCGGCGGCAAAGGTACTTTACGTAAGTAAATTTGTCTTAAGGCTGCACTGCAACTGCAAGGGGCTGCGCGATGGCGTTGCCTCCCAAGGAGAAGGTGAGTGGCACCGCATCTCCGCTAATACCAGCGGGAACAGTCACGTTGAACTGGTATAGGCCCACGGAGCCCGGCGATAATCCCGCATAATTCACTGCAGCACGGGTTTGCCCAAACAACACCGAGAATGGTAAGTCGGTTGACGTGGCCTGCGGCGCGATAACGCCAGCTCGCACCCGCGGGATCACCGAGCCGAATCCGGTTCCATAGAAGGTGATGCCCTCACCGGGTCTCGCGGGACGCGACACGACTCCCGCCACAGTATCTGCAGGCATTGCGAACTGCCCGCCAGCAAGCAGCCCGCCGGCATATTTTGCCATTGAGAAGATTCCCGGCTGCACCGATTCCACATCCACGGAATACGGCGCGCTGATACCTACCCCTGTACTGACCGTCAGTTGCTGGGCTCCGGGAGCAACGTCTGACGGAACCAACACGTTCACCTGGTTCGGGCTGACATAGGCTACAAACGCAGCCTGCCCTCCGATCGACACGCTTGTCTCGTCCAGCTTCGTGGGCGCCTGCGAGCCCTGGAAATCGCTCCCTGTCCACGATCGGGTCGTACCCGACAAGGCTGACCCATAGATTTCGATCCAGGTATTCGGTGCGATCGTGGCCCCTCCGCCAAATTGGAGACTCCGTACAACGCCCCCCGCTGCGATCGCAGGAGCAGGTCCGAGATCAATCGCATCCGCGAGCATCATCACCTGTCCGTTCTGCCGTAGTGCGAAGTAGATCCGTCCGCGCGCATCCACCGCTATATCGTCGATGGCGTTCAGCTCTTGAATTCGATACGTCTGCTTCCCGCTGTCGTCTTCTTGCACAAGGCCCGCCAGGATCTGGAACGCGGGCGTCGGAACCAATGACGCTGATTCGCGTGCTTCCGCAATATAAATATTGTCCTTCGTATCCACGGCCATCCCCTCAATGCTTCCGAACCCCACCGACGTTGCGATCTGTCCGGTGAGGTCTACATAGCTGAATCCAAGCCCGGATCCGGCAATCGTGGAAATTTTCCCGTCCGACGACAGTTTTCGAACTCGCCCGTTACCACGGTCCGCGATGAGTAGGTTGCCCTTTGAATCAAAGGCTACGTCTCCCGGCGAGTCGAGCTTCGCGTCAGTTCCGGCGCCGCCGTCTCCAGCAAATCCCGCTGTACCTGTGCCCGCAATCAATGTCGTCGTCTGGTTGGTAGGGTCCCATCGCAACACTCGATTCATGCCTGATTCTGCGATGATCAGCCGGCCCGCGGAATCCACTGCCATGCCCACTGGTGAACTCGGAGCGGCTACGCTTGTCGCCGATGTGGTCGTGCCGTTTGTCATAGTTGTAGTGGTCACCCGAAAAAAGTCAATGTACGCGTGCATCACGCCTTGGGTGTCGATCATTCTTATCCGGTCTCTGAGTGCGAGGTATATCCGGCCATCCGGCCCGCAAGCGACGCGCCGAGGATTGGCGATCTGGGCGGATACGGCTGGGCCGCCTACCCCGCCGTTAAAACCGGTTGGGTATCGGACCCCGGCTATCGCCGTCAGTTCTCCGGAAGACGACAGCGACAATACGCGCTCCGCGCCGGCATCGACAACAATCAGGGAAGCGGCTGGAGTAAGGCACAATCCCATGGGCCGCAGCAACGGAGCGCTGGATGCTGCCCCATAGCTCTCCAACTGCGGCCACCCTCCCGCAAATACCGCAGTTGCCCCGCCCTGTGCCGAGACCACGCGAAATGCCGTATTATCAGCGACCAGCACCCGGCCTTGCGAGACGAGCACGCCGCGTGGCTCAGCCAGATTGTTGTCTGCCGCCCCAACGCGGCCGTTCCCGGCGACGATGGTAGTAACGAGGGTCGATACGCTGGCGCGGATCACCTGACGGGCCGAGGGCAATGCATAGATGAGAGCGTCATTCAACTCGTCGTAGGCGAGTCCCGTAACTCGAGCTGCCGGTGATGCCGTGCACGAGCCCGTTGATAACAACGTTGTGATGACGCCCGACGAATCTACCGCGCGAATCCGGCAGTTCTCACCATCGGCGATATAGAGGTTCCCGTTGTTGTCGAACGCCAATCCTCGCGGGGAAGAGAGCGCAGCGCCAGTGGCTGGCCCGCTGTCTCCGTAATAGCCTGGAGTGCCTACCCCGGCGACGATGCGTACGACCCCGTCGGCGTCCAGCCGGCGAACCAGATGCATCGTTTCTTCGGAGAAAAGAATTCGGCTGGAACTGTCCACCGCCAAGCCGGACACAGCGGCGATGTCAATCTGTAGGGCGGGTCCGGTGGTCGCACTACGGCCTCCCCCTCCCGGTCCTGGAAAGCCGCCGGCCGATGCTCCTGCGCACCGGCCAGTTCCGGCCAAATCAGCAATTGTCCCATCGGCACGTAGTATTCGAATTCGGCACGCCTTGGCATCGGCGAAAACCAAATTGTTGTTCCTATCGATTGCCAGCGCGGAAGGCGAGATCAAGTCGGTCGCGAGCGCCGATCCACCTGCGACGCCATCCGACAGCAGGCCAGTCCCGGCGGATCGCTCGATTGTGCCGTCCGGCTTGACACGCCGGATCACTCCTGCATTCGATTCTGAAATGTAGATGTTTCCCGACTTATCTTCGGCAAGGCCGAACGGGCCATCCAGAAGCGCTGCGGTCGCTGGACCACCATCACCCTTCGTTCCCGACCCAACAGCCGGCCTTAAAACATAGGAATCTGCACACAGGCCTATGCCCGCGAGCAGGAAAAATATGAGGCAATTTTGCATGTATGAAATCGCTGGACGTGCAGCACCTGGGTTTTGGATACGACTCCCGCCTACTGTTTACAAAACTTCAGGATTGTTAAGCCTGAATCGGCGCTTCTGAGCCTCAACATTGTCATATCGGTGCGGGACGGTCCCAGCGTGTGGAGAAAGCGGCGTTTCCCATGAGGAGTCGCTGAGCGGTTTGTCACTTGACATCCGCAGGTATCCAGCGATGTCTCCTAAAAACCGAACTCCGGACGACGTCATCCTGATTGATTTTCAGGGAGAATCCTCTCTGGCAGAATTCTCCATTTGAGGGCTCGGATTTGTGTACTTCTTGGGGAGCCAACCTTGTCTAGTGTGTGGAATTGCATGGCCGTTTTGTTGACATCAACACGTTTCGGATTTTGGCGCGCTTATCCCCAATAATTGCCGCTATTTGCGGTCCTTACCGTTCCTAGGCGTCGGCCGGAGAATCCACTCAATCAATCCGGTTTAGAAGGCCAACTTTTATAACGATGACTGTGTCGCGTGCGGTCCTCTTTCCGCCTCCTTCAGACGGATCTAACGCCGTCGAAGAGAAACACCCGCCGCTAGTCCTCCGTTATACAGTTTCCAAAGCCGCAGGTTTGCATAACCAGGGTCACTGACCTTCCAAGCTGCCATAAAATAATCTCGGCTAGTACTACTGGGTCACAAACAAAAACATTCTGGTGTAGAATTGTTTTGTGGG
>JBDUEM010000238.1:0-12313 GCA_040002435.1 Bryobacteraceae bacterium
CGAGTGGGACATGATTGTTTCTGGTTAGTGGTCATTGGTCACCACCATGAACGCTCTGTCCGAACGGGATAGCAAGTTCTCTGTTGACGGAATCCGTAGGTGGATCAACCGGCACGCGCTGAATCTTCTGATACCTCAGATATGCCAGTGCGAGCAAACCGGCGATTTCTTCGAACGCTGCCGCAACCGTTGGGACTTCCTTCATGCCGAATCCCTCGACTGGTCAAGACGTTCGATTATGCTCTCCAAGATGTCGCGTTCGTCCTTTTCAACGCGTTCCAGTCCCGCTAATACGTCTCGATCGATATGCGGAACAATACAGGCCTCAACTAATTTTCTAAGTGCGGCGGGGCTGATTGCGTCCACCTCTACGCTTTCGCCGCCGTCGAAGTTCCGGGATCGAGAGTCTGTTTTCTTGGTCGGCCGGGTCGGGAGATTCAAGTCAGTGATCTGTTCCTTGGTAACCGCGACGCGCTCGAAGTGGATCTCAGCATTCGGGGCGAACGTCCGAATATCGGCTTCTACCGAACGTGTGATATCTAGTCCACTCGGATCAAAATCGCCGAAATAGTAAAGGTAGGTCGGTTTGTTCTGAGCGGCGATTTGCTCCGCCGCCGTGTGGATGAAACTCAGCGAAGGATACCCGCGAGTGATCATGAGGGGAACGTCGTACTCATGGGTCACCCGATAGATGACACCGGCGAGGGCATCCTTCTCCAGCCAGATCTCTACATAGCTTGGTTGATGATTCCAAAGGTCCCGCCGATAGAGCTTGTGCGATTGCTCCAGCATGTTGCGAAGGCTGTTCCAGGTCGTTGGCTTCCGCATCCACCGCGTGTAGTCCGCGATCCATCCGAATGGCAATTCGTGCTCACGACGCATTATGCCGAGAAGTCGGACGACCGCCTTGTATTCGGCTTCCGTTTTCGCAATGGCACCTCGACTGACTAGCTGATAGTAGGTCTGCCTGACGGTGACGGGGTTTTCTTCCGCGATGACGTCGTAGATGGTTTTCTTTAAAAGAGCGATATCGGCCTGGGTGCGGCGGTCGCGTTTTGTTGGTCTAGACCCATAAACATGTTCCGGAAGCGAGGACTTCATCGGGCGGCTCCATAACTTGTCCCAGAGCTATGCCCTTTCGCGTTCGTGGCGGAGCCGTCCAAAGTTTGAGGCTGGCCCTTGAAGTGACCTGACAGAACTGACAGAATTGACTGAACTGGTGTTTTGTCAGTTCTGTCAGTGCCGTATTGGGGCGACCGCCGAAATTCGCGACCACGCCTGGCTGGTTCAATCAATGGCGGGGAACCAGGCTTTTCGGTTCCCAGTTGATGGCTTCGCGGAGCAACAGACCGGCCGTCGTACCACACAGACCCCGTCGGAGGTGGGCCGGGCAAGGCTCCCTCGAAGTTCCGATGCCAAGTGTTAGACCATGTTGTATTGCACTTTGCTCGGCCCAGTTCATCGACCGTTGATTGATATTCTTCCTCGCTTACGGTCGAGACCGAAATAATGACGTACGCCCTAAGTTCGAACCGACAAAACTGACAGAACTGGAGATTTGTCGGTTGTGTCAGTTTTGTCAGTCCATATATCAGGACGTCTGGGTAGTTTCGGCGAACGCCGATCGAGTTCATCCAGTGGTGCGCGTTCATGCCCTTCGCGCCGCCTTCGGATTGATTTGGTAACGTGCCGAACCGCGCCGGCCTCCTGAAGGCCTAGGGCCGCTGACCACAAGCTCCCGAAGCCAATCGTGGTCTTGGAGGACTAACACTGCCGCCGCGGCACGGTCGTGAGTATCGAGCCCCGACCAGCCGTGGCGGTAAATCTCGCGGACCGCGACCGTGCCATCTTTGCCGACTTCTCCGCGTTTGATCCTCTCGACGAGATCTGCGGCAGCCCGGCGCTGGGGCGACACGACCGTCGAGTACACACGCCGGGCATGCGATTCCAGGTAGTGGCACCACGCGGCTGCTTTCTTGGCGTGGTCCAAACACACCACTTGGGATGACCAAACTCCCGCGGCCGCCTGATCAGCAAGCGCAAACAGTAAAGCGAGCGACGGCATGAGCGAAACGTACTTACTTAAGTGCGCAGCCAGCGCATCATGCAGGTCACCCCGCCGGATTTTGAGCTCCACTTCGCGATACCACTCGAAGAAGAGCTCCTGAGCGTCTGGAGCGAATCGAAACAAGATCGGCTGATCAGCCGATAGTTCGACCAAGCGACCATAGACCCGCGAGACTTGCTTTTCAGCGTCGACGTCAGGCTCTCGATCCACCATGTCCCAATCCGATGAAGGATCGGGCCATACCAACACTTGAAAGCGCTGAATGAGTCCATCGTCTCCTGGCCCTGAATCCACAGAATCCGACATGTAGGACCGCAGGCGTGCGGGCTGAATTCCGCCAACCAGACTCATACAAACGTAAGGAACGTTGATTGTTCCTCGCTCAATTCGATCCACGATAAAACCAGAGTTGCCGTTCCACGCTTCCAGACAGAAAGCGCGCTCGCCCTCGCGACCGGGTTTATCTAACTGCGCAAGCCATCCAGACAGTTCATCGCGTAGAACCAGCAGCCCCTCGGGATTTTCTTCCATTGCTTTATGAAGAGCTTCAAAAGTCGCATCGCCGATCAAAAGCCGCCGGCATTTCTTCTGTTCCTGAAGTTCTTCCGGTCGCTCTGGTTGCGTGTGGCCATTTCTAAACGCTGAAGTTGCATTCTGCTTCCAGGCACTGACACGAAGGGCGTTCAGTTCACACTCTTTTTTGTAAGCGATGGTCGCCGCGGCGTGCTCATCGAACCATCGCTTCTGGATATCCTTCAGAGGGCGCGCAACGGCTTCCATCACGGGACTCTTTCTGTGTCCGGGTCTTCCGACAATTCCTCCCCACAAATTAGGTACAACCTTGAAACCCGTGTCCCGTGCCTTTGGCTGGATCATCGCTCGGCGGTTCACCGATCCCGCGAGCGAAACGACCGCCACTGCCGCGGGATAGTCCAAGGGGACCTGCATTCGTTCTGCGATATCAACGATATATTTTCGGAGAGAAGTTGGCAGTAGGTTCTCGTCAAATAACTCAACAGGCGGGAGGGTGGCTCCGAGTGGCAGCGGGTCCGGCCAGTCCTCATGGACACCCACACGCTCCGAAGACGCCTGGGGTGCGTGCATGGCATAAACGTCCGCCATAGTTTTGGTATTGCATCCGTTATGTTTGCAGCTGAATCCTGGCACACCTCCCGCCAGCGTGAATGCGGCCGATCCAGCATTGTGATCGGAATTGAACGGGCACCTGGATAACTCGAATATGGTTCCGCCGGGGTGGGACTGCCATGGCTTCCGCCGGGTCACATCCAAGGAGTACTTGGACAGGAAACCTTCCATGTCAAAATCCGGTGAGTTCTCTTCGGTTTCAGACTGCGGGGCCGAACTTTCGCTAAATCGTTTTAAGGTCTCACCGCTTATCATCGGGGACCTCCAGGATTCTGCTTAGCCGGTGAGGACGGCCGGGAATGCTATCGCCTTTACGGGCTACGGTGCCGTATGCTTTCCAGATTCGTGCTGAGTTGGAACAGCTGATATCGACCTTGACGACGGCATCCGAATAGCGCCTATCCAGTTCTGCAAGGGCGCCGGCAATGAACCTTAGTGACTCCTCATCGTTTGGAAGATCGATGCCATACAGGAGGTGTCCACCATTTCCGGAATCCGCGATAACTGGTCTTCCCCATTCGTTCTGCATTTCTTCTGCGATCGTACGAGCACGATTGATCGCTGCTTCGTGTTCCTCATCTGAAGCGGAGATACCGGCTGGGCGCACTGGATCGAGATCGACCGGTAACCATCGACGACGAAGAACGTTGTTGTCCGCGGTCGTGTATTCAGCCCGTTCCTTAAGGCGGTTATATCCGCGTCCCAGCAGAGCCGGCTCAATCTGGTTGAGCGTGTAGTACACCCCCGCGGCTCGGTAGTTCACGTCGGCGCTTTGGACGGCTGTTGCCAATGCGGCGTGATCGTTGAAGTAACCAGCGACCACACCGGCCCGGGTCTTAGGGATGCGAACTTCGATAACGTCTGCGGCATCGAAGAGAAGATCGATCCCTCGCTGTATCTCGCCGTAGTCAGCTCTAGTTGGGGTCATAGCGGTACCCTGTCTGCCCGAACATCAGACAGTGAAGTACGCCGGTTGCTCTCGATGTATGCCCGGATATCGTCGGGGCGGTAACGTACGAGAGCGCCGAGTTTCACATATGGACAGCCGATACGGCGGCAGCGGTCTCGCCGGATGCTCGCAAGGCTGCGGTTTGTGATGCGGCTGTACTCGCTTTCGGTGAGAAGGGCTTCTAATGCTTTATCGGCCGCGCCATCGCGTTCGCCTTGTTGCGAAGTGTTCATAACTCTATCTGGCGAAACTTCGACAGAACACAGCTGTTTTCGCCGAAAAATCGGCTAACCGGTTGATGAGAAAGGCAATAAAATTTCAAGGAAGTTTAGTGGCGGTTGCCGAAATTTCGACTAGGTGTCGTATGAGCGTGCGCAGGAGATTCTGAATTGAGCTTGATAACCGTGGCCGTCAATGAACGGTAAAGGGTCACTCGAAATCTCATACCGCCGCCGGAGAAGCTGGCGAATTTCCTGTACTCGCTTTTCCACCTTCGTCCAGGGGCCGATCCCTGTAGTCCTGCTCGATACCGTTCCATTGCTCTGCGCAAGAGTTCGGAGTAGCTTCCACGCTTCATTAGGCTTTCCGGTCCTCTTATCTTCAAAGCCTAACTCTCCGTAATTTTGGGTTTCGTTCTTTCCAACTATCCGTATCTGTACACGTTCATCGCTCAAAAAACGGATCTCTAAGCCATCCCAGTTAGTGATTGCACTGACTTTAGCGCCCATCGTATCTACGGCGTCCGGATGGGCTGAAATGGCCGCAGAACTTGCCAGATTGCCACGCGCGGTATGATCGTCCGGGGCTGCGTCGCCGGTCTGCTCGTCCTTCAAGATCTCAGACGGGAATCCATTCGATTCCGAGAGTGGTGGTGCGGCGGCCGAGCCTCTTTGAATTCGTGGGTCTGAAATGACCTCTATGTTGCTTCCGGGCTTCCAGTGAAGAAACCGCACTTCCCGTCTGATCTCATTAGCGTCCAGGAGAACCGAAAATTCCGCGAGCCAGATTGCCTCATACGTCCAATGCGGCATCGGCGTCCGGCGGTAATTACCCAAAGACGCGCCAGTGAATGACAAACTCTGCTTCGCGGTGTTTTCAAACGTACCGAAGACATCGCTGGCTTTTGTGTCCTGGCCATCCACTCTAGAGTGATACAAAATGCGAAAGGCTTCAAACGGATTTCGGGTGAAATCGTTCTTAGTCTCGACATACCGGTCCAATCGCTCTAGATTCACCTGGCACTTGTAAATCGGATCAAGGCTGAGATTGTGGATGTGAACTGCTAGCCCATGATCACCAACATTCACGAACAGGTCGACTTCGATCTCACTTTCCATTTCTTTGGCAATAGTGAAGGACAGGATCTTCTAGATAGTAGTACCACGTCGGATCACAGCCCACCGAAGGCCCAAGGCGGCATGCTGACTCCCTAGCGATCCGCGTTTTACGAGTTTGTCGCCGCTTCGCGCACTACCCGAAGCCCACTTTATGGTCAGGGTGTGAATCATTGAAGTCATCTACGACCGTACATCTCGGCCGAAATGTACGGGCATGCCAGGGCATCCCGATCCGACTAGCCAGCCGTCGCCGACACCCCTCGGTGCGGCGCCCTCCGAAGAAATTGCGTACGCGATAGGCAGCCTTCGCCTAGACGCTCCCCTAACGAAGTAGATTTGTGATGCGTGAGAAGGACTTTGCAGCGGTCGAGCACCTCCCGCTCGCCCTCGCGCTGTTCAAGCACGACATGCCGACGCTCCAGCGCCTGCTACCTCGCCCGCGCCATTCGCTTATGGCAGGCTTGCTGTATCTATACCAGTGAACAAGCACGGCGTCGGTGCGGAGGTCTCCCGTGTTGTCGTCTAATGGAAGATTCGCAATGGCATCATCAACTGAAAATCACCGGAAGACCAACGGAGCCAGGGTTGGCTTGGAAGACACCCTCTGGCAGGCTGCCGATAAGCTGCGTGACAATATGAATCCGGCAGAGTACAAGCACGTCGTGTTGGGTCTGCAACATCACCCTGCCGGCCCGCGACCACTATCGACGCTGCCTCCCTATGCGGATCTATTCACCCTCTTTAAATTGCTATTGCCGCTCTGGCAACGCAAATTAACCAGCGCTCACAGTAGTCAAATCGCAAGTAATGTGACATAACTGCACACCACGTATTGGCAATTCCACGCAGTGCTCTGACATTTCACCGCCGGCTCCGTCTAGTGCCCGTTGTGAATATAAATGGCTGTTCATCTCCGGTCTCTATTGCTCCGCGCGGCGGTGTTCTATCGCGCTTTGTACGCGCACGCTTACTTTGATCGCAGCAATCAATTGCACTGGGCGAGGAACAGTTAAGCTGGGAGTACCGCCCAACTGTTGAGCGTGAAGCGGAACTCTGTGCGGAAAAGAGTGATTAGTGATTTCTGTGAACGGCTTGGTGGGTTAGGCTGAGATCTCGCTTTGATAGACCTTAGGCATGGTGCCAAAGTTCGACGCAGTCTCCTCGGCGCTGGTCGCACTTGATGAACCTCCGCGAGATGTCGACGACTGCCGATTGGCGATCGGCCCGGACTTAGGCAAGCGGGGAGTTAGGACTATCTGCGCTCCGTCGATAACTACGGATCACGAACGACCTCCCGTTCCTGAACGACCTCCGGATCGACAACGATCCATTCGGATCGTGCCCGGCTCTGCCCAGAACGCCATATCTGAGGAGCTTGCGATAACCGCGCAGTTCCGCGAGTCGCAGACTTATCTGTCAGCGTGGATTTCTAAAACGCCCACATTGTTTGGACGTTACCCTCCGCAGAAGACTCCGGCATCAGGAGGGACTAACCACGCCTGTTAGTCGGCAGCGCTTGCTGATTTCGCAGAAACTGTAACAGTAACTGAGTCACGGCTTCTGGCTGTTCTTGCTGCACCCAATGACCAGCACCGTCAACCAGGTGGACGCTCTCCATTTGGGTACACGCTGTCTTCCGCATGCTCTCGAATGCGCCGGGTGTTTGATAGACGCCCCAATCACTCTTCCCTCCGACGAACATCGACGGAACGTCTACCGTGCGGTTTGAGAACAGTTGCAGTTCGGCGTTGTGCGCGGCCGTCAGGCGGACGCGGTACCCGTCGAGACCGCCTTGAAAGCCTGTGCGATCGTACTCGCCCACATACACGCTCAACTCGCTGTCCGGCAGCCATGGGCAGGCAGCTATCTCCGACGCCGAGGGCACCTCGGAGGCCACAGTGTCTGGCATGTTCTTGTTCCTTTCCATTACGTAGTAGGTGGGGAGCTTGGCGAACTCGCTCGCGGTCCTGGAGGCGAGGCGGAACGGTCTGTTCAGCGTCCAGTCCGCACTCTTCATGTGGTAGTAGGCGCGTAAGAACGCACGGAGCCCCTGCGGGGCATGCATCATGTCAACGTTGGCTTCCCGAGTCGAGTAATAAAAGCGATACTGTTTCCGAGGCGGGGTCAACTTCGCCAGGGCGTCGTCAAGGTTGTCGCCAGTTCTACTTTCCGACTTGCTCGAGTCCGTGGCATGGGCTGTGTTGAACGGCAGCGCCGGTACCCCAGCGAATGGCGCACTCATCAACACAACTGCACGAAATACGTCCGGCCGCACGATCGAACACCAGGGTGCTACCGAGGAGCCGAAGTCGTGCCCAATCACTGCGGCCACGGACCGATATCCAAACGCGGAGACGAGCCCCAACGCGTCCCTAACGTAATTAAGCAGCCCAAAAGGCCTGAGGTCGGTGTCGTAGCGGTCGTCCCAGCCGGTTGTGCGTCCATAGCCACGCAGGTCGGGTGCCAGCACGTGGCAGCCAGCCGCGGCCAGCGATCCCATGACCTTGCGCCAACTGAACGCGAGTTCGGGAAAGCCGTGCAGCAGTAGTACGCACGGTCGGCTTCCCGCGCTGAATCCCGCTTCTAGGACATGGACCCTCAGCCCGTTGACGTCGTCAACGAAGCGCGAGCGGACCCCGGTCGGCAGGAGCAACGGGCTGTAGGGTTCGGGCTTGGCGGTTGCGTCCGATTGTCCTGCCGCTTGCGTCGACGTGGTCAACGCGACCGGCGCGAGGGAGACAAGACTTTTCACCAATTGTCTGCGTGTCCACATGCCGCCATTGATTCCTTCGGAGTGGTCAGGGGCAGGTGGCAAACGTCCCTCCATTGGGCAAAGGCCCAGCGACCAGAATATATCAACAATCACGATAAGCCTGACGCCCCCATCCTGCCCCGTTATCGAAAATCGCGGCCACTGCCGCGAATTTCTTCGTAGTCGCCCAGCGCTTAGGAACAGCCGGGAATTGATCAAATGTCAGTTGGCCACCACACTCACTGCATTCGTTGCGCGTGCTGGGAAGAAGGTATTTGCCTTCTCGCGAGTTGTGCCAGGACTACGCGCCGTCCAGAAGTTTGGCTTCGACCGCTGGAATTTGTCGCCCTTGGCCGGTCTGGTTGTCCGGGAGTCAGCTTATGGGAAATTGATAGTTTCGGCTGGATTACCGGCCATGCTGGGCTGAGCTTGCCGAAGCCGAATTGTCGTTCCTGATCCGGCGGATGAGAACATGTACGGGTTGACTTCGCCGCAAACGCCAGCGCCTTCCTTCTAGTCTCCTTATCGAAAATATCTCGGTCTTGCCTGCACGTCTTCGTCCGACCAACCTTCCGCCGAGACATTTCCGATCAAGGCTAGCGACAACACTGGCACAATCCAAGACTCTCACTTCAATGAGGCTCATCTAGGCGGTGTGCTTCGGTTCAAAGCGATTGCCAACAGTAACAGATGAATGGGGAGGAAGCCGTTTACCATTGGTTTCGGTTATTATTTGAGCTGCACACTATTGTGGAGGTGGGTTCTATGCAGCTACAGTATGCCGTTTTTGCGGCTCTCTTTGTGCTACCGGCCGTAGCGCAAGAGACGCCCTCTGCTACGCGGTTGACCACAGAACATTACTTCGATCTGGAGCGGATCAGTAGCCCGCAGATTTCGCCCGATGGCGCTCGGATTGTGTATACGCGGCAGCAGGCGAACCGGCTGGAAGACAAGTGGGAATCGACACTGTGGATGATGAACATCGACGGATCGCAGCACCGGTTTCTAGCCAAGGGCGGGAATGCAAAATGGGCGCCGGATGGGAAACGCATTCTGTATCTGGCGGATGGCGAACCGCGCGGGACGCAGATATTGGTGAAATGGATGGATGCGGATGGCCCGGCCACACAGGTAACGCACGCCACGGAGAAGGTGGCGGATGCGTGCTGGTCCCCGGACGGGAAGTCGATTGCGTTGGCGATGTCTGTGCCGGAAAAGAATAAGTGGCAGATCAGCATGCCGCCGGAACCGAAGGGGGCGAAGTGGACGCCGGCACCGCGAATTGTGGAGACACTGCATTACCGCCAGGATCAGGTTGGATTTCTGGAGGACGGCTTTACGCACCTGTTTGTTGTGCCAGCCGATGGCGGGGCGATGCGGCAACTAACCAGCGGCAAGTGGAACGTAGGCGCGGGCGAGTTGCAGGCGGGGGTGCCGCTGGCCTGGACGCCGGACAGCAAGGCGATCGTTTTTGAAGCAAACCGGGATGCGGGCGCGGATCTGGAATACCAACGTTCGCAATTGCTGGTGGTGGATGTCGCGGCGGCGACGGTGCATGAATTAGTGACCAAGGCGGGAAAGTGGGGCAAGCCGGCTGTGTCGCCCGATGGCCGCACAGTGGCCTTCACGGGTTATGCGGCGTCGAACAAGACGCACTCGGTGGCCGATCTTTATGTAGTCTCGCTGGCAGGCGGGGAGCCGCGCAAGATCAGCGGGGATTACGACCGCGATCCGATCAACCTGTGGTGGGCGGGCGATGGGTCGGGAGTGTATTTCGACGCCGACGACCGCGGTTCGCGCAACGTGCAGTTTGCGTCGGTGAGCGGCGGCGTTCGCACGGTGACGAAGGGCACGCATATGCTTACGATGGATTCAGCTTCGAAGGATATGGTTGCGGTAGGAACGATGACCGACCCCGATCATCCGGCCGAGGTGGTGCGGTTTAATTTGCGGCAGCCAGCGGAAGTGACGAAGCTGACCAATGTGAACGACGCGATGCTGTCGGGCAAAAAGCTGGGCAAGACTGAGGAACTTACGTGGACCTCGAGCGGGAACGTGCAGGTGCAGGGGTGGGTTATCAAGCCGGCGGAGTTCGATCCTGCCAGGAAGTATCCGCTGATTCTAGAGATCCACGGCGGGCCGTACGGCAATTACAACGTGGGCTTCAACTACATGTGGCAGAATTTCGCGGCCAACGATTTCGTGGTGCTGTACACAAATCCGCGCGGAAGCACAGGGTTTGGTCATGATTTTTCGGACGGGATCGACCATAACTATCCGGGGCCGGACTACGACGATCTAATGTCTGGAGTGGATGCGGCGATTGCAAAAGGATTCGTGGACACGTCACGGATGTATGTTTCGGGATGCAGCGGGGGCGGCGTACTTTCGAGCTGGGTGATTGGACATACGGACCGGTTCGCGGCGGCGGCGGTGCGCTGCCCGGTGATCGACTGGCTGAGCATGGCGGGGCACACGGATGTCCCGCTGTTCACGTACAGCTTCTTCAAGAAGCCGTTTTGGGAAGATCCGAGCGACTGGCTGTCGCATTCGTCGCTGATGCAGGTGGGCAAGGTGACGACGCCGACGCTGCTGATGACGGGCGTGCTAGACCGACGGACGCCGATGCCTCAGACCGAGGAATACTATTCGGCGCTGAAGATGAAAGGAGTGCCGGTGACGCTTCTGCAGTTTGAGGGCGAGTATCACGGCACGTCGTCGAAGCCTTCGAACTTTATTCGGACGCAGCTTTACATGATGAGCTGGTTTAAGAGGTATACGCGGGCGCCAGATGGGAAAGCTACGATGGTTTCATCGGCGGGCAATCAGTAGGGCAAGACTCAAAGAACAATTCGGCCGACGCCTGGGGCATGAAGGAAAAGGCGCAACAAGGGGCGTGCGACGACTCCCCATTTTCCTCAATCTGGGTGCCACTTTCAGTGGTTTGTATCGATGCGGAGCGGACGCGTTCAGCGGCGGTGGCGTTCTGTAATATGGGAAATGAATATGTGCTGGATAACACAATCCCGAAGTTGATCGGACCGAGGCCTACTCGTTGTCCCTGATCCGACATCATTTTTAGTTCCTGGCCTGGCTTCTAGGAACCTGCCGAGGCGATGATCCCTTCCATACCTCCGCAGCTAACGGCAACTCATTGAGTTCCGCGCGAGCTTCTCGCCAGGTTGGGTAGTGCTCCCCGAATGGTTAGAAATCTGAATACGATGCCGGAATAGTTGGTCGTTATTGTTATTTGGGTATTTCAGCTCTGTTGTACAGAGCAACGTTGGGTCCGAAACCCCTTGAAAAGGCGTGCCATTGAAGCCGGTGCCGAGCATAAAGGGCGACGCTCTCTCCGGGCATACGTGAGGTGAGGGCCTGTGCGATCCAATATCCTGTGTCGTAGTAATGGCTGAAAATGATACAGTCCAAAATTCGGCTAGGCCCGAACCTGGAGAAAATACAGCACGGCATCGAATTTGGGATCGGTCTGGCGACGGCTCAACGCCGTCACTATCTGCTCCAGATAGAATCGTTCGATTTCGAAAATCTCCGGGAGGTTCTCAATCTCCACCGAGTCTGGAGCTTAGTCTTCCCCTTCCACCGAGAGCGGCGCGCGTTTCTCCAGAAGACGCGTGGCGGTAGCAATTCCGCTGGCTAAGCTGGGGCAGATCCGCTGTTTGCCAGCCCGACCTCTGCCGGGACGGGTAGTCGCCAACTGATTGAGGCGGCGCCAGGGTCCATCGTTCCCGCCAGTTCGAATAAATTCTTGGGGTCCCAACGTATACCCCCCCTGTCAACATAAGGAACCTGTCAACAGAGAAAATGGAGAAAACGGCACTGTGGAGGCCTAAGAGGACGGAAATCGATCTGGTGCAAATTCGATGTCGCCCTCGTCGGCGCGAAGTGAAGAGAAGCACCTACCCGCGCCTTATGGTCCACTGCCGCGGTCAAAGCTACAAAATGATTGACAACTCCAAATGCCAACTCCAAATGCTTGTCGCGATCATCGCTTTCCGATAAACTACTAACCTCAAGGAGCATCTAATGCGATTTTTGTCATT
>JBDUEM010000239.1:0-12220 GCA_040002435.1 Bryobacteraceae bacterium
GGACAGGGTGGTCCGCGCAACTTTGTGTGCGAGCCGGCGACCAATAAATTCTAGCGTGATGATTGTGGATTCAGATCCGCCCGGGTCCGGGTCTCTGGCAGAGTTACGCCGGATGGATGGCGCGAGACGGATAAAGTCAACTCTTCGATTGCTTCGAACAATTGAACCGATTGAATCGGCTTGGTCAAGTAGTGGTCCATCCCCGCAGCCAGACATTTCTCCCGATCGCCGGCCATGGCATGTGCGGTCAACGCGATGACCAAAAGATGGCTGCCAGTGAGCTTTTCTCTCTCCCGAAGGGCAGCTATCGCCTGAAAGCCATCCATGACGGGCATTTGCGCATCCATCAATACCAGATCGAATTCGTGTCTTTCGATTGCTGCCAACGCTTCGACGCCGTTAGCGGCGACCAAAGCGGAATGTCCCCAGCTCTCCAACAAGCGCACCGCCACCGTCTGATTGACGCGGTTGTCTTCGGCGACGAGCACCCGCAATTGGCGCGGCGGCCAGTGAGATTGGTTTGCGGTAACGGGGCGGCTAGTGGGACGTGGGCCTTTCCCGTCAAGCGCATTGCGTAACGCGTTCGACAATTCCGCTGTTCCGATGGGTTTGGTGAGGCAGGTGTTAATGCCAAGCTCCTGGCACCGCGCAACGTCTTCCAACCGTGGGGCCGAATTCATCAGAAGGACGACCGGTCCAACCAGACCCATGTCCTGGCGAACCTGCGCTGTCAGTGCGAACCCGTCCAAATCGGGCATGGAGGCATCGATCAGCGTTGCGGCAAACGGTGCCTGATTCCGTTCGGCATCGCGAAGCAACAGGAAGGCCTCGATACCATCAGAGGCTGCCGCCGGGCGCACATCCCACCGTTCGAGCATTTTGCACAGAATCCGGCGGCTGGTGGCGTTATCGTCCACGACGAGCACCGGCCTGCCCACCAACCTGGGAATTGGCAAGTCACGCGGCGGCGGAGATTCCTGCAACGTCTGCGCGGGAAGGGTTAGGTGAAAGCAGCTGCCCTCGCCCAGGGTACTCTCCACCCAGACACGGCCGTTCATCAGTCCCGCCAAATGAGACGAGATGGTTAAACCAAGGCCGGTCCCGCCGAAGCGGCGCGTAGTTGAGCCGTCGGCCTGGGAAAAAGACTCAAAGATCAATTGCTGCTTTTCTATGGGAATGCCGATCCCTGTGTCGCGCACCGCAAAGTGCAACTGGGTTTGGTCCGGCGCCGTCCTTCGTGCTGTTACTTCCAGTCCGACCTCCCCCTGCTCGGTGAACTTAACGGCGTTATTCAGGAGATTGATCAGGATCTGGCGGATGCGTACCGGATCGGCGTGGACGTGGTCCGGCACGTCCGCATGGATGTCACAGGTAAGTTCCAGACCCTTCTGATGAGCCTGGAATGCGAGCAACGGAAGAGTCTCAAAGATGCAGTCGGCGAGACAAAAAGTAACCGGCTCGATGTCCAGTTTACCTGCCTCGATCTTGGAAAAATCGAGGATATCGTTGAGGATCGTGAGTAAAGCTCCCGCCGAGTGTTTCACCATCTCCAGGCTTTCGCGCTGGTCGGGGGTGGCCCTGGCGAGAACCAATTCCGTCATGCCAAGCACGCCGTTCATGGGAGTGCGAATCTCATGGCTCATGTTGGCCAGAAACTCGCTTTTGGCCCGACTGGCTGCTTCGGCGGCAAGTTTCGCCTGCCGCAATTCAGCCTCCACGACTTTACGCTGACTGATATCCCTGGCTATTGCTTCCACAATCACGGATCCTTCGGACTGCGGGACGATACGGTCGCTGACCTCAAGAATGGCCCGATTGTTGGGGATGTCAATCTCAACCTCGAACGGAGCAGCAGCAATGCCGGATCCAAGGGCTTTTATCCTCTGCCGCATGGTTTCGCGCTGCTCCGGCACAACCAGATCCAGGAAGTTCAGTTCCGCGAATTGTGAAGTGGAGTAACCCAAAAGTTTTCTGCCGGCCGCGTTGATGGTGATGAGCCTGCCAGTAAGGTCGTAGGAGAACACTGGATCGTTGGCGTTTTCGAATAGATCGCGGTAACGCTGCTCCAGCGCCACCTCCTTTACGAGACGTTCCCGAATAGTAGCCGTCTGCATACGGACTTTACGCCGGAGAACAAGAATGCCGGATGCCGTCGCCAATATCAGGGCGACCGAGACTCCCAAAGCGTAACGAAGGTGTGAAGAAGTGAGCAGGGAGGCCGGTTCTACCAGCACCAGATCCTTGTCCGATTGCATCATGAGCCGGAAGGAGTGCGCCCTGGCGCCCTGGCGGCCCCGCTGCAACATCGCTACTCCCGTCATTTTCCAAACGCTTCCAGGCACCATGACCGGCTCGGCGATACCCTCCCGTGCCAGTTCGACGGTGAACGGGACATTCTCCTCATCGAATAAAAGCTGTAATCTCCCTTCGTTGTATGCGGTCCCCGTGAGCGAGCCCACCACTTTTATCATCTGTGCGTTCATTTCCTCGCCGACCACAGTCTGTGCAGAGAAGCGCGGCACGGGAAGGGGAGGACCGGAACCAATTTTACGAAAAGAGCAATACGTCAGAATGGAAGCCGCATCCGACTCAGTCAAATAGCCCATTACTTCCACGCGGTCGCCTGGCAAAAACGGAGGCTGGTTCTCGCGGGTGGAGGTCAGGAGCCCGGCGGACACGTCTTCGATCACAATGTCTGTGCCGTTTTGGTAGGTGATCACTCCAGAAGTTAGAATCCGATCGCCCCACGCTGCGAGTCCCCGCGGCTGACGGATCTGCAGGAGAGAAAGACGCTTGGGGAGAACTGCGCCGCCTTGCAAAGGTGGATCGACGCGGATATGGGCCCTACCGCTGCCGGAAACGTAAAGTCTCGGGCGGGATTGGATCAGCGATTCCGCCACCGTCGCCTGTATGCTGACCCTCTGTCCTACCAGCGCGGTCAGGTCGGGAGGGTGTTCGTCGGAAGAGCGGTCGGGAAGGAGCACTTCGACAACGCCACCATCCATTTGCAGGTCCATGGTGACCCAGCTGCCTTCGGCATAGGCGTAGCGAATGGCCCCACGAACTTCCACCCAATCACCGAAGCGAAGCCCACCGTGCAATTCCTGGAAGCTGCTTCGAGCGGGCGCAGGCAGTACTCCGTGCCGCAACACGCGAACGGACGGGTCGCGCACGATCGCAGTACCGGAATACTGACCTGTACGCCCCGTCAGATCCACTACATCGCCGGGTTTTAACTCAGGAAAGCGACGATCCCCCAACAGAACATAGATGCCTGCGACGCCATCGTGAACGAACAGATTCGGAAATTCGACGCCCCGGCAACGGAACACATCATATTCGGTGACGGTGCCGTGGATGGTTACGGGATAACCACGCTGCCGCTCCACCAGGGACAGTCTTTGTACCTGGTCTATTGAAGTTAGGTTTGGAAACGCTGACTGCGAGACAGGGGCGGCCAGAAGGAACGTAAAAATGCAGACCAAAGAAACCGGGACACACGGCGACCCCGTGCTCCGTGTGGCCGGCATAACAGCCGAGCCTCGCGGATACTTCCAGTCAATCATGAACGCCGCAATGCGGAATTCGTGGTGCTGACTGTCCGCGTTGAAATTGCCGGGGGGGACGACTCATTTTCTTGAGGCCCATGTTTCGGCGCCTGGGCGCGAGGCACAATCATTCACCGTATGGCCCACCTCCGCTGCTTTATTCGGATGTTAATGCTCTATATGATGATAGTTGAACCAGGGCCCTCGCGGGCGGATGTGCCGGAACTCAGTATTTTCTTGCGCTACTCGGTCTGCCGTCTGTAAACGATCCGGCTAGCCGGCGATTGCTCGATTTGACATCTTGCGATCGCCCCTTCGATGCGCTGTTGCGAGGGATGACTGCCGTCGTCGCCGGCGATCCGACAGGCCAACTTGGCGGACGAGCTGATATTTAAATCTCACTCGCAGCACTACGTCGCCTCATCAGCAGCACGGCAAAAAGCACTCCGGCGAAAATATCGAAGGAAAGGCAGAAGCCGGGCCACCACACAGGGACACCTGGGTTCTGAATGAAGAGGCCATGCAAGGAATCAAAGATCCCGTGTCCGGCGAGTGCCGCGGCGACGATCCATAGGTTTCTCTTGAACCCCACTACCGCAGCTGTCGCAAATGAACCCGCCGCGAGGGACTCTATCATCAGCGCCGCCGTGGACTTTCCCATAACGGCGAACAAAATGTAATAGGTAGCAACGACGATGAGCACTGTCGGGTAGAACACACGGTCCCGGTCGAATCCAGTCAGCCTGGCGAAAACGCACACCACGGCCGCCAGCAGAACCCCGATCAGATATTCCAAACGATCCTCCCTGGCGCTGAACCAAGCGTCTCAATCAAAATTGGACGCGCCATCGGGAGTTGAACAGTTTGGGTTCCGTGCGCACGCAGTCAGCCTATCACTTTCCTCGTCTCCGCACCTCCCAAATAAACAGAGCCTCCGGTTCCGGCTACTTCGGGCGGGAATGGTAAGCTGCTACCTGAGTAAAGAGCCTACGCGCCGGGGGAGACGAAAATGCCTACAGAGTTGAAAAGCGATGCGGTGCGCGGAGTCAGCGTCGCCGGCCAGAGCGTCTACTTCAGCTTGGGTTCGCCGCATTGGATCAACGTGAGCGGCGGGCCGTTCGCTCCGTATACCTATCACTATTCGAAGCCGGGCGAGGGTTGGAAAGACGGTGAGATGGCGACCCTGAACATGGCCAACTGGGGTGGCGGAGGCAAGTGGTACTCGGCCGAGATGAGGCTGGACGTGGCGCTTGGATTTGGGAGCTACGAGCAGTCCATCAAGGTCGGCAGCGGTAGTGGTGTCACCACTGCCTTTTACCTGAGCGAGTACGATGCGCGGAAAAGCGAGCCCAGGGATCAGGTCCAGGAGATCGACCTGGAATTCTCTGGCCATGGCACCCAGAACGTACAAACCAATGTATGGTGGCAATTGCAGCAGCACCCGGTGGTAGCCCCACTGTGGACCAGCCCTGCGCCGAACACGCTGCCCGACTCGACGTCGGGCTGGGGCGCCAGCGTGTACCGCTACAGAATCGACTGGGAGCCGCACACCGTGACGTGGTCTGTCGATCGCGGTGGCTCCGGCGGCAGCTACGACCTCATCCGCAGCCAGGATATGTCGGCGATCGGCAGCTATGATGAGTCGTTGTGCTATCCGTACATCAGCTTCTGGACCGGCTGGACGCCTGACGGGTCCCCGTTTCTCAAGGGCGCTGACAGTAGCGGCAAGTGCGGCGATTCGGGCGCCTGCTACCAGGCATTCTGCTTTCAGTCCCTGAAGTTCAGTCGTTCAAAGAACAACCGCCTTATCACCCTGGCGGGTTGAAGGCTACACGCCCGCCAGCATGCGTGGATCCGGTGAAGGGCGCCCGGTGCTTGTTTCAATCATCGCTTTGGCGCCGGTTCCTGGATGCCGCTTCTCACACCGGCCATTCGCAGAAAAGCCATCATGGGGCACCAATCGGTAAATGCGGACTGAAACAGATTCAGGCCAACGAAGACCGTGAACCCGTACCAGTAAGGGTGAACAAAGTATCCCAGCGCAACGCTGAGAACCACAAATGCGCCTGCGATCATGCGCAGGTAACGATCGACTGTCATGGTATGTAACTCCTTTTAGCAACGATGTAGTAAATCACGGGAACAGTCATGCGCGAAAGGGCGAGTGACGCCACTTCGCCGGCCATCAACGCGATGGCCAGACCCTGAAAGATCGGGTCGAACAGGATTACCGCCGAGCCCACGACCACGGCGGCGGCGGTCAGTACCATTGGCCGGAAGCGGACTGCGCCGGCGTCAATCACCGCTTCATCGAGCGGCAGGCCTTCTTTGAGGCGCAGCTCAATAAAATCGACCAGGATGATGGAATTGCGAACCACGATGCCCGCGCCTGCAATGAAGCCAATCATGGAAGTAGCACTGAAGAACGCGTGGAGCAGGCCATGGGCGGGGAGAATTCCAACCAGCGAGAACGGAATGGCCGCCATGATGACCAGAGGCGTGAGAAAGTTTTGGAACCAGCCCACCACCAGGACATAGATCAGCAGCAGCACGGCGGCGAAGGCGATTCCAAGATCCCGGAATACTTCGTAGGTGATGTGCCACTCGCCGTCCCACTTCACGGCGAAGTGCGAATCGGTGAACGGCTGCCGTGCCGTATAAGTGGTTATCGGAACACCATCGGGGGTACTGAGCTTCTCAATTTCGGGTGTGAGCTTGAGGACGGCATATACGGGACTCTCAACCGATCCGGCTACATCCGCCGTCACGTAGGTCACCGGCATGAGGTTCTTATGGTAGATGCTTTTGTCCTCGATGGAAGTCTCGATGTGCACCAACTCCCCCAGCGGAACCAGCGCGCCGTCCCGGCCGCGCAGCTTCAACCCCTGCAGCCGTTCCAGGTTGGAGCGAACCGGACGAGCGGCCTGGAGAACGATTGGCACGTCTTCCTTGGAGGAGTCCACGTGCAGCAGGCCCGCCGTGCTGCCTGTGGAGAGCAGCGCAATCGTGCGGCCAATTTCGTCCGCATCGATGCCGTTTAACGCGGCCTTCTGCTTATCGATTACAAAACGATTCTTAACCTGGTCATCCTCGACATACCAATCAACGTCGACCACTCCCTCGGTCTTGCGGAACAGGTCGCGAATTGCGCGGGCGATCCGGATTCGGCCGGTCTCATCCGGACCGTAGACCTCCGCCACCAGTGTTTCGAGAACCGGAGGTCCGGGCGGAACCTCGGCGACTTTGATGCGCGCTCCATTCTTCGAAGCGATTCCCTGCAGCCGCTGGCGAACCTGTTTGGCAACCTCATGGCTCTGCAGACTTCGCTCGCCCTTGGATTTGAGGTTGACCTGAAGATCGGCGATGTTCGGCCCGCGGCGAAGATAGTAGTGCCGCACCAGTCCGTTGAAATTATATGGCGACGCGGTTCCCGTGTAAGTCTGTACGTCGCTTACTTCCGGCTGTTCCAGCGTGGCGCGAGCCAGCTCCCGGGTGACTCGCTCCGTATCCTCGAGGGTGGTTCCGGCAGGCATATCGATGATCACCTGAAATTCGCTCTTGTTGTCGAACGGCAGCATTTTCACCTTGACGAAGCCGACATAAACCAATGCCATGGAGCCCAAAAGCAGCACGACTACGCCGGCCAGAAACCCGATGCGCACAGGCGAGCGATGGAGAATGGTGCCCATCACGCGGCGGTAGAGGCGCGTCAAGCCATCCTCCCGGTCGTGATTCCCGTGGCCGCCCTTCTTCAGAAGCCGGAGCGCAGCCCACGGGGTTACGATGAAGGCCACCAAAAGCGAGAACACCATTGCCGCCGACGCACCGATGGGGATCGGCCGCATATAAGGGCCCATGAGCCCGCCGACGAAGGCCATGGGCAGGATGGCGCCAATCACCGTCAAAGTGGCTAGAATGGTGGGGTTTCCAACCTCATCCACAGCTTCGATGGCAACCTCTATCAGGGGCCGGCCTTCATTGCCGGGCAACCGCGCGTGCCGCGTGATGTTTTCCACCACCACGATGGCGTCATCCACCAGAATCCCGATGGAGAAGATAAGAGCGAAGAGCGTAATGCGATTCAGCGTGTATCCGTACAGGTAGAAGACCGTTAACGTCATCGCCAGCGTCACGGGGATGGCCGTGAACACGATAAGGGACTCGCGAAAACCCAGCACCAGCCACACCAGGATAGTAACCGAAACGACGGCAATCATCATGTGGAAAAGCAGCTCGTTCGATTTTTCCGCCGCGGTCTCGCCATACTGCCGGGTGACCGAAACGGTAACCGAAGAAGGGATGAGATTGCCCTTGAGCCCGTCCACTTTTGCCAGTACTTCCTCGGCGACCGTGATGGCATTCGTGCCCGGGCGCTTGGCGACGGCGATGGTTACGGCCGCGTCAAAACCCTGGCGCGTTCCGTAGTGGACGTACTGCGACGGCTCCTCGCCTGAATCGGACACCGTTGCGACATCGCGCAGGAAAACCGGAGCGCCGTGCGCCACGCCAACCGTCAGATCCCGGACATCAGCCGCCGTTCGCAGAAACTGCCCCGATTCGAGGACAGCCTGGCGATTGCCGCTTGCGAAGGTCCCCGCCGCCTGCCGCTGATTGGATGCGCCGATTGCCTGCAGCACGCGCAGCGGCTCGATGGAGTAACCCGACAGACGGGACTCATCCAACGTGACCTGCAACTCGCGCCGCTGCCCACCGATGAGGGTCACCTCCGAAACGTCCGAGACCTGTTTTATCGCGTCGTGGATCTGCGAAGCCACCTGCCGGAGTTCGAAGGCTCCGTACCGCTTGCTCGAAAGCGTGAGAGCGAGGATGGGGACATCATCAATCGATCGGGGTTTGATGAGCGGCTGCGACGCACCTGGGGGAATGAGATCCAGATTGGCGAACATTTTCTGGTTCAGCCGCACGATGCTGGTTTCTTCGTCCTGCCCGACGTAGAACCTCACAATCGCCAACGCCTGGCCCGGACTGGAAGTGGAGTAAATGTATTCGACACCCGGTATCTCGCGCAGCAGCTTTTCCATCGGCTTGGTGACCCGTTCTTCCACCTCGCGCGCGGACGCCCCGGGCATGTTCACAAACACATCGATCATCGGAACCTTGATTTGCGGCTCTTCTTCGCGCGGCAGCTTCCACACGGAGAACGCACCTGCGACCAGCGACGCAGCAATGATCAACGGCGTGAGCTTGGAAGAGATAAAAGCATGCGCGAGCCTTCCCGCCGGGCCAGGTTTGTGTGGGGTGCTCACTGCCGGACCTCAATGCGTGCGCCATCCGCCAGTCCGGCGGGAACAGGAGCGATCAGCATCTCCGGCGGGCTGATGCCGGAGAGGACCTCGACCTGGTCTCCGAATCTTTCGCCAAGGGTGACGATCCGCGCCCGGGCCACGCCGTTATCCGCCGCGAACACCCACTTCATCTGACCGCGATCGACCACCGCACTTAGCGGGGCGGCGATCACATTCCGCTTGCCGAAGGTGAACCGCGCACGCCCAAATAACCCGGAACGTACAACCGATGAGGCCGGAAGGCCGATCTTCACTACGAAAGAGCGCGATGAAGGATCGACGGCCGGCACGATTTCCGAGATGGTGCCGGCCAGAGGTTGTTCGAGAGAATCGAGTATCACGTCAACGCGCTGTCCCAGGCGAACGCCGGAGAGCCGCGATTCCTCCACGCCCGCTTCCAGGCGAAACGCGCCGTCCTGCTCGATGGTGAGCAAAGGTGTGCCTGGAACTACCAGATTTCCGGGCTCGACGTTCCGGGCCGTCACAACCGCGGCGAACGGGGCGGTGAGGCTGGCGTATCCACTCTGCACCTGAGCCGCCAGCCGATCTTCCTGGGTCTGAGCAATCTTCGCGTCCAGCTGTTTCCGCCGGGATTGCGCCATCTCCAAGTTCGCCCGCGCCACGCGCACCCGTGCTCCGGCTTCATCGAACTCCTGACTGGACAGAGACTTTTTGTCAAACAGTTCCTTCATCCGCCGAAACGTGGTTTCGGCAAGCTCCAGATTCGCTCGCGCTGATCCGATGCCCTGCTCCGCCTCAGCGGCTCCGGCGCGGGCTTCGTTCTGTGCTGCCTCCGACTGCCGCACCCGGGCCTGAACTTCCCGGGCGTCCAGCACGATGAGCGTTTGTCCCGCACGAACATGGTCGCCTGCCTTGGCGTGAACCTCGCGGACATACGCCATCACCTGTGCGGAAATCTGTGCCGATGTTTGAGCGTGTACGGTTCCGGTGACGGTATAGAAATCGGGCCATTCGACGTGAGCCGCCGGCGCGACCTTCACCCGAACAGGGGCCGCCTGGGGCACAGGAGCCGCCGCCTCCGGCTTTGATCCGCAGCCGCCCACTATCAGGGCCAGGCTCATTGTTGCTGACGCTATTTTCAGAATTCTCATGGCTGTTCCTACTTGTTCACGACATCGGAATCTTTGGAAAGGCTGCCGCGAACCAGTTCGGCGGACACTGCCGCCATGCGCTGGTCCAACGCGGCCTCAAGCGCCCTTGTCTGCGCTGCGAGTAATGCCGTTTCCGACCGCAAGAGTTCTGTAACACTGGTAAGCCCGGCCTCATAGCGGTTGCGAATGATGCGCAGCCCCTCTTGCGCCATGGCCACCGATGCACCCGCCACTTCGATACGCTGGCTGGTGGTACGTAGTTCCAGGGTGGCGCGTTTCGCGTTCAACTCTGTCCGCGCCTTCGCTTCTCTCTCGAGCGCGCGCGTTCGCTCGACTTCACTTTCCGCACCCCGAATTCGCGCTCGATCGGAAAAACCGTCAAAGACATTCCAGCGAAGTCCGGCAGAAATCATCCAGTTCGCGCCTCCACGGTTTACGAATCGCTGCCGGTCGGCCTCAAAGCCGCCGCGCACAAATGCTTCGGGCCAAAGCGCGGCGCGTGCGGCCCGGGATTGCTCGTCCCGAATCCCTATTTGGATGCGCGCGAGGCGAAGTTCGGAACCATTCGCCACAGCGTCCTTTTCCATATTCAGGCCGGCGTCCGATTCCACCACGGCGGCAGTTAGGGGGGTGACGAGTGTGAAGCTCGAATCGAGCGGAATGCCCATGGCTTCATTGAGCGACGCCAATGCCAGTTCAAGTTCCCCTTGGCGGCGGATCTGTTCTTCGCGCACGGCCGCCATGTGAACTCGTATCGACAGCACGTCAGCATCGGTGGTGAACCCTGCAGTCAGCCGGTCCTCAGCGCGTTTCACATCTGCAGAGGCCGAACGAACCGCCTCGGCCGATACGCCTACCTGCGCCTCCGCCAGCGCTGCCGAATAGTAGGCCCGCAGGACGGTTGCGATTACGGTCATCTCATTTGCGCGTGCGTCCTCGGCACTGAGGGATTGCCCCAACTCGGCGGCGCGTAACCGGGCCTGCCGGAAACCGTGGTCGTAGACCGTCTGATCCAACGTCACCTGCGATTGAAAGTTGTTGACGAACGGCGGATGGTTGAGTGAGCCGAGATCGAAATTAGAGGACTGAAACTGGCGCTGATTGAGCAAAGATCCAAAAACGAAGACTGGATTATCGCTGCGCTGCCACAATTCGGTGTAAGTTACGTGGGGCAGGCGTGCGCCGCGCATCTCAGACGTGCGGGCAGCGGCGGTTTTACCCGCGGCGGTAGTAGCCTGAAGAGCGGGACTATTGGCCAGGGCCTTCAGCACGGCCTGTGGAGCGGTCAGTTCCTCTGCCGGCCAAGCCGGAACCGTCAGAATCGCAAGAAGTATCAAGTTACGCATGTCGTCCATCCCCAAGGATGCATATCGGCAACCGGGGTGACAGCGCAATCAAACAAAATTTGACAAGGGGGATCGCCCCGGGCCGGATGGAGGGGTCTTACTCTGGTTCAAGCGCTTTTTCGCGCGAAGCGACCATCCGCTCATACGCTTCTTTGAGCGACTGCTTCACTGCAGGCGAAATGTCCGGCACTTCCGCTTCGGACCGGTAGTCGCGGCAAAGGCGGACACTCTTACGAAGGCTCTCTACGAACGCTACGCAAGTGGCGCAATCCTTAATATGGCGTTCGAATTCCTCGCAGGTGGCGGGAGGCAGTGATTGGTCGACATATTCCGATAGCATCGAGAAGATCGTGTTGCAGTCGGGTTCATTCATCTGCTGCCACCGTGTTTTGCGCCCGCAGAGATATACTCGTCGAGCGCCTTTCTGAGTGCCAATCGCGCGCGGTGGAGCCGCGTTTTTACTACGTCTTCCGTAACGCCGAGAACGTCGGCCGCATCAGCGGTGGAGAGTTCTTCCACATCCCGCAGCAGAAAAACCGCCTTATAGATATCCGGGAGTGAGCCTACAGCGTGGTTGAGAGTTCGCTGCAGCTCGCCATCGAGCGCGAGGTTCTCCGGCAGCGCCGACCAATCCGCGATCTCGATCCGGGTGCCTTCTCCGTCGCCCATTTTCCTAGGTTTCAGCTCATCCAGCGACAACTCGCGGTTCGGAGCAAACACGCTCCGCCGGCGCTTCATGAGGCAGACATTCTTTGCGATGCGAAAAACCCATCGTTTGAGGCTTTTCGGCTCGTGCAACTGATCAAAGCTCTCGAACACTCTCATCAGCGTTTCCTGCGCCACCTCTTCGGCATCCTCGCGCTGGCCGCACATGGTGAAGCTGTATCGAAATAATTTTGCGTTATAGA
>JBDUEM010000240.1:0-12164 GCA_040002435.1 Bryobacteraceae bacterium
ATCTTCGGACAGACGGCCGGTGGAATTCAAATTTCAAATATTTTTGGCTAGTTCTGAGCCGGGAAAATGCCCTGCAAAGATATAACCCACTTCAACACCTGGAAGGGCTGAATGTTGTTGTGCGACTGGTCTCCGCCCGTTCTCTGGATGGTAGAGGGTGCGAGCGACGCGCCAGATGTTGTGGAAGAGTAGATGGCCGGTCCGGCTGCGATTACCGCGCCATTGGGAACGGAACCGCTTTGTGTTACATCGGTACACAAAGATGGGTGGGAATGGGTCGCCAGCGTCTGTGACGTCAGCGTAATGTTTTCCGCCCCCGCCATTTCGCCCTGTACATAATTTTGAAGGCCCTGACTTTGACCGGCGCCCACCGCCGTACGTCCCCGGAGATCCGGAACTCCAAATGTGTTGACGCCATCTCCGCCATACGTCGTCCCCAGCAGGGCAAAAAGAGCGTCGTACTCGGCGATGGGCAGGAGCGACCCGTCGCACAATTGCCAGCCCAGCGGTGTGAAATTGTAGGGTATCAACATTAGCATTCCGATAAACGGCTCAGTACCACCCATTGCGTTAACCTCCAGCGAGTTAAGATTTCGAAAACCGACTTTACTACAAATCTTCCACCAGTGCAATAAACAAACTCAACTAGGGACCGGTTAAGGTGTTTGTAAGGAAAATTACGTAAAGTTTGCACTGAATAATACAACTGTTCCGTGATATACTCGCCGGGAAAACGTTCCGATATACCCGTTATGAGGGCGTTTGCATCAGGAGGACCCGAGTTTTGATTCGACGTACCAGTTATTCCGTGACGCTCTTTATTCTATTTCTCACCGCGGCTGCGGGACTGGCGAACGCACAGGCCTGCACAGCAGCCTCAAATCCGATTGTTTGTTCGCCTGCCAATGGCACATTAACACCATCTTCGAGTGGGGCGTCCACCTATCCCGTTACCATAACTGTACCGACCGTCGCATCCTCTATCGCATCAGTTTCACTCAAACTCAATAAGTTGAATGGGAATCCTTTCGGACTGACCATAATGTTAGTAGGCCCCGCAGGTCAGAAACTGGTTTTATTTGATGACATCTGCGGCAATAATAACGGCGGTGATGCGGCAAACAGCGTGAGCAATGTTACCGCAACGTTAATAGACACCGCGGCAGGCTCCCTTCCATCCCACACCGCCGGCTGCATCGCCGGGCTCACGAATGGCAGCAGCTATAAGCCAACGGCCAACAACACCACGCCGTCCCTCTCAATGCCTTCGCCCGCTCCAGCGTTCACGATTGCCGATGACGCTGCACCGCGCGGGACGGCAACATTCGCCAGTAAGTTCACAGGCGCAGCCAGCGGCGATTGGAAGGTATACGCGGCCCTCGCCTGCGTCTGCGGAACGCCAACGCTGGGCGATGCTTCGACTCCGTCCTTTACCCTGACCGTTAACCTCAACGTCGCGGCCGCGCCGACATCCACGGCGGTGACGTCTTCGGTGAGCCCGAACCCTGTGTTTTCGACTTCGTCGGGGAATACCCTTACCTACAATGCGAGCGTCACCAGTTCCAGCACCGTCAATTCGGGCACGGTTACTTTTTTGGACGGCGCGTCAGCCATTTGCAGCAATGTCGCCGTAAACGGCAGCGGCCAGGCTGCATGTCCCATAACCTATAGCGCCACCTCGGCCGAGCGGCTGCACTTTATCAGCGCGACCTATAACGGAGTTGCGACATTCAGCGCAAGCACCAGCAGCACTATTTCCCAACTGGTCAAGAATCATTCGACCAACCCCGCAGGAGCGCAGTTTTGTAACCCCGGAACTCTCACCATTCCAGCCTCGGGAAGTACCGGAGGGCCTTCCGGCACACCGGCCAGCATCTATCCGTCTGAAGTCCAGGTGAGCGGACAGCCTGGGATTATCCAAAATGTTACTGTCCAGCTGAATGGATACACCAGCCCCAATAGTCCGAAAGATCTTGGCTTTATGCTTGTCGGCCCCAACGGAAAAGCTATAGAAGTGATGGGGCAGGCCGGCGGGACAACAGCAATCAATGGGGTGAATGTCACGCTTGACGATGCTGCAGCCAACCTCATACCGGCGGCTTCCAGCATCACCAGCGGTTCCTGGAAACCGACCGTTAACATTACCGGTCAGCCCGAGAGCTTCTGCACAGCTGCGACTTGCGGAGGAGTGACGGTCGCTGCGCCGGCTCCCAGCGTCTTTGATCTTGCGGCGCCACGCGGCACATTCACGCTTGTACAGGAATTTGGCGGAATCAGCCCGAATGGAAACTGGAATCTCTTCGCTGTGGAGCGCGGAAATCCGGGCACCGCATCCTTAACCAGTTGGTGTGTGGCTTTCACGACGACGAGCGGCGCCGCGACCACCACCACCGTCACGTCGAACCAGAACCCGGCGCTCACCGGTCAACCCGCCAATTCGGTTGTGGTCACCGCGACTGTTTCCAGCTCCAGCACAGTGAATTCCGGAACCGTCACCTTTACAGAGAATGGAGCCAACCTGGCTTCGCCCATCGCTGTAGTCAACGGTCTTGCCACACTCGACGTTAGCGCCCTGGCCGAGGGCACCCATATCATCGTCGCCAGCTACAGCGGGAATGCGAGCTTTGGACCCAGCAACGGTTCCGTCTCGCAACGTTTGGACAACGCATCGGCGCTGACTTTCACCGCGCCGAATACGTTCCAGTACTGCAATCCCGGTGCTATCACAATTCCGTTCGGCGGCACGGGCAGCCCGATTGCCGGGCCCGCAAAGCCGTACCAATCCAAGATATTCACCACTGGTCTCCCAGGGCAGACAACGAAGGTGCAACTGCTCTATAACGGATTCACCACCAACGATCCGAACGACATTACCGCGCTCGTTTCGAATCCGGCCGGAACCGCCCTCGATTTCTTTTCCCGTGCAGGCGGACCGGGTGCCGCCTCCGGTATCAACCTGGTTTTCGATGACGCCGCCGGAAGCAACGTCGGCACCTCGTCACTTTCCTCCGGTACATTCAAGCCAACCAGCTCGGCGACGGGAAATGTGTATCCCGCCCCGGCGCCGGGGAGTTTCACGTTCGCCGCGCCCGCCGGTGCCGGTACGCTAGGGCTGTTCAACGGCAGCTCCAACGCAGGTGATTGGAGCCTTTGGATCAACACCCGGCTCAACGGCGCAACCGGCACCATCAATAACTGGTGCGTGAAGTTTACCGAAACCCTGCCCGCCGTAACGATTTCGAAGACACATTCGCCGACAAACTTCCTCCGCGGCGGCACTGGCACTTACACCATTACCGTCTCCAATCCCTCCGGTCCCGGTCCTACCGGCGGATTAGTGACCGTCACTGATGTCCTGCCCACGGGACTCACTCCCACCTCTGCCAGCGGCACGGGTTGGTCCTGCGGCATCAGCACCCAAACCGTCACCTGTACGCGCAGCGATGCGCTGGCTTCCGGGGCGTCTTTTCCCACCATTGGCATTGGCGTCAGCGTCGCTACTTCTGCCGGATCGCCGCTTTCGAATACGGCTTCTGTGACGGGCGCATTCAGTACGTCGCCGGCTAATAGCCTTGCGGACAGCACGACGATCCTCGGCAACGATATTTCGATAAGCAAGACCCACACCGGCAACTTCTCACAGGGGCAGACCGGCGCGACTTACTCCATCACGGTTCGCAATAACAGCGCGGGACCGACATCCGGAACCGTCACCGTGACCGACAACTTACCCGCGGGTCTAACCGCCACGGGTTTCGCGGGAGCGGGATGGACCTGCGGTTCACTGCCGGCATTGCAATGTACTCTCAACTCGGCGCTAGCCGCCAATACGACTTCGGGCGCTATCACGCTGACGGTAAATGTAGCCGGGAACGCAACGAGTCTCAGCAATCAGGCGCTGGTGTCATACCCCAATCAGACTGGTACCAACACGACAGCGAACGATCCAACAACGATCAATCAGACGGCTGCCACCATTTCGGCCACGGCGGGCACTCCGCAATCCGCCACCACGGGCGCCGCTTTCGCCACCAATCTGCAGGCAACCGTGAAAGACGCGGGTGCTAATCCTGTTGCCGGCGTACTGGTGACCTTCACTGCGCCCGGTTCGGGTGCGAGCGGGACATTCCCCGGTCCATTGCTTTCGGCAACGGCCACTACAAACGCATCCGGGGTAGCAACTGCGCCTCAGTTTACGGCAAATACCACCGCGGGCGGCTACTCTGTTTCCGCGTCGGCGGCGGGTGTCGCCACACCAGCGAGTTTTGCCCTCACGAATGTCGCGGATACCTTCAGCGTGACTATTAACGTCCCGGCGGGAATCCAGTTTACCGTGGATGCCGTTTCCCACACGGGCAGCCAGACGTTGACCTTGGCTGGGGGCAACCATACCCTTGCTACCGTGAGCCCGCAGTCCACGGGCGCTGGGTCGCAGGCAGTTTTTGCGAGTTGGAGCGATGCAGGCGCCATCTCGCACTCCATCAACGTAACAGCGGCGGCGACCATCACCGGCACTTTCACGACGCAGTACCAACTGACAACAGCGGCGAACCCGGCCGCCGGAGGCACCATCACTCCGGCCAGCGGCTCGTTCTTCGATGCAGGAACCGTGGTGAATGTATCGGCGACCCCGAATTCCGGCTACAACTTCCTGAACTGGACCGGCCCGGTGGCGAATACCGCGAATGCCGCTACCACTGTAACGATGGATGCCGCCAAGTCCATAACGGCCAACTTCCAGGCACTGTTTAACGTTACGATCACCGTCCCCGCGGGAATTCAGTTCACGGTCGACGCAGTTTCCCATACCGGTCCGCAAACGTTGAGCCTTACTGGCGGTACGCATACCTTGGCGACCGTCAGCCCGCAGTCCACTGGAGCGGGGTCACAGGCAGTATTCGCCAGTTGGAGTGACGCAGGCGCCATCTCGCACTCCATCAACGTAACTGCGGCGGCGACCATCACCGGTACCTTCACAACGCAGTATCAATTGACAACTGCCGCGAATCCCGCCATCGGCGGCACGGTGACTCCGGCGAGCGGGGCCTTCTACAGCGCTGGCACCGTGGTCGCTGTCTCGGCTACGCCGAATGCCACCTTCGCATTCCTTAGCTGGACGGGTCCGGTAGCGAATTCCGCGAACGCCTCGACAACGGTCACAATGGATGCAGCCAAGTCCGTCACGGCAAACTTCCAGGCCGCCGGCGCACCGGTCGTCACTGGTAACTTTACGTTGACCTTTGGCGTTGCGACGTTCAATCGGGGAACGGGGCTTTATAGCCAGCTAGTAACGGCTACCAACAACGGACCGAGCCAGCCCGAACTTGCTTTAGCTTTGGATAATCTCGCGGCCGGAGTCGCCATGGTGACTCCCAGCGGGTTCACGAGTGTTGCGCTGCCAAGCGGGAGTCCCTTTAAGGAAATAGGCCCGATCGCTGGCGGGGCAACGGCTAGCTTTACAATTCAATTTACACGGACCGGCACTCCGGCCATTACATATACTCCGCGTCTACTAGGATCCGGGGCACGATAAGTTCAGGGGACTCATGAGACAAACTATTCTTTACATCAGTATTCTCGCAATCATATGCAGCGCCGGTCTTTACGCAAGCCCGGTCTATAGTAATACCACCACGGACACGTTCGATACCGTGTTCTTTTCCGTTGGGCCCTACTCCGGACTCGGCGACCAAGTGCTGCTAGCGACAGGAGACAGGTTTGCCACCGACGCCACCGTTCAGTTTTTCAACAATGGCTCAGACGGGACCTTCGACGCCATCCTGCGCCTGTATCAGATTGGAGCCCCGGTGGGCGCGCAGATAGGCTCCGACTTTACAGTCACGGGGATTTCCGCCCCGACCCAAAGCGTGTTCAATGTCGTCTTCAACACCGGCTATACGGCTGTGCCGGACGAACTGATCTTTTTGGTCTACCTTACAAATACCTCGGCCGGCCTCGACCTCGGACTCAACATGTTTGAACCTCCCACCGTCGGTAGCAGCGATAACGCGTTCATGGTCAGTGACGCGGGCGGGTTTTCCCAGTTGGGCACCAATGCGGAGAACGTCTACTTTCAACTGGACGCCACCACGCCCGAACCCGGTACCTTCGCCATGTTCGGCGGCGGGTTGCTTGCGGCAATCCTCGTGAACCGGCGACGCCTCGCCTCCTGAACTGTATTGGCGCGTTGACGCCACGCAAGCAATTCAGTAGAGTGATGGTCAGACCACGATGAAGTATGCCCAATGGTCTTTTTGCTTCGTCGCGTTCGTGACGCCGCTGGCGGCCGCTGACTGGTCTGCCTTGCGAATTGTGCCGCAGAATATTTCCCTCGCCAAAACCGGTGAGCTGCAGCATTTTATCGTCCTGGCGCGCGATGCCGGCGGCCAGGAAGAAGATGTCACTACACGCTGCGCGATCTCCTCGTCGGCTCCGGAGACAGTTTCGCTCGACCGCACGCAGCGGACACTAATCGGGAAGCAGCGCGGTCAGGCTCAAATTACCGCGGAGCTTCAGGGGCTTCGCGGAACCACCTCTGTCGTGGTGGGCGACCGCGCCTCGGAAGTCGAGGTCCGGTTCTCGCCGGATGTCATTTCCGTACTCACCATCAAGGGCTGCAACAGTTCGGGCTGCCACGGATCTCCGGCCGGTCAGAACGGGTTCAAGCTTTCGCTGTTCGGCTACGATACCGCGGCGGATCGCGAAATGATCGTGAATGCCAGTGGCGGCCGCCGCGTGGATCTTGGAAACCCGGAACAAAGCCTGCTGCTCCGAAAGCCAACCTTTGCGATTCCGCACGGCGGCGGGCGTCTCATTGCCACCGAGTCAGAGGAGTACAAGACGCTGCTGAAGTGGCTGCAGCAAGGCGCCCGGCTGGATTCCGGGGGTGCCCGGCTACAGAAATTGGAGATTTACCCGAACGAACAGGTTTTGCTGGGTAAGGGCGCGAAACTCTCCGCGGTGGTGATCGGACGGTTGTCGGACGGAAGCACGCGCGACATGACTCGCGAGGTGCGCTATTCCAGCAGCGATGAGACCGTAGCGGGCGTCAGCTCTGACGGCACAATCACCGCGGGCGAGAGCGGCCTCACGACCATTCTCGCGCGGGGATTGGGAGGGGTCGCCGCTTCGCAGATAGGAGTCATTCTGACGAGGGCCGGCGCCGATTTCCCCAAGTCGACTGCCAACAATTTTGTCGATGAGCTGGTTTACGAAAAGCTCAGAAAGCTGAATGTACGGCCCGCAGCTCTGTGCAGCGACCGAGAGTTCATCCGCCGCGTATTCTTTGACACCATCGGCCTGCCGCCGACGCCGGAGGAGGTTGAGCGATTCGTGGCGGAGCCGAGGCCGGATAAGCGGGCCCAACTGATCGACGCGCTACTGCAGCGCCCGGAGTATGCTTCTTTCTGGACTGTCCGATTCGAGGATTGGTTCCGGAATAATCAGCTCAACTCGCAGGGCCGGTCGATGGGAAAGTTCAAGGAGTGGCTCTCCGAATGGCTTGCGGAAGATAAGCCATACGATGAGATGGTTCGCGAGATGATTACCAGCGAGGGCGACACGTTCCAGCAGCCCGCGGCCAACTTCTGGCATCCCGCGACGGATTTCATGCTGAAGAAATTCGACGTGAAGAAAGCGACCCCAACGGTTTCGCGGCTCTTCCTCGGAGTTCGTCTGGAATGTGCGGAATGCCACAACCATCCCCTGGAAAATTTCACTCAGGATGACTTCTATGGCATGTCGGCATTCTTTGCGCGCATGCGCGTGAAACACGGCACGGCGGAGTATCGCCGCACGTGGTATCTGGATGAGGAAGGGGAAGTCGAGCACCCCGTGCTGAAGAAACCGGTGCAGCCTAAGTTCCTGGGCGGAGAGACGCCGCAGATTGCCTCTGGTGAAGACCGCCGCATCTCGCTTGCGAAATGGGTAACGTCGCCGAAGAACGCGTACTTTGCGCGCGCGACCGTCAACCGGTTTTGGCACGAATATTTCCAGACCGGGATCGTGGAGCCGTTCGACGATTTCCGTTCCACCAATCCGGCGAGGAACAAAGAACTGCTGGACAAACTTGCGGCCTATTTTGTCGACAGCGGCTTTCATCTCAAGCCGCTGCACCGGCTGATTCTGAATTCCAGAACATATCAGCTTTCTTCACGCCCGGCCGGAGCCGGTAACGCCGCAGACCGTAACAACGAGAAGCTGGAGCGTCTGCTGTTTGCCCGATACGAAATTCGCAAGGTTCCAGCCGAAGCGCAGCTCGACGCCATTAGCCAGGTGACCGGAGTGGCCCATCCTTTCCGGAATTATCCGGCGGGAACCCGCGCCATGGATGTCTTCGCGGCGGATGCCCCTGACGACTTTCTGGTGACGTTTGGGTTCCCGCGCCGCGACATTATTTGCGAGCGCGCCAAGTCCCCTACTTTGGGACAGGCGCTGCACATGATCAATGGGGATACGGTTTTGAAGAAGGTGCAGGCTCCCGATAATGTGCTTACCCGCTGGATGAGCCAGGAATGGTCTGACGATCGCATCGTGAACACCATCTATGAGAGCGCGTACTCCCGGCCTCCGCTCGACGGAGAGCGGACCGCGGTCCGAAACTTTATGCAAAGTGAGACGGCGGCCGGCCGTTCGCGGCGGCGGGCTCTGGAAGGCGTTCTCTGGACCGTTCTGAACTCGAAGGAATTCCAAGTCAACCATTGAGGGAAAATGAGAATATGCTACGTCGCGACTTCATTCGAATAGGTGGCCTGGCGTTTGCAGGACTCAATCTCCCCAAGCTCCTGGCGGATGAAACAGAACGAACCGAACGTTCCTGCATCGTCATCTTTCAGAACGGTGGGTGCAGTCAGTTAGACACCTTCGATCCCAAACCGGATGCCCCGGCCGACATAAGAGGCAGCTTCGGTTCAGTCCCCACGTCAGTCCCTGGTGTGCATTTTTCGGGGCTTCTGCCGCGCAGCGCGAAATTGCTTCATAAGTTCGCGGTGATCCGGTCCATGCATTCCGATGAGGCGATTCATGAGCGGGCGCGCCAATACATCTTCAGCGGAACCAAGCCGCGGAATGACCTGCTGCAGCCGAGTTACGGGGCAGTGGTTGCCAAGGAACACGGATCACGCAATGGACTGCCGCCCTTTGTTGTGATTCCCGATAAGGACTTGTCGGCTGAGGCGGGTTTTCTGGGCCCCTCCTATGATCCGTTCATCGCCGGTAATCCAAATGCGAAAACGTTTTCCGTGAAGGATCTCACCCTGCCTTCCGGCATCTCCTATGAGGAATGCGTCGCGCGCAAGGACCTTCTGGCGCGCCTCGATCAGGGCTTCCGGGCGGCCGAACAATCGCCGCTGCTGGAAAGCATGGATGAGTTCTACCAGAAAGCCTACAGCCTGATCGCCTCACCGGCGGCGCGCACCGCCTTTGACATCGGTGCCGAGCCGGACAAACTGCGCGACGCCTACGGACGTACCGGAGTGGGCCAGGGCTGTCTCCTGGCGCGGCGTTTGATCGAGTCCGGGATCCGGCTGGCCACCGTATTTCACGGCGGGTACGACACGCATACCGATCACGAGAAGAACATCCGGCCGCTGCACACCGATTTCGATCAGGCGTTTCCGGCACTGCTGGAAGACCTTGAACAGCGAGGGATGCTGGCAAACACACTTGTTCTCGTCATAGGCGACTTTGGCCGCACCACCAAGATCAATTTCTCCGGCGGACGCGATCACTGGCCGCGGGCTTTCTCGGTGGCATTGGCCGGAGCCGGTATCAAGGGCGGCGCTGTGGTGGGCTCTACTGACAAGCAGGCAGGCGAACCAGTTGACCGCGCCGTGAAGGTGGAAGACCTTGCCGCCACTGTGTACAAGGTGCTCGGTATCGACTCTCAAAAAGAGTACCGGGCAAACGGGAGGCCTGTTCGGATTGTGAAGGACGGAGTGCCGGTGCAGGAACTGCTCGGTTGAATTCCATGCGTTTGTCCTGTCTGGCAGCCTCGCTCTGGCTGGGAGTGGCGTTCGCCGCTGCCAACGCCCCGGACCTCGTCCGGGTCTATCCACTGAGCGGTCAGGCAGGAACCACGGTGCAGGTCGAGATCCTCGGAAACCGCCTGTCCAATATCACCGGCGCCGAGTTCGATTCTCCGGACTTGGTCTGGCAGAAGACGACGAACTCAGCTCCTGGCAAGGTCACCGGCGAAGTGTGGATCGCATCTTCTGCCGCACTGGGTGCGCACCGTGTGCGGCTGACGGGTCTGGATGGCCCTTCCAATTCTGCCATTTTCAATGTGGATCAATTCCCGTCCATTGCGGAGTCGGAGCCGAATGATGTGTGGAACGAGGCGCAGCGCATCTCGTCGTTTCCCGTCCAGGTGCAGGGACGGCTCGACGGCGCGGCCGATATCGACATCTACGCCTTCATGGTAAAGAGCGGAGAGCGCCGGGTATTCGACCTGCGCGCGATTGAGAACGGATCAGCAGTGGAAACCCGCATGATTCTGATGGATGCGGCAGGCAAGCAGATCGTATTCAACGACGATCGCAACGACTACAACGAAAACCCTCTGATTGAACATACCTTCCCGGCGGGTGGCGAATACTATGTCAAGCTCGATCAGTATCGCGGCCCGCGCGGGTTTAACTTCGGGAAGAACTGCGCGTACACTTTACGCATCTCGGCTCTGCCGGTGATCGCGACCGTCTATCCGCTTGCTGTCCGGCGAGGAACTTCGCCGGTGATCCGTCTCAGCGGAACAGGACTGGAGACTCTGTCGAAGGTGTATCTCACGGAAATCCGGGAAGCCGAGTACGCACGGATGACCTATCCGTACACAATGCCCATTCGCTTCGGGCCAGATTCACAACAGGTAAAGGTTGAAGGCCGGATTCGGAACGCCGGTCCGGCAACGGCCGAAGCGTCGTTTGTCATTCCCTCCACCGTTCGCCCGGGTTTATGGCGGCTGTGGGCCGGCGGTCCGAACGGCTTCGCGGAGGGGCTCAGTATTGACGTTGTGGATTGGCCCGTGGAGTCCGGCTTGCGCATGGTGCCGTCGGTGGTGAACGGAGCGCTGGATAAACCGGGCACCAGGGGTCATTACCGCATCGAAGGACGGGCAGGACAGCCTCTGCATTTCTGGACCCTTGCCGCGCAGCTGGGCGTGCCATCTCTGGACTCGGTACTGACTCTAAGGGACGCCGCGGGCAGGAGGCTTGCCGAGAATGATGACGTAGTGGCGGGCCAAGGCACGCTTCTGGGCAATCCCGACAGCAGTCTGTTCTATACACCGCAGCAGGACGGCCCATTGTTTGTCGAGGTAACGGATCGTACCGGGCGCGGCGGAACGGGCTTTGAGTACTGTCTCAAGGTAAGCAACCAACTTCCGGGATTTCAACTCTTCACTACGCCGGAGAATTTCACGGTGGACTCGGGCGGATCTGCGGAGCTGAAAGTTCACCTCATTCGCGAAGCTGGGTTTAAGGGCGAGGTGAACATCTGGTTTGAGGGGTTGCCGGGCGGCATCGAAGTGGCCCGCGGACAATTCCGCGCCGATCAGCTGTTCGAGCCTAACGCCGACGGCGCCGACATGATTATTCCGGATATTGCGTTCAAGATTCAGGTTCCGGCCGCCGTTCCAGTTGGCGCTTACCCCATCCGCATCTACGGTGCACCGGCGAATGCACCCGCCGGCGAACAGGTGGTCGAGGCACACGCCACACTGATGATGGGTCCCATACTGGACGCCTGGAATTTTGTCCGCCGGCCGCTTCCCGCAATTACCATGACGGTGGTGCAGCCTTTTTCAGCCGAATTGCTGACGGAGACCCGCAAGTTGGGACTGGATCCGGGGAAGTCGACCATCCTGCAATTGAAGGCTGAAAACGTCCCGGAGGACGCGCAATTCCGATTGATCAATCTTCCCGATGGAGTTCAGTACCGGGTGATGGGCCGTCAGGGCTCTCAGGTAACGCTTTCCCTGGATGCCGGCCCGGGAGCGGCTGTGGGGACATTCGATATCGCCGCGGAAACCACTTTGGGAAGCAGGAAGGCTACCTCAGCTTCGATTGTGCTGTCAGTTGGTACCACGAACGCATCGCGGTAAAGCATGGAAAGTGGCTGGTGCCCGGGGTGGGACTTGAACCCACACTCCGCTTGCGCGAAAAAGGATTTTA
>JBDUEM010000241.1:0-12148 GCA_040002435.1 Bryobacteraceae bacterium
GCCGCGCGTTCGCTCGGCCTCCACGCGCTGTTCGGATAGCTGCTTGCGCGCCTCGGTAAGCAGTGCTTCCACGCTATAGCACCGGCCCTGCAACTGGACCTGCTCTTTCTCTTTCTCGGCTACCTGCGCCGTGAACTGCTGCAACTCGCTGGTGGCCACGTTGAGGTCCAGCGCGGTTTTGGCCGCCTCGCGCTCCACCATCCGGAAGCGGCCGGTCAGCGCCCGGCGCAACTGTTCCACCATTTCCGTCTTCAGTTCTTCGTAGCGCTTGGCCTTTGCCGCCTGGCGCTTTAATGAGTTCACCTGCCGGCTGACTTCTTCCAGAATGTCAAAGACGCGCGTCAGGTTCTGCTTGGCCCCTTCCAGCTTGGCTTCGGCCAGACGCTTCTTCGTTTTGAAGCGCGTGACGCCGGCTGCTTCCTCAATCACCGCGCGCCGGTCCTGCGGTTTCGTGCTGAGAATCTGCCCGATGCGGCCCTGCTCGATGATGGCGTAGCTTTCCGGCCCCAGGCCGGAACCCATGAAGATGTCCTGAATGTCCCGCAGCCGTGCGGTGCGGCCGTTGATCAGGTATTCGCTTTCCCCAGACCGGTATAGGCGGCGGGTGATGGTAATTTCCTGGGGCTTGGTGTCCCCGTCGGGAGCGGGCTTGGAAGGGAATTCGGCATGAACCGCCGGATCCGCCATGGTGATGGTAACCGACGCCATTCCCAGCGGCTTCCTCTCGCGCGTACCGGCAAAAATCACGTCTTCCATGCGGCTGCCGCGCAGGCTCTTGGCGGACTGCTCACCCAAAACCCAACTGATGGCATCGCTTAGATTTGATTTGCCGCATCCGTTGGGGCCGACAACGGCCGCAATGCCCGAACCGTGAAACCGCATCTCGGACTTATCGCAGAATGATTTGAAGCCTTGGATTTCTACGCGCTTGAGTTTCAGCAATTTGGGTAAGCCCCTTAAGGAATAGGAATTGAGAGGGCTTCGGAAGCCCTCCGCTCGGGGGATTTCTAAATCTTAAGCCTGTTTCCGGCAAAAGTAAAGGGACAATACCACTAAATTCAGTAGGGACAGGACTAGAGGCCACTACAGGCAGGGGTAGGGTGCTGCGTGGGGAACGCTGTAAACTGATACGATGCTGGGCGAAATCATTGACGCACTGTTCTTTCCGCCCAGCTTCCGAAACCCCGGGAGAGCCCTGAAGAGAATGGAAAAGCGCTGGGGCCGGCTGCGGCGATTGACGGTCCATTGCCAACATCATATGCCCGACGGAAGCTGGGTTCTGGTGCAAGCCAACCTGGAAGGGGACCAGGACGAAAGCAGCTACGGCGTCCACACGATTGTGGAAAAGCGCCAGGGCTCGCTCGCCGACGGAGAGTTCGCCTGGAACTGGGCACGCCAGGCCGCAGCCGAACGCGGGGCGGACTGCCAGCTGGAGGAGCACTTTATGGCAGCCCGGCGAAAGGAAGACAGCCTCCAGGAGTTCGAAAGGCAGTTGACGGAGCTTGAGAAATTCAGCGGCCGGAAGGTCACCTCGCTCGGCTTATATTCCACCAGCGACGACCGCGGACAGGACGACTCGTTTATCCTCAAGGCATACCTGGCCGCACTTCCCGGCGCCTCGAACCCAGGTCTTTCCAGCATTGCCGCCTTTGACCTCAGCCAGCAGGAGGAACTTCGCTCCCTGGCGGCTCAATTAGCGGAAAGACGGCAAATCACGGTGCGGGAAACAGCATAGAAATGACCTGGGCCATCCGAAAGATCCACATCTACGCGGGTCTCCTGACCTTTGCCCAATTGATGATTTACGGAATCGCCGGCGTGGTTGCCGCGTTGTACCCTGGCGGAGAGCGTCCGAAAGTACCGCAGTCCGTCCGCTACGTGCCGTTCACCGTTCCCCCGTCGTCCACCGACAAAGAGGTTGCCGCGCTCGCCTTCACGACTCTTAACCTGCCGATGGCCCGGCCGGTTCCGGACTGGTACTTGCGGCACACCGCCGATAATCATCTGCTGCTCGACTTCTACAACGTGAACGGCATCCGGCGCGTCGTGGTCCTGGAAAAAGAAGGTCGCCTGCGCCTGGAGGAGATCCACAACAGCCTCGGACTCTTTCTCGAAGATATCCACGCCGCGACTCCCGGCGATGCGGGCGCGCCCCGTCTGGTGCATCTCTGGGCCTGTTGGAACGAATTCGCCATGTGGACGCTGCTCTCGTTTTGCGTCTCCGGCTTGTGGCTCTGGCTGGCTGCCCGTCCGTCGTACGCGTGGGCTTGGGCGCTGCTCGCCGGCGGCTCCGCCTGCATCGCCGTTTTGTGGAGCGTGTTCCGATGATTCAGTATCCTTCGCTGCGCACCATCCACCTGCTGTGCGGCGTGTTCGCCGCGCCCGCGCTGCTTCTCTATGGCATCAGCGCGGTCCAGATGGCGCATAACAAATGGTTCACCATGAAGCCGTCTGTCACGGAGATTCAACTGCCGATGAGACCGGGCCTTACCGATGGGCGCCAAATGGCTCAGGAAGTGATGGGCGGGCGGGGCATTCGCGGCGACATAACGTCGGTGCGCAAGACTCCCGCCGGCTTGGAGGCGCGCGTCACAGTACCAGGCACGGTGCATGAAATTCGCTATGAGAGTGTCACCGGCCAAGTGGCGGTGAAGACCAGCGTTGCCGGATTCATGGGCATGTTGAATCGATTGCATCATGCGGCAGGACTGAGCCATGAATACGTTCCGCTGCGGCTATGGGGAGTGCTCGCCGCACTCGTGTCCCTTGCCATTCTCGGATTGGGTGCGACTGGCATCTGGATGTGGTGGCTGCGGAAACAGGAGCGGAGATGGGGACTCATCCTGCTCACAGCAAATCTGATGTACGCGCTTACTCTGCTGGTGATGATGCGCGCCGCGGGGCCATAAACTCATGACTGGTGTCCAGATCTTCGGCATAAAAAACTCCCAGGCCACACGCGCCGCGGAGCGGTTTTTCAAGGAACGGCGTATCCCCATTCACTTCGTCGATGTGAAGCAAAAGCCGATGGCGCCAGGCGAGATCCGGCGATTCATGGAACGCTTTGGCCTGGCCGCGCTCCTTGACACCGAGGGCAGCGCCTATGTAGACGCGGGACTGAAGTACATGAAACTGTCAGATGCATCCCTGCTTGAGCGAATAGAGCGCGAGCCGAAACTGCTGCGGCTGCCTCTCATTCGAGCCGCTGGCAAGCTCAGTGTCGGCCAGGACGAAGGCGCATGGAAAGCAATGCTCGCCGGATGAGTGGAAATGCACTCGCGCTTCGCGAACGGTTCTCAGGCCGAGGCGCTGGAGCCCGCAGCCAACGATTGAATGAACCGCGCGATATCCGCCCAGGCCCATTCAATGACAGTGTGATCGTGAAGTTCCTTGGGCACACTGCCCCGTTCGCGCGGATCGACGTGAACGCCGAGCATCGGAATATCGAAGGTCCGCGCACATTCCAATTCCCACCCCAGGCTGCCTTCGCTGGTGTTCTTGCTGATAAGAACAATCGCCGCCTCGCAGGGATAAATCCGCGTGCGGCATTGTGCTTTCCAATGCGGAACCCAGGGTTGTTTCACCTGCATGTGGTCGAATTCCACGGCGGCCTTCGCGGCCTTGGCCTGATCAGCCAGCCGTGAGAAGTACACTTCGTCCTTAGGAGCACAAATCACGTAAACGCGCGTCACAGTTTCGGCCTCCGGCCGCAGCCATTCTTATTTCAGCACCTTGCGCAATGCCTTTTGAAACTCCGCTGCCTGGCGCATAAAGCCGAGGTCAGTCGGATGCGAACCATCAATTGTGGCCTCACCATCATCGCCCAGCAGATGGTCGGCCTTCAAGTAATGTAAATGCGGAACTTTGTCGCGCTGCAGTTTGGCGTAGACAGCCTGCATCGCCGCGTGATTAGTTTCGTTGCGCTCGCGGCGGGAAGCGTTCAGGAAATTGTCTGCGTAGTTTCTATCTTCCACCAGCAGGATCGGAGTCTCGGGATGCGCCGTGCGCAGGGTCATCACGCAGGCCTCGGCCCGCTCGTTGATGTCTTTTGCGGTCATGTTCGGCAGGCAATCGAGTACGAAGACTGCGGGGTCCAGCTCGGCAACAAACTTCGTTACCTCCGGCTCCATGCGGCCATTGCCGGAAAAGCCCAGATTGATGACTTCGCGGTCGAACATGCGGCCCAGGATCGCCGGGTGGGTCATACCTGCTCGCGACGCCGAGATGCCGTGTGTGATGGAGGTGCCATAGATCACGATCGACTTCCGCCCCGCGGGCCGCGCCAGCCCTTTTTCGATGGGGCAGCCTTTCGTCACCCCAATCTCGAGTGAGGTGACGCCATTTCGCAGCGGAAGATAGATCATGTACTCCCGCTGGCCGGCGGGAAGGGCATTGGCCAGGACATCCGTATTGTCTGGAAACTGGGTTGGCTTGCCAATGCCCAGCCAGTGCCACCGCCCGGCATCGGTCTTGGCGTAAAGATCCAGGCCGCTTGATGCCGTCGCTGTGATGGTGGGGGCGGCGAGCGTCTTGCCGGTCAGAGTCCAACGCGCATGAATTGACGTGGTGTTCGCCAGGAACCGCACCAGCACCCCGGAAGAATCGCGGCTCAAATCCCAAACGGCCTGCCGCACCACGTTCTCGGCCCGCGCCGGAAGACGGTCGTAAGGCGACTTCAAATCGGTAAAGCCCAAGCCTTCCACGGTGAACTTCTTGGCGTCATGCCAGTCCAGTTCCGGAGGCGCTGCGGGCGTTTGCGCCAGTAGCGGCGCGCCTCCCAGCATCCACAGTAGACTTCGGCGTGAGATCACGGGGCCTGAGGTCACGGGGTGTGAGTTCACAAAGTGTTCTCCGCGGTGAGAGCGGCCTGTCGAATCTCCATACAACCTCTGCCGGTAGGCAATACCTTGCCCGGATTCAACCTGCAATCGGGGTCGAACAGCGACTTGAACTTTCCAATCATATCCAGTGTTTCGCTGGAAAAGAGGTGCCCCATCAATTCCATCTTCTCCATTCCGACGCCATGCTCGCCGGTGATCGAGCCACCAACATTTATACAGTAGTTCAGGATGTCGTCGCCCGCATCCTGCGCCTTCTTCAAATCGCCCGGCTTCCTGGCGTCGAAGAGAATAATGGGGTGCATGTTACCGTCCCCGGCGTGGAAAATATTGCTGATCGTGAGACCGTACTTTTTCGAAACCTCTCCAATGAAAGCCAGCGTGGGAGCGATCTGAGTACGCGGCACCACTCCGTCCTGCACATAGTAGAAGGGGCTGACGCGGCCCACGGCGCCGAACGCGTTCTTCCTTCCCTTCCACAGCAGGTCCCGTTCCTCCGCTGAACGGGCAACGCGAACTTCCCGTGCGTTGCAACTGAGGCAGGCATCCCGGATCTGCTCCACTTGCTCCTCCACCGCCTCGATTAATCCCTCCAGTTCAATCAGCAGGACGGCGGCCGCGTCCATCGGGTAACCGGCGTGCGTGGCCTCTTCCACCATGCGCAACATCACGCCGTCCAACATCTCAACGGCGACGGGAGTGATTGCGCGAGCGGTGATTTCGGCAACCGTGCGCCCGCAATCGTCGGTGGAATCATAGACGGCGAGTATTGTTTTTACCAGCTCGGGCTGGCGCATCAGCCGGATAATCACCTTGGTTACCAGCGCCATGGTGCCTTCAGAACCGGTCAGTAACCCCGTCAGATCGTATCCCGGAAGGTCCTGTTCTTTCCCTCCGGTATGGATCACTGAACCGTCGGGCAGCACTGCCTCAAGACCGAGAACATGATTCGTAGTCACGCCGTAAGCCAGCGTATGCGGGCCGCCGGCATTCTCCGCAACATTGCCGCCGATTGTGCAGGCGCGCTGGCTGGACGGATCGGGGGCGTAGAAATATTGCTTGCCCTGCACGGCCAGCGTGATATCCAGATTCACCACGCCGGGTTCCACCACGGCGCGTTCGTTGTCCAGGTCGATCTCCTCAATCTGTTTCATTCGGGCGAAGGAGATGATCAAACCGCCGGACCGCGGGATTGCGCCTCCGCTGAGCCCGGTGCCTGCACCGCGGCCGACAATCGGAATGTTGTGTTCGCGCGCGATGGCCAGAATCTCAACTACGTCCGCCGCCGAACGGGGAAAAACCACCATCTCCGGCTTTGATTTATCGACGCCTCCGTCGTACTCGTAAAGCTTCAGATCCTCCGGCCGGTCGAGCAGCAGCGGCTCGCCCAGCAGCTTCGCAATCTGCTCTCTGGCGGTTGCCGCGATCATAGCAGCGCCTTGATTCCGCTGACGATCTGCGGGTCCATCCAGTTCTGATTGGAGATCAATTTCTGGGTCACCTTTCCTGTTTTGTCGATTACGTAGGTCTCCGGCCATTTGAACGTGCCGTATTCGCTGCTGATGTTGGCGTCCGGGTCGAAGGCGGTTTCAAATGCCGGCCGCGCACGCTGCAGGAACGTCTTATAGGCTTTTTCGTTCTTGTCGATACTGACGGCAAGGACCACCACGCCCTGATCTTTCATGGTGGCGGCGAACTGATTCAGCGAAGGCATTTCCTCGATGCACGGAGGGCACCAGGTTGCCCAGAAGTTCAGCACCAGCACCTTGCCTCCGAAATCGGAGACCGAAACAGTCTTGCCTCTCTCCGTGGTGATGGAGAAGTTGGGCGCCTTATCTCCTACATTAACAATCCGTTCTTCAAAGGAATCCTTGATAACCCAGACGAAGGCGACGAACGCTACCGCCAACAAAATTCGCAACGTCCGGTCCGCTTGAGATTTTGGCATCTGAGATAATTTTAGAGTATTCAGGCGGAGTTCCGCATCTAAGTTAATGGAAATGCTAATCACCAGGAAGGCCGAGTTTTCGGCCTCGCACCGTTGCTACAACCCGCAACTATCCGAGGCTGAGAACCATGCACTGTATGGCGAGAGTGCCGAGAGCCATGGGCACGGGCACAATTATGTGATCGAGGTGACTCTGGCCGGACATCCCGATCCGGTTACTGGTATGATCTTCGATCTGAAGCGGTTGAAGGAAATCATCCGGCGCGAGGTGGTGGATCCGATGGATCACCGCTACCTTAATCATGAAGTGAAGCCGTTTGATACCGTGATTCCGACGCCGGAAAATATCGCTCGCGAGGTGTGGAACCGGCTGGAGCCGCAGCTGCGATTTCAGAACGCCAAGCTGCATGCCGTGAGGCTGTATGAGACGGACGACCTGTATGTGGACTACTCTGGGGCGGATTCATGACGCGGCTGACCCGGCGTTATACATTCTCCGCATCACACCGGCTGCATTCAGCCGCAATGTCCGAGGAAGAGAATGCGGACCTGTACGGGAAGTGCAACAATCCGTTCGGGCACGGGCACAACTATGTGCTCGAAGTGACAGTACGGGGACCTGTGGATGCCGTGTCGGGCCGCGTGGTGAGTATTGGAGCGTTGGACGGATACGTTCAGCGCGAAGTCATTCGACGGCTGGATCACAAGGACATGAACCATGACGTGCCGGATTTTGCGGATCTTGTGCCCACCAGTGAGAATCTGTCAGTAGTAGTGGAAAAGCTCCTCCGTGCGGGCTGGGGCGATTCCTTTGGCGCCGCGTCGCTGGACGCTGTGCGGGTACAGGAGACGAAGCGTAATCTGTTCGAGCTAAGAGATCTATGAAAAGCCACAAGGCCTCAGTGAAAGTAATGCCCTCGCAGCGCGGCAAGGAAGGTGTGATTGCCGCCAACATGCGCGAGGTTCTTGAGCAACTGGGAGAAGACCCGACTCGGGAAGGTTTGGTGCAGACGCCGGCGAGGGCTGAGAAAGCCTTGAAGTTTCTGACCAGCGGCTATGAAATGAACGTGGAGCAGATCGTGAATGGCGCCCTCTTCCACGTCAAATACGACGAGATGGTGATCGTGAAGGACATCGAGTTCTTCAGCATGTGCGAACACCACATGCTGCCCTTCTACGGCAAGATGCATGTGGCCTATCTGCCGACGGACCGCGTGATCGGGCTGAGCAAGATCCCGCGTATTGTGGACATGTTTGCACGGCGGCTGCAGGTGCAGGAACGGCTGACGCAGGAGATTGCGGAGACCATTCAGAAGGTGCTCGATCCAAAAGGCGTCGGCGTCATCTGTGAGGCGCGCCACTTCTGTATGATGATGCGCGGCGTGGAGAAGCAGCACTCGGGAACCGTTACCAGCGCGATGCTTGGGGCGTTTCGCGACCTGAAGGAAACGCGCGATGAATTCCTCGCTTTGGCAGGTACCCACCCGGGCCGATTCTAGCCGCTTTTGCACTTTGCTACGATAGGCTCGATGATCGACAATTTTCGTCTCTTCGACGCCGGGCCCGACCCGTTCGGCAAAACCTGGTCCGTCGAATTCCGCTGGCAGCAAACCGCAATTTCCATCCGGCACAGTGATTCTGTTGACGTTAAGTTTCAGATTCAGAATGGGAAAGATGCACAGGAAAAGGTGATAGCCCTGATGCTGCCCCATTTGATGGCGCTTGCAAAAAAGGCGGGGCGGGCGGTTACGGATGCCTGGTGCATGAAATTGGCGGCGCTTCATCTGAAGCACATGATCGAAACCGATGAAGACATGGAAAAGACCCTGGTTACTGCATCGCCCGAGGATCTGGAGCGTGCCAACTCCATCCTGGAAGAACCAGTTCCGGCTACCAGCTAAGCACGCGAGTACAATGTGTTGAGCCGGGGTTTGCAGACCACTTTAGAATTGAGGAATATGTGGAGGAAGACCGTATATGGTGAACTGTCCTTTGTGTGATGCCGTAATTGACGCCGAGGAAGAGGAACTGGATGAAGGCGACGAACTGACCTGCGAGGAGTGTGGCGCCAGTCTCACAGTTGTTGGAAAGAATCCGATCGAAATCGAACAAACCGTCGAAGAAGAGGAAGACGAGGACGAGGACGAGGATGAAGACGACGATGACGACGAGGACGAAGAAGAGGACGAGGACGAGGACGACGAGTGGAAGTAAGTTCGCCGGCCTGTTTTTGGCGTTTTCCATCCTGCTGGCAGCACCGGCAGTCGCTGAGAAGAAACCCAAGAAACAGGCCGTTTCCGAGGCGTATTCGGTAATTGTCGGCACAGTTTATCGCCCGCCCGGGTTTGCGCTGCCCGGCGCGGAAGTTGAGATTACTCCCGAAGTTGACGGTAAGCCCAAGAAGATGAAAGCGGTTTCCGATTCCCGCGGCGAGTTCGCCGTGCGTGTGCCCGTGGTACCCATCAAGTACAAAGTAGACGTCAAAATGAATGGCTACCAACCGCAGCAACAAACGGTTGCCATTGAAGGGGAGCAGCGCAAGGAACTGTCCTTTCAGCTTGAGCCGGTGATAAAGTAATCGGGAGGGAAATATGAAGGGCTTTCTGTTGATGCTGGTCGCGGTTGCGCTATTCGCACAAGGCCGGGACGACAGTGCCCCGAAGTCGGTGCAGGGAACTGTTACGGATGCTACCGATAAGGTGGTGGACGGCGCAGTGGTGCAGTTGAAAGATACCAAGACCCTGCAGATCCGTTCCTTCATTACAAAAAGCGACGGGCTATACCACTTTCACGGCCTAAATCCCAACGTGGATTATGAGTTGAAAGCCGATTATCAGGGAGCAACGAGTTCCACCAAAACGCTGAGCTCCTTTGATACGAAGAAACCTGTCGTAAACCTTAAGCTGGATTCCAAACGGTAGACGGGAGGTACCAAGTATGCGACGACTGTTGGCTGCTACCCTGCTCTGCGTACTGAGTGCGTCGGCGGAAGAGTTTTCCGTCGGATCGAAGATCGCGCAGTTTGAAGTCAAAGACGGTTCGAAGACCGTCACAATTTCACCCTCCAATGCGGACGCCACGGTCCTGATTTTTATCTCGACCCAGTGCCCCATCTCGAACAGCTACAACGAACGGATGAATGCCCTCTACAAGGATTATTCGGGTAAGAACGTTCATCTGGTGTTTGTGAATGCCAATGCAAACGAGTCGCCGGCCGAGATTACCGAACACGCCAAGGCGAACCGGTTTGCTTTTGCCGTGTACAAGGATCCGGGCAACGTGCTTGCCGACAGGTTCGGCGCGACGGTAACCCCGGAAACATATATCTTCGACAAGTCCGGAGTGCTGCGATACCACGGCTATATCGACGACGCGGCTAATCCGGCGAGAGCGCAGGTTCACGGGGCGCGGAAAGCAATTGACGCGGTGCTGGCGGGAAAGCCCGTGGAGATGAAGGAAGCCCGGTCCTTCGGGTGCACCATCAAGCGGGTCAGGAGATCGGCATTATGAAGTTGTTCGTGCTTGCTCTGGCGCTGCTTCTTCCCGCGGCCGCCGCGGAAAAGTTGATCCCGGTGGACGAGACCTCCTACACCCGGCTGATTTCTTCCAACAAGGGAAAAGTGACACTGGTCAGCTTCTGGGCGACCTGGTGCGTGCCCTGCCGCGCCGAGGTTCCGCAATTGGTTCAACTGGAGAAACGGCTGCAAGACAAGGGCATGAAGCTGGTGCTGATCTCGGCGGATGAAGTGGACAGCGAGATGGATGCGCGCCGGTTCCTGACGGCGAAGAACGTACCGATGCCGTCTTATCAGAAGGTAGTCAAGAACGACGATAAATTCATCGAAGGACTCGACCCGAAATGGAGCGGCGCGCTGCCCGCGCTCTTTCTCTACGACAAGTCCGGCAAGAAGGTGAAGAGCTTCTTCGGCGAGACGGCGATGGCGGCGGTGGAGACCGAGATCAAGAAGCTGCTTTAACAAGGCAGGCGATGATTGCCGCCCCGGCGATGATCCAGACTGTCTCGACTTTGATCACTACCAGCAGCACGATGGCAGCGATCAGAATACCCAGAGGCAACAGCCCGTGGATTGCGTCCATCGCCATTGGTTTTGCCGAGCTCAGAATCAAGCCGGAACTCGCGATCACCACCGCCTGTAGTGTGCTGCGAACCCGGGGATGTTCCGCGTTATTGCCGACGTACCTCAGCAGGGGAACGATGAGGAACGCCGGCGTGATCAACGCCAGCCATCCCGCGCAGGCTCCTGGTAGCCCGCCAATGAAATACCCCACGCCAACCACGTAGATTCCCATGGGTCCGGGTGCGCAGCGGCCCGCAACTACCGCGGCGTTCAGTTGACGGTCGGTAAGAATCTGACGGCGAACCACCAGATCCTGACGCAGAATCGGCAAGGACGAAGGGCCATTGAAGGAAGTCACGGTGGCTTTCAGGAATAGGAAGTAAAGCAGCAGCAGGTTCACTATGATTCCTGCCAGAAGAAACCTGCGAGCGCTGCCAGGCCGATGATGGGAAGAGGCGATACGTCGAAGCCCATGGCGAGGATCATGGCCCCGGCGACCAGAACCACGGTGCGGAACCAGTTGCGCGAGAGGATGTCCGGTTCAATCAACTGCCATGCGCCGCCGATGATGGTGCCCACGACGGCGGCCATGGCTCCAATGATGGCGGCCTGCCCCAGGCGGTTGGTGTAGATGGCTAGGTACCCCAGGGTCAAAAGTACGACGACCATCGAGGCCGGGAGCGAGGCCGCCAGAATGGCCACGATCGCGCCGGGCCATCCTCGCAGATACCAGCCGGCCGCACTGAAGAGAGCGTAGAGATTGGTGCCCGGAGTAACGCGGGCCAGCGCATAGCAAAGAGCGAACTGATGCTTCCCGAGCCAGCCGCGGTCTTCGACAATCTGTTCGCGGAGTTGGACGGTGGCGGCGGCACCGCTTCCGAATGTGGCGTTACCGACACGAAAGAAGATGTTCCCGATTTCGCGAAGCGCCGGCCGGAACAAGGTTATTCTCCTCTGATCAAATCTTCCAGTGTTTCGCGCCGGCGGATGATACGCCAAGCCGACCCTTCCACCAGTACTTCCGGTACGCGGGGACGGGAATTGTAGTTCGAAGAAAGAACGAAGCCGTAGGCGCCTGCCGTACTGATGGACATCAGCGCGCCTGGCGACACCGGCGGCATCTGCCGGTTGCGTGCCAGGAAATCGCCGGTCTCGCAGACCGGACCAACGACGTCGGCAAGCATCTGCTGCTCAGCGGAAGGCTCCTCAACCGGAACGATCTCGTGATGGGACTGGTAGAGCGCCGGACGAATCAGATCGTTCATGGCGGCGTCCACGATGAT
>JBDUEM010000242.1:0-12098 GCA_040002435.1 Bryobacteraceae bacterium
CCACCATCCTGGTGCGCATAACTTCGCGCACAAACAGAATTTCCAGCGGATCGGTTGCATACTCGCGGGTAATGTGAAATCCTCTGCGCGCCACTTTCTCAGTCAAAATGGAGCGTTTGAGCAGCAGCACGGTCGTTGCATGCGCCAACATGGCTGCTACTAGCAATGGCAGCAGCACGTTGATATCGTGCGTCAATTCGAGCGCAAACAGAATTGCTGTAAACGGCGCTCGCATGGTCCCGCCCAGGATGGCGCCCATGCTGACCAGCGGCCAGAATCCCGCGCCTTCGTGCGGCAGGAACATACTCTCCACTCCGCCCAGCGCGGCGCCCATCATGAGCAATGGTGCAAGCACGCCGCCCGACGTTCCCGACCCTAAAGAGATCACCCAGATCGCCGATTTGACCAACAGTACGCCCGCGATGATCGTGCGTGGAACTTCGCCTTGCAGCAGCGCCTGGATTGTGTCGTAACCGACGCCAAGGGCCTGTGGGAAAATCAATCCGCCCAACCCCACGAATACACCGCCGATCGCCGGCCACCACATCCAGTGAATCGGCAGCTTCTTGAAAGCGTCCTCCGCTCCGTATACTCCGAGCGTCAGCAGCGTCGACAGACCGCCGGCCAGCAACCCCGCGATGACACATCCGGCCAGTCCGTGCAGACCGATGAAGATCGCATGCTGCGGTACCGGGAACAGCGGACCCAGACCGAGAATATATCGTCGCGCCGCTCCTGCGGTTGCGCTGGCCAGAGCCACCGGGATCGCACTTCGCGGTTTCCATTCGAACAGTAGCAACTCCACGGCGAGCAGTACCGCGGCAACGGGCGTCGCAAATGTCGCAGCCATGCCCGCCGCCGCGCCTGCCACCAGCAGCGTCTTTCGTTCGGAGGCAGTCAGATGAAAGAGTTGAGCGATGATCGATCCGATTGCGCCACCCGTCATGATGATCGGTCCTTCGGCACCGAAGGGGCCGCCCGATCCGATCGAGATGGCGGACGAAAGAGGCTTCAGAATTGCCAGCCGCGGCTGCACCTTGCTTCCGTGGATCAAAATGGATTCGAGTGCCTCCGGAATGCCGTGACCTCGAATGCGTTCGGAGCCGTATCGCGCCATGAAGCCGATCACCAGGCTACCAGCTACTGGAACGAGCACGGCGAACCAGCCGAGGTGATTTCCAGCCGGTGATACGAGATTGGTACTCCATCGTCCGTAATAGAACGCGTTGGTAAAGAACCCGATCAGACGCAGCAATGCCCATGCGACAAACGTACTGATGACGCCGATTCCGATGGCGACCAGCGAAATCGGAATCACCCGGATCGTAGTTGTAAAGTCACCCAGCCTCTGCGACTTCTCCTTGGGGCTATTCAAGACGCCACCATCTTCCGGCTGTGGCGCAGAACTGAATTCAACATACGAGCCAGTTCGGGACCGGATCGTTCGAGTTCGGTCCGGTGCGCCAATGCAAGTCTACGGAGGATTGCACGGCCTGTAGGTGTCAACCGGACCCAGACTTCGCGCTTGTCCCCGACCCCGGCAGTTCTCGCTATAGCGCCTGTGACCTCAAGACGGTTTACCAGTTCCACTGCACTGTGATGCTGGATGAAAAGCCTGGAGGCAATTTCGCGAATCGTGGGTTTGGCTCCTGCGGGAAGACCCTGCACGGCAAGCAGCAGTTGATGCTGTTGCGCCTCGATTCCGTGCTCTTTTGCCGTTGCCTCGCTGAAATGAAGGAACTGCCGAATCTGGCGCCTGAATTCGGCCAAGTCCCGGTACTGGTCTTGAGAAAGATCTCCATCTGCGTTCACAAGTGTATCGTATCACGATATGCACTCGCGTCTGCGCCGTAGCATCTCGTGCGCGAATGCCGGACCAACCAACCTCATTCTCTGAAGGCCCTCAGTAGATTCAAGATGCTGTTGACGATGATCCATTCGTCAGCAACGCGGGCGCAAGGGGATTCACGCAGGAAAAGCGCACTGCGCACGTCTTGTGCGGCGTGGCGATGCAAGAGCGCTCCCCACCACGGATTTCACCTTCCCCTTCAGGTCGCTTGCTCCATTTCGACAGTGCGCGGGAAGAGGACGGTGTTCTCCAGGTGAACTTGATGGTGCAGGTCGCGTTTGAATTCTGCGAATTCCTCGAGCCTTCGATACAAAGCAAGGAAGGTGGGGCAGGCTCCTTGTGGAGCAGTATATCCGTTTGAGAGCGCACGAATCCCTGAGAGCAGTGCGCCGGCATCGTCAAGGCGATGGCCAGACGATCGCTTAGCTTAGTGAGATCGACATCTCTGAAATGTCGTCCGAAATGCGGGCGCGCAGAGCGAAAACTAAAGCAGTTCAGCGGTCAGGGCGCGAGTCGCGGTCCACTCGCCGGATAAATCCATACATCGCAAAGCACGCCGCACATAACACCCCGGACACGATTGCTCCCGGCAAGGCGGTTTCGGTGTGTCCGGCGAGGAATGTGTCCAGTGTAGCCGAGAGCAGCCAGATTTGAACTACCAGGAGGATGACAATCAGTGCAGTGATCGCGTCGATCGCCGTCAGCCCGCGTCGTTGTTGAGGGATGTTTCGATAACTGGAGTATTGGGCCACAGTCTATACCTCGGGCTCCATTCGAATCGCGATCAACTCGTTGCCATTGCGCTCTAAAACCACACGCGGGAGCGGACGCGTGGGTGGTCCTTGCAAGACAGACCCATCCTTGACTGAAAAATAGCCCTGGTGACAGGGACACTCCAGGCGATCCTGCTCTCGGGAGTAAAATACCGCGCACGACAGATGGGTGCATTTTTGGCTGTACGCGACATAGGCGTCCTCCGCGGTGCGGACCATGATGCATTGTTCGCCCGGATTCGGATATTCAAATAATTTCACGCCGCCAATCGGAATTTCGCCGACTCTCGCAACGAGGCTCCTATGGTAAACCTGTGCCTTCCGGAACCAGCTCTTGCCCAGTATCCAGAGGTTACCGGCGAACATCCCGAGGCTCCCCAACGTAAGGAACTTGGCAAGCTGTCTCCGGTTGACATAACGCTCGTCGGCCTTCGAGACGGAGAACTCGTCGCGCCAGAGCGGTTGTTGTTCCTTTACTGGATCAGACATTCGCCTTTTCCCACATGAAGTCGGCAATGTCGAGAGTCACGGAATCGCTTCCCGACGCAGTCATCATATAAACCTGAGTGATGATCTTCTGCGCGCCGAAATAAAAGACGTTGGATGGTGTCTCGCGACGCGCGGCGATCTCTTCCGGCCGCAGGTAAGCCAGCGCCTGACTTGGGCAGACGGTTGCGCACATCGGCTTCTTGCCGACCGAAGTGCGGTCGTAGCACATGTCGCATTTCATCATCTGCTCGTATTCCGGAATGATCTTGGGAATGCCGAACGGACACGCCAGCACGCAGTTCTCGCAAGCGATACACCGCGGTTTTAACGCGGACATCACCACACCGTCCTCGCCTTTCTTAATTGCGTCGGCAGGACAAACCTGAGCGCAGGTAGGGTCTTCGCAGTGCCAACAGACATAGGCGGCCGTGGCTATGGTCTCCGCACGGTCGACAAAATCGAAATTGATCATCGAGTGGCCGCGATGCGTGTCACACTCTTCACAAGCTTTCACGCAGGATTGGCAGCCGATGCAGCGCGACGGGTCCACATAGAATTCGTATCCGTACATTTACTTCACTGCTCCTGGCGAGTCAATCTTCACGAGTTGTTCGGCTGTCGCCCAGGAGGGCGCGCCGTCTGCCTTGCGAATCGAGCATGCGGAGACCTTGAATTCGGGTATCTTGCTCCGTGGGTCCAGCGTTCGATGGGTCAACATGTTCGCGCTTTTCCTGTCGGCCCAATGATAGGGAATAAAGACGGTATCGGGTCGAATGGTACGAACCACGCTGGCCTGCAGTGTGATCTCGGAACGCCTGGTGGTAATCGTCACCCAGTCTCTGTCCACGATGCCATGTTGTTCCGCCATCCGCGGATGAATCTCAACCCGTGGCTCGGGATAGATATCGACGAGTCCGCCGATGCGCCGGGTCTGGGTGCCCGAGAGATACTGACTCACCACGCGACCCGTGGTCAGGTAGATGGGAAATGTGGCATCCACGGGATCGCCACTCTCGCGCCATTTCGCCAACTGGAACCGGCATTTCCCATCCGGATAGAAAGAGATGCCGTCCTGCATCAAATGCGGCGTGCCGGGATGATCCAGGCCGGGGCAAGGCCAGAACACGCCCATCTGTGTGTCGATCTTTTCATAAGTGATGCCGTAGTAGTCGGCATGTCCTCCGCGCGAGGCTTCGCGAAGTTCTTCGAAGATTTCGCGAGGCGTCTCAAAGGGAAAGAATTTGCCCTTCCCGAGCCGACGAGCCAGATCGCAGATGATCTCGGAGTCACGGCGGGCGTTGGCAGGCGGCTCGACCGCGCGCTGGATATGGATGACGCGACCTTCTGCGCTGCAGGTGACGCCTTCCTCTTCCTCCTGCAAACTGCCCGCGAGGACGACATCGGCGTAGCGCGCAGTCTCGGATAAGAAAAAATCGGTGACCGCAAAGAACTCAAGCTTCTCTAGCGCCTCTCGTGTGAAGTCCGCATTGGGGAGCGAAACCGCCGGATTGAAACAGATCGAGAACAGCGCTTTGATTTCTCCCGCATGAATCGCGTTCATGATCTCCTGGGCCGAATAGCCAGGCTGCGGTAACTCGTCAGGCGAGATTCCCCAGACGCCCGCGACGTGTTCGCGTGCCTTCGGATCGAGCAGGGACCGCTGACCAGGTAACTGGTCGCATTTCTGACCGTGCTCACGCCCGCCTTGTCCGTTGCCCTGGCCGGTGATCATGGTGCAACCGCATCCTTCGCGTCCAAGGTGACCGGTTGCCAGAGTCAGATTGATCAGCGCCGAACAGTTCTCCACGCCTTTGGATTGATGTTCCAGGCCGCGCGCGTGCATTGCGATGGCGCGGTCCGCCCTCGCAAACATGTGCGCAGCTTTCTCGATGGCTTCCGGTGGAACGCCGGTCATCTCCGCCGCCATTCGGGGATCAAAACGTTCTACCGATGCCTTAACAGCCTCAAAGCCGCTGGTGTGCTGTTCGATAAAAGTGTCGTCCTGCAGGTTGTCGCGGAGTACGACGTGCAGCATCGCGTTCAGCAGTGCGAGATCGGTGCCGGGACGCAAGGGCAGGAAGAGATCCGCATTGCGCGAGATTGGCGTCATGCGTGGGTCGGCGACGATCAACTTGCCGCCGTTGTCCCGGCAACGCCAGATATAGTCAGTCGTAATTGGCGCACATTCGCCCACATTCGCGCCGATTGCAAATATCACCTGCGCCTTGGGGATCTCCGACCAAGGAATTGGGCTGCGGTCAACGTCGAAGGCCAGCTTGTAAGCCACTCCAGCTGAGACCATGCAGAGGCGCCCGTTGTAATCGATGTGTCTGGTCCCGAGTGCCACGCGCGCAAACTTTCCCATCAGATATGACTTCTCCGTGGTGAGAGACGCACCGCCATATACTGCTACCGAGTCCTTTCCATAGCGATCCTGCACCTCGCGCAGACGCCGTGCTGTGAAGGACATGGCTTCTTCCCAACTGGACTTCACAAAACCCCTGTCGGTGCGGAGCAGAGGATCAAGTAATCGATCCTGATGATTCGACTGCAGATAGCGCTTAACGCCCTTTGGGCAGAGCATCCCGCGATTGAACGGGAAATCCTCCCACGGTTCGAAGCCAATGATGTGATTCTCCCGAACCTTTAACTGAATGCCGCACTGCTGGCCGCAGAAACAGCAATGTGTCTTAACCAAACGGTCGGGCTTGGTTCGAGGCTCTCTGCTCCAGCCGCCGTCCGGAGTGTAGTTGAGATGCGGTCCATATTGGTCGCGAAGCTGTTCCAGTGTTCCCGGTGATTTAGCCATTGGCAGCCTCTTGTGCGGCGGATTTTAATCTGAGTTGCGACAACGAAAGAGATCTTCGCTTACACGGCGGACAGAGATCCTGCCAAGCGAAATCGGTTCCCGGGATCGTATAGTCAAAGCCGAGTTGGGGAAGAACAATCTTAAGATCACGGACGTGCATAGCGGAAGCGAACCGCTGCTTGCAGTGTCGGCAAATCGCGCCCGGTCCTTCTGCGCCGGTCTTCTGATACAGCTTGACGCCTAACTGCGCCGGCCGTTGAAAAATATGAAAGAATTTCCCAAAGGGCAGAAAGAGTAGCGCGGCGATGACGGTGATCGCGTGAATGATCGCCAGGAAGCTGTATGCTGCGCCACGCAGCCACTCCTGCGAGACCGTAAGGGCAATGCCGGTCACTGAAATCGCGAACAACAGGATGACTGGAAAGAAGTCCATCGCGAAGCTTTGCAGGGTTTGCGCTCCTTTGTCTCGGAGCCGTCTCCACAGCGACAGGCACACGCCGGCGATTACCAGAATGGCCGCAATGTCGAGCCCATGAAAAAGCACCGTCGCCACGACCGTGTGGAGCGGGAACGTGCCTGCTTGAAACCCGAAAAGATAGGTGACGTATGTCGACTGGTCATTCGGCAACGATCGGAACGCGATCCAGCCGAACACGAGGGGAAAGGTAATGGCTGCCGCAAGAATGCAACCCCAAAAGAGACACTGGTGCATCCACCAGCGAAGACGCGAGCGTTTGGCGATGAACGTTTGCGCAACGATGTTCCGACCTGTCAGCCCCACCAGCGTAAGACTTGTCCGCAGAATTCCTTGACTCCGAAATAGTTCCCAACCCCGTCCCCAGTACATGCGCGTAGGAGGCTTATCCAACCAGACGTTGTAGTGATAGACAATGCCCCATGTGGCAAATATAATTGCGAACGTATAGATCACAAGCGCAGGATCGAAATTGTCCAGATTACGCGAGCCCGTTACGATGGCGGCCATCAAGAGCAGTGTGAACAGGGTCGCCCAGGCGGCCGCACGAGCCTGGTCCGCGAGACGCGCCAGTTGCGGGGGCAAGGTAAGGTCCACTGCGTTCTGACGCGGAAGAAATACCCGCGCATTGATCCGCCACATCACAAGAGACACGAGCGCCAGCAGGACAAAACCTGGCCACACGGTGCCCATTCGATCGCGGAAAAAGCCCAACAAGAGCGGAGGGAAGAATCCACCAAGCCCCCCCATCGCCCCGACAAGTCCGGTAACGGTCCCGGTCTCGCGCGGGAAATACTGCGGGACCAGTTTGAAGACCGCACCGTTCCCCAGGCCCATCATGAGCGCGCAGCCAAGTGCTCCGATGGTGAACGGAAGCATGGATGGCCACGCCATTAGCAGTGCAAACGGAATTACCACGGAGAAGACTAGTGAAAGTACGCGCGCCCCTCCGATCCGGTCTGAGAGCCATCCTCCAACCGGCCGCAGCAGAGTCGCGAGGACCACGAAGCCGGCGGTTCGAAAGCCGGCATCGGCGGGTTGCAGATGGAATTGATCTCGAAGCAGACTCGGCAAGTAGATGGAGAAAGCCACGAAACCGCCGAAGGTCAGGAAATAGAAAGCGGACAATGCCCACGAGAGCCGCTCGCGGGCGAGCAGGCCAACCATTTCATCGATTGTCTTTGGGCGAACGGACACAGGTGCGTTTCGCGCGAACAACCAGAACACGACAGCCCATACCACCAAGACTCCCGCCATGCCTCGAAAGATGTTTTGCCATCCGAGTGAAGCCGCGAGAAGGGGACCGAGGAAGACCGCAGCCGATTGACCGATGTTGCCTAGTCCGTATACGCCTAGTGCGCTGCCTTGTTTTTCAGCACTGAACCAGCGGGAAACAAATCCAACACCGACAGCGAATGACGCCCCGGCCAGTCCCAAAAAAAACCCGCCTACAAGCAATTGCTGGTAGGTCTGCGCCATTGGCGTCAGGAATGCAGGGCCTGCGCACAAAAGCATGAGCAACGAAAAGACAAGCCGTCCGCCAAAACGGTCCGCGAGCATCCCGATCGGAAGCCTTGCCAGTGAGCCGAGTAACACTGGCACCGCCACCATTAGCGCGGTCTGTGTGGCAGAGAGGTGGAAAGTATCGCGAAACCGCGGAGCGAACGCGGCGATCAGACCCCAGGCCGCGAAGCACACCGCAAACGAGACCGTTCCAAGAAGCAGTGGCAGCAGCCCCGTTGGTTGCGCTGAGTGCGAGCCAAGCGCGGACTTCACGAATTCGCTCCAGCGACAACTGCAAAGATTGTCGCCAGTTTCTTCTGCCCTCCACCACGGAGGATGTCCGCAAGCGTATAACGGTTCAGCGTGGCGAGGAACGACTCCAGCGCCTCCCGCAACATCCCCTTTAAACCACAACAAGAAGCGATTCTACAGGTGTTGGTCTCGCGATCGAAGCACTCGACCAGGCGCATGTTTGGCTCAGAATCGCGCACAACATCGCCCAACCGGATCGCGCCGGGTTCTCGCGCCAGCGTGATTCCACCCGACCGGCCGGTGTGAATTTGAGCATACCCATGCTGGGCGAGCGTCTGAACAACGCGTACCAGATGATGCTTGGAAATTCCGTAAGCAACGCTAACCTCCTGCGTCGTCACGACACGTTCGGGATGCGTGCCCAGATACACCAGAACGCGTAGTGAATAGTCGGCACGTAGACTAAGTTGCATGCAATTCCCGCTTCAGTATGACCGTTTTGAAACTATGCTGCGGGCGTGAAGGCATCCGCATAAATATCCCTCGATCCTGCGCCCGCCAGGAACAACTTCTTCTTGAGCGATTGGACCAGTGCAGGATCGCCACAAACATAGGCACGCCAGCCAGCCAGCTTTGGAAAGCGGTTGAGCACAATTTGGTCGATGGAGCCGACCGCCATATTGTCCACATCTGAGCCGTTCAGGACCGCAGGAGTGTACGAAATATGCGCATGCGATGCGGTGAGTTTTCGCAATTCGTCCACGAGATACAAACCGCCCGTGTGCAGCGCACCGTGAAAAAGATGAATCGGTCCCCGATGCCCGCTGCGAAGCGCGTCCCGCAAGATCCCATACAGTGGCGCCAGCCCTGTACCTGTGCCCACCAATAACATCGGTTGGTCTGGGTTTCCGGCAACATAGAAGCAATCTCCGGATGGTCCGAGCACGGTCACCCGGTCACCGACGCGCGCGTGCTCATGAAACCAACCGCTCATTTTGCCACCGGCGATCCTGCGAACGTGTAGCTCAATTTCGAGTCCTTCAGGAAGACAGGCGATCGAATAGCTGCGAGCCAATGATCCTTCCCTCACGATTGTCACGTATTGCCCTGCGCGGTAGGCAATCGGAGAGTCGCAATGAAGTTGCGCGCGCAAGACATCAGGACTTAACAGATCCAGTGCCGCGACAGTAGCACCAAATCGAGCATCTGATCCCACCGGTGTGAGGGCTAGATCGGCATCTGGAATGCACACGCATGGCAGGAAGTAGCCCTGGGCTTGCCAAGAGTCCTTCAACCCGGTCTGCGACCCCGCAGGAATCGCGCCCGAAACGGCACGCATCATGCATGAGCCACAACTCCCCGCTCTGCAGGAGTGCGCAATATTTACTCCATTTCGAAGCAGCCCGTCCAGAACAGTCTCATCGGGAGAGATCTGATACGTGCAACCCTCATATTCGATTGCTGGCATGTTTTCGCTAGCGATCTAGGACGTCCGCCCGCGCAGATTCGGCGATTGCTGCAACTTTGGAGATAAGATCTGCTGGCGCACCTACTTCGTGAAGGCTTGCACCCAGAAGTTCAATCACGGCATCCACGTGTGAGTCGTTTAAACCGCGCGCAACCAAGTGGGCATGGCCAGCGCGCATGTCTTTGCCCGTATACGCAACCGGACCGCCAAAAACCATTGTGAGAAAAGCCTTTTGCTTGGCGATCTGTCGATCCATATCAACGTCGTCGAAGAATTGACTCACCCGATCGTCCGAAAGGACTTTTCTGTAGAAGACGTCAACTGCGGCATTGACCGCAGGTTCGCCTCCCAGTTGCTCGTACAGTGTTGGCGTAGGGGTGGAATTCATAAAGATGTATTTAGAATGCATCGTTATGGGCCATCCAGTCAAGTTCAACGGCCGTTTTCGGGTTAACCGATGCGACCTGAGCTAGTCACAAGCGCGAACCGCGCTCTCCCAATCAACCCAGAACCTGTCCCGTTAGCGTCCAGTGCGACAGTGATCCGGCCACATTGCGCGAAATAGGCCCAGCCGACTCTCGAGCCTTTCGCGGAATTCTCTCGGGCGAGTATAACTCCTGACTCCAGAGGACACTTCCCGTTTCACGCCCTCCTACGCGCGGGGCGCGGCCACTTCGTCTCCGGTGCCGCAAGCGACCGTGGACGTGGCAGTGACGGCTCACGCGCCCCGTGGCGATAGAACGTTATGACGAAAACCAAACAGTTTGGCAACGCGGCCGTGCCCCGTCCTCGTATCGCCGCCGCGGTTCTGAGCGGCAAGAAGGTAACTGAAATAGCCCAAGACGAATCCATCAGCCGCAGCCAAGCGTCTCGCGACGTAAACGCGGCCGAGACGAAGCAGTTGATCTGCGAATTGGTGGAGAAACAGCATGTCCGGATGGAGGCTATGTTCGACCGCGTCCTCAAAGTCACCGAAGAGGCGTTCGAGGCGCAAGCTTACAGCAAGGATGGAATGGCCATTGGTGCAGATCATTATGCTCGACTACAAGCCGCCAAGGTGTTTCTCGCAATCTGTACTGCCGGAAGACCCACGCCCAAATCGTCAGACATCCCCAAGCCATACGTGCCAATGTGGTCGGACTTCAAAGCGCTGTACGAAAAGAACAATCCAGACGCGGCGCGGCGGTGAGCGGCTCCGGAACCACGTTTCCGCCGTGCGGGCGCCTCCGCGCGAGCTGTTATGGCGCGCCATTCAAATGATGCACTTTGACGCACTTTAAAGGGAGACCTCAGAGCCATGCCGCGACTTACACTCGGTCGCGCGCAGCATGAGCTCGGCGCGGTGCCGCGGCAGTTTGCTCTTTAGCGCGATTGCTTGGGGGGCTTGCTGTTGTGGGCTCGCGACCGTGGCTCGTACTGCGGAGGCCAGGCGCGGCGCGAGGGGGCGGCAACAACTCGAACTTTCGAGTGCGAACGATGCGATTCGCTGCTGCAACTCGGCGGCGTGTGCAAGTTTTGTTCTGCAGTAAACGCGCGAGTCTCAAGCACCCGAGCGTGACTTCGGCACGTCGTTTCTTTGGGGACAACTTCTCCTTCGAAAAGCCCTCTATAATCTCGTTGGAATACCAGAACACCAATTGCAGACTCCCGACGTGGTGGCCGCAAGTCCGCATTCTGTGCAGTACGCCGTTCTGCGCGAGATTCTTTTCCACCGGTTAATCAGGGTAGTAATCATATCTAACATAGTTTCCTTACTCGGAGTCCGGGAGACCAACAAACCACAGCTTGAAATTCTATCGATAAACGCGCAGCTTCAATCCGCTCGTATACCCAATCCTCTGACGATTCAAGCTTTCTTGCGATCGCTTCGATGGAAGCGCCACAAGCATGTGCATAGTACATTTCGATCGAGAGTATAGCCATATCAACCTTCCTAGCGAGACATGTCTTCATCGTCACAAATGTCAGAGCCGGAGAGATCACATTTGGAGAGTTCTTATGGGCGGATACGGCGACTCTTAGAGGGGCGAGGATGACTCAAGTGGGCACTATGCTCCCACCCCCGCGCGGCATCAATACGACTATGGACAAATAGCCGTACGGGCTGCGCCGTGAGCCGCCTCGCTGGTGAACCGCACACTTGTCAACAGCGGGCCCGATCACTTCGCGCGGCTCGAAGCGATGACGATGTTCACGCGGTTGATGAATCACGCGAGCCCTGGCAGGCGGTAGGTCACGCGCGGCGCGGCGTTGAACGCGGTCGCGGAAATGCCGCTCGGCGTGTCGCGCTCGTGGGCGAGCAGGAACGCGAACGCGGTGGGCATGCGCAGTCGGGCCGGATCACTTCGCGCGGCTTGAAGGCGTGGAGATGTTCACTCGTCCGATGCATCACGCCAGCGTTGGTAGGCGGTAGGTCGAGCGCCTGTGGGATGCCTACTTGCTCTCCTTCGATTTGTCCTCTATCAATCGTTTTGTCAGGA
>JBDUEM010000243.1:0-12079 GCA_040002435.1 Bryobacteraceae bacterium
GGACGGGCCCACCACGGATCACATCACTTGCCAGGCGCTGGCAAGCCGTCGCTTCGAGGTCACATTCACCGGCGCGGGCGGTCATAGCTGGAGCGATTTCGGCGTCGGTAATCCGGTGCACGCTGTCAGCCGGGCCATCACCAACTTCGTTTCGTCCTGCCCCGCGGTGGGGCCTGCCACGACACCGAGGACTTCCTATAATTTCGGAATGATCGACGGCGGCTCCAGCATTAACGCCATTCCGAGCATGGCTCGTACGAAGGTGGATATCCGGTCGGAAAGCGGCGACAGGATCGACGATTTGGCCGACCTGCTGAAAGCTTCCGTAGACAAAGCCCTGCAGTCAGAGAATGAGCAGGCTGTCGGCGGCAGGGTCAGTGCGAAAATTCGTGAGATTGGAGCCCGGCCCGGGGGTAATCTGCCGGTGGACGCTCCGATTCTGGGGATCCTGCGGGCCGTGGATGCGCATCTTGGCATCCGTTCTCACCTGGATTGCGCCTCCACGGACGCCAACATCCCTCTCTCGATGGGACTTCCGGCTGTCTCTATCGGTGCCGGGGGACGCGGCGGCGGAGCGCATACCAACGGCGAGTGGTTCCATCCGGAAGCCCGCGAGACTGGCCTGAAGCGGATCCTGCTGGCCCTTTCCCTCCTGCTAAATGAATAGCTCCGCGGCGCCGCCGCAGTGGCGCGCCGACCTGGCGCTGGCCATGGTGGCCATGATATGGGGCGGAACCTTCGTCGTGGTGAAGGATGCGCTGGCAGACGTTTCCCCGGTCTTGTTTCTCGGGTTGCGTTTCTCGGCGGCCACCATTGCCCTGGGCATCCTGTACGTGCTGAACCCGGCGGCGCGCGGCGTCCACCCCGGATGGGCCGGCGGCATTATCACAGGGACGCTCCTTTATTTTGGCTATCTGCTGCAGACCCTTGGTTTGCGGTTAACTACCCCCGCGAAGTCCGGGTTCATCACCGGCCTGTATATTGTGCTGGTACCTTTGGCGTCGTCCATCGTCTATAAAAGGGCGCCGCAACTTTCGGAAATACTGGGTGTCGGGATCGCCGCCACCGGCCTTGGACTGATGACGCTTACGGGCTGGGCATTGGAAATTGGCACGGGCGATCTGCTGACGCTGGGGTGCGCGGTAGTATTCACGTTTCACATCATTGTGCTTGGGTATTATTCACAGCGCATGGCGTTTGAGTGGCTGACGCTGTTGCAAATCGGCACATGCGCGGCCATCGGGCTTGTTTCATTTTGGTGGGTGGAAACGCCGGTGCTTCGCTGGAACCGGCAGGTAATTGTTGCCATAGCGGTGACCTCGCTGCTGGCGACGGCCCTGGCGTTCACCGTGCAAACCTGGGCGCAGCGCTATACAACGCCCACGCGGACCGCGCTGATATTCGCTTTGGAACCCGTTTTCGCCTGGGTGACGTCTTTTGTATTGACCAGCGAAGTTTTATCACGACGGGCCGCCAGCGGAGCGCTGATGATTTTGGGAGGCATCTTGCTAGTAGAATTGAAACCGATCGGACGGCGGCCACATCAGAATAAGCAGGCGAGCTAATCTGTTTCAATTTCCCTATAATAGTAGACGGTAAAAAGGCAACGCGACCTATGTTCTTCCTCGATAAAATACGGCAGCAGAAGCTGCTTTCCCTCACACTTCTCGTATTCACCCTTTCGGTGGGTATCGTCATAGGAACCTTGGCCAATACGGGCGTTTTTGCCGCCAGGGCGCAGAACTCAACTGCCCCGGATGCGACGCCCCTGGTGATTCCTCCCGCGGTCTCGCAGCCGAATGACCTGGCGAGGCTGGCCAAGCGGTTGGAACCCTCGGTGGTGAACATCAGCACCGACTACACCCCAAAACAGGCCGCCGTGGGACGTGGCAACCGCCGCACTGCTCCTGACCAGGAGGAAGATGACGATGAAGGCGCAATGGATCTCTTCAAGCGGTTTTTCCCGAACGGTCCTGGTGGTGGCGCCGGCGGAGCACAGCCGGGGTTGCCTCAGCGCGCCTATAAGCGGGAAGCCACCGGTTCCGGCTTCATCGTGGACAAGAACGGCTACATCATCACCAACAATCACGTGGTCGAGAAAGCGGATCACATCAAGGTGAAGGTGCCGCACGATCAGACTGAGTACCGTGCAAAGCTGATCGGCGTGGACGTTGAGACAGACCTTGCCATTATCAAGATCGACGTCGGCCATCCTCTGATTCCCGTCAAGGTGGGCAACTCGGATGCGGTACAGGTTGGCGACGCCGCGGTGGCGATCGGTTCCCCGTTCGGGCTCGAAGCCACTGTGACCTCCGGAATTGTCAGCGCCACAGCGCGGGAAGTTGCCGGATCGCAGCAGTTCCAACGGTTCATTCAGACGGATGCCGCCATTAACCCCGGCAACAGCGGCGGGCCTCTGTTGAACATCAATGGCGAGGTGATCGGCATCAACACCGCCATCGCCACGCAGAGCGGCGGATATCAGGGAATTGGTTTTGCGCTGCCGATCAACACGGCCGTCAATGTCTACAATTCCATCATCCGCAGCGGCAAGATGACGCGCGGCTCTATTGGCATTCAGTTCACAAAGTATGAGAAGAACGGTGAATTACTGAAGGCCCTTGGACTGAAAGAAGGTGTGCTGGTGGAGAAGGTGAACTCCGGCGGTCCTTCCGATAAGGCCGGGATGAAGCCGGAAGACGTGATTGTCGCCTACAACGGCAAACCGGTAAAGGATGGCGACGACCTGGTTGGCCGCGTTTCGCAAACTCCCATTGGATCCGACGCGACGGTCACTGTGGATCGCGGCGGGAAGAGGATGGATCTGAAGCTGGTGATTGCGGACCGCGAGGCGCAAATGCTGGCCCTGGACGATCCCCGCTACAAGAAGAGCCCCGAAGAAGAGGTCACCAAGGCCGAGTCCCAGCAGCAGGCAAAGTTCGGAATCAAGATTCGTGCTTTGAATGATGCTGAAAAAGACAGCGAGGCCCTGAAGGACAAGAAGGGCATCGTGATCGCCCAGGTAATGGAAGGCTCGTTTGCCGAAGATATCGGCTTGCAGGAAAGAGACGTGGTGGTTTCCATCAACCGTCAGCCGGTTGGTTCCGTTGAGGATGTTAGCAGGATTCAGTCCACGCTGAAAGTGGGCGACGCAGTAGCCTTCCGGGTGATGCGGCCAAATCCCAATGCGGGGCGGACCCAATCCTCCCGGTCCACTGCTCCTTCATCGAATCAGTACGTGGCGTTCTACGTTTCCGGAACGCTTCCTCCCAGTCAGTAGTTCTTTGATTCCACGCTTTGAGGCGGGCAAGTATTGCCTGCCTCAAAGTTACGGTAAGATACCAGTTTGCGTCCATTTCAGTACATTTGCGTGCTCGCGCTAGCGCTGAGCCAGTTCGTCTACGGGGCTGCGGCCAAAAAGCCGGTTGCTGCGGCGAAGAAAACCTCCCCAGCCAGCCGGGGAACGGCGAAGGCATCCGCAGCGAAGTCGACCGGTACAAAAGCTACCGGCGCGGCCAGGACGACGCGAGCCCGCTCTAGATCTGGCGCAAGCGCGCGCGCCCGGACCTTCTCCCCACCCAGACAGCAAACGCCGACCACGGAGAGATACGCTGAAATCCAGAAGGCACTCATCGAGAAGGGTTATTTCAAAGGTGATCCGAACGGTGCGTGGGGCGCGGATTCTGTTGACGCCCTAAAGCGCTTTCAAGGTGCAAACAACCTCACGCCAGATGGAAAAATTGGAGCACTTTCTCTGATCGGCCTGGGCTTGGGACCGAAGCATGAATCCACCGCCGAGATCGCGGTCACACCGAAACCCATGGACGAAGGAAAGCAGTGATCATCGGTGTTCCCAAGGAAGTAAAGGACCACGAGAGCCGCGTCGGCCTTGTCCCCAGCGGCGTTCTAACTCTCGTAGAAGCGGGCCACCGCGTCCTGGTGCAGACCGGGGCTGGACAGGCCAGTTCGCTGCCCGATTCGCAATACGTGGAGGCCGGCGCGGAGATTGTTTCGAATGCGGCGGGTGTTTGGAGCGGAGCGGATCTGGTGGTGAAGGTGAAGGAGCCGCAGTCCTCCGAATATTCCTATCTGCGCCCCGGCCTGATCCTGTTCACCTACCTGCATCTGGCGCCGCTGCCCGAGTTGACCGACCGCCTGCTGGCGGCAAAGGTAAACGCGGTCGCCTACGAAACGATTCGCGAAGAAGACAACTCCCTGCCCTTACTGACTCCGATGAGCGAAGTCGCGGGCAGAATGTCCGTGCAAGTCGGGGCACAGTATCTGGAGGCTCCCAACGGCGGCCGCGGCATTCTGTTGGGCGGCGTACCGGGCGTGGCTCCCGCCAATGTGGTGATCCTGGGTGGCGGGGTTGTAGGCCATAATGCGGCGAAGATTGCATGCGGCCTGGGCGCGCACGTGACTATCATCGATCGCAACCTGGACCGCTTGCGTGAACTGGACGATATTTACAACAGCCAGGTGGTCACCCTGGCCTCGAGCGCGTGGACCATCCGGGAAGTCCTGCGGGATGCGGACCTCGTAGTTGGCGCCGTGTTGATCCCCGGCGCGGCTGCGCCGAAACTGGTGCGGCGGGAAATGATCAAGATCATGAAGCCCGGTTCAGTGGTGGTGGATGTGGCCATCGATCAGGGCGGATGTTTTGAGACCTCGCATGCGACGACTCATACCGATCCCACTTACTACGTGGACGGTGTGCTGCATTATTGCGTATCGAACATGCCGGCAGCGGTGCCGCACACATCCACGTTTGCGCTGACCAATGCGACGTTTCCGTACCTGCTGCAACTGGCCAGCAAGGGTCTGGTGAAAGCATGCCAAGACAGCCAGCCGATCCGCGAGGGTGTCAACACTTATCAGGGCAGCGTAACCTACCCGGCGGTGGCGGAATCGCAGGGCCGCGAGTGGAAAGAACTAAGTTCGCTCATGTAATCACCGGCCTCCTTTTTCTGGTGGTCCTGAACGCACAACCATTCCAAAATCAGAAAATCCGTTCGGCATCAAGCCGTATGGATGGCGCTCGTCCGCAATGGAGAATGGGGAGGCACCAGCGGCGGGCTGCTTCGCTTCGACCGAAAATCCAATGCGATTCGAGAATTCGAATCGCCCGATATCGGCCTGCAGTTTGGGAGTGCCGGCGGAAAACTCGTGCTGGCGACGAACGCCGGAATCGTCGTAATCTCGGGCGATCAGATCAGCAGGTACTTTGTAGACAAGACTACGGACGGCCGCTTGAAGATATCAGAGGAGCTATAGCAACATGCGCCGCGTTCGCTTTCCTTCGAGCCGCCGCTCGAGGCGAATCTGCCGGCGCCGCCACTCATCCGAGTCCTCGAGTGCGATCGCGCTCAGCGTGATCTCGAGGGCCATGGCATAGTTGCGCTCCCGGTGTTCGTAGTATTTGGCGACCTCTTCAAACGCCGTCAACCGGTGGTTGTTGCGGCACTCGGTCAGTTCCGAGAACAACGTCATCGCGGCCGCATCACGCCCTAGTTTTTTCTCCAGCAGTGCCATATCCCAAATGGTCCGGAACATCAACTCATCGGGCAATCCCTTTTGAATCGCACGGCGGAATAACGCGAGGGCAGATTCGTTCCGTTCCCCGCGGCGCAGCCATCGCGCGAGGCCGACCATCTCTGCTCCGTGCGCCAGGGGAGCCGTTTCCGGCGAACGGAATGCCCAGGGCACAATTGCCGTCAAACAAGCCAGCGTCAAAATGTCGTTAGCATTGTGATGCAGGATAGGCGCTACACGAAAGGCTTCCTTCGTCCGCAGGTATTCAAAGTAGACGTACGGGATCATTGCGCCCGGCAGATCGCCCTCCCGTTCCATGCCCAGAATTTGATTCTCCAGTTCCACCAGCCGGCAGTTCTCGAAGCGCAGCTTCCAAAGACGCCGCGCGCCGAACAAGAGATCGAGATGCTCCATGCGGGCGAACGGCGGGCGCGCACGAGCCATGCGAAACCGCGTCTCCAGCAACGGCTGGTCATACGCCTTGCCGTTATAGGTGACCAGGGTGTCAAACTCCGCCAGATGGTTTGACAAGGCGTGCAGCAGACTCGCCTCTTCGCCCAGGTCGCGCATGAAGAACTGCCGCAGCCGGAAGCCTTCCGGGGTGATGCGCCCTACGCCGATCAGAAATGCATAAGTCCCGGACCCGCCGGCCAGGCCCGTGGTCTCTGTATCGAGAAATGCCCACCGTGAACAGTGCGACCGCGCGATGGATCCGTCCGACATGGCGTCCAGAAGATCCTCGGGCAAGTCGTTCAGTACGGAAAGATCGAAGCTGCCGTGGCGGCGGTGCGATTCGTAGAGTTTCTCGGTTTCAAAGTGGGCCCCGAACGGCGTTTGTACTTCCGCACCGCTGCACCACTCTTCGATGAAATAGCGTACGGGCCGAAGGTCGGCGCGGACTTCGGTGCGCACGATGGGTACCGCTTCCCTTTGCCCAAAGCGGTCTTCGATCTTAGCGATTCTGCGGCGCAAAATGGCTAACTGTTCTTGAGTGTCTCCCGTCACTATTCGCCTTTTCTTTGCCTAATATAACATTCACCGGCTTGCGCACGAGTGCCCGACTTTGATAGGTTGCAGCTACAGTTTCAAACGGAGGGTCTCGATGAAGTTATTTAGAGCAGCAATTCTTGCGTCCATATGTACTCTGGTGGTCTACGCGCAAGGTGAGCGCGGCAACATCACCGGAGTTGTAACCGATCCAGCAGGCGCCGCCCTGGCCGGTGCGGAGTTGAGCGTCATCAGCCGTGACACAAATGCCGTCACAAAGGCGAGCACTACATCGGGCGGCGAATACAACGTTCCCAACCTGCCGCCGGGTGTTTACCGCATCGAGATCACTGCGGTGGGGTTCAAACGATTCCTGCAACAGAACATCATCGTCTCCGCCGCAGGCACGGTTCGCCTTGACGCATCGCTGCAGCTTGGACAGGTATCGGAATCTATCGAAGTCTCGGCAGCGGCTGTGGCACTGCAAACGGAAAATGCGAAAGTATCGAGTCAAGTTCAGAACAAGCTGGTGGATGAGCTGCCGCTTGTTGTCGGCGGCGGGATGCGCAGCCCCTTCAACCTGGTTGCCGTCGCGTCCGAGACCAAGGGTGACGGTCAGTCGCTCTCGATCGGCGGCGGTCAGGCTGCCTCGTGGGACGCCACCCTCGACGGGCATAGCGTCGGAACCAATCGCTCCGGAGACACCAACGAAGCTGCGCTGAACACTCCTTCGGTGGAAGCGCTAACCGAATTCACCGTGGATACGAATGGGTTCAAAGCCGAATACGGCCAGGCGGGAGGCGGTGTAATGTCGTTCGCCTCCAAGTCCGGAACCAATCAACTGCATGGCTCCGCATATGACTTTCTGCGCAACGATGCACTCGATGCCCGCGGCTTCTTCGCCGCTTCGCGGTCCATTTATAGGCAGAACGATTTTGGGTTTTCGGCAGGCGGCCCGATTTGGATCCCAAAGGTATATAACGGCCGCAACAAGAGCTTCTTCTTCGTCTCCTACGAAGGCTTCCGCAATCGTGCCGGAGCCAACGCCACTATACTCTCCGTACCCACGCCGGAAATGTACAAAGGCGATTTCAGTAACTGGGTAGACCAGAACAACAAACCGCTCGCCATCTACGATCCAGCCACGACGCGCGCGAATCCCACCGGTACGGGATCCATCCGTGACGTGTTTCCCAACAATCAGATCCCTGCCGCGCGGTTCTCCAAGATTTCCAGCAGCATCGCCGCATTCGGCCAGGGCGTGGCTCCAAACCGCGGTTTCGCACCGGGAACCAGCGGCTATGTTCGCAACAACTACATCGTCACCAACGGAACCGAAGTAAATCCGGTGGATAAGTGGAGCGCGAAGGGCGATCAGATTATCGGCAGCAAGCATCGCGTCAGCTTCCTTTGGAACACCACCAAGTACCGTAAGAATCCGGGCGCAGCCGGACCTCCCGGCCTGCCGCAACCCATCTGGAATGGTGCGATCACCGCCTGGGATACGGATGCATATCGCGTGGCACATGATTGGACCATCTCGTCGAACATGGTGAATCACATTTCCTTCGCCAAAAATACGTTCATCAAGAACGCCTATTCGGCGAACGTGGACAAGAACTGGAAAGACAAGGTTTGCATGAAGAATGTAATTGATTGCAACCAGAACTTCCCGACCATCAATTTCACCGAGTACACCACTTGGGGCTCCCCTTCTTTTAACGGGACTGAGCAGCCGGGGTGGGGATTGAAAGACGATCTGAGCTACATCCGCGGAGCTCACACGTTAAAGTTCGGCTTCCAGCATCAGAATCAGAATGCCAACGGATTCGGCCAGCAGGACATCGCCGGCCGCGCGGACTTCAACTTCCTGAGCACCAGCATCCCGGGCGCTACGTCGTTCCCGGCCAGTGGCGGCAGTTCCTTCGCCTCGTTCCTTATTGGCGACGCCTATCTCGGCCGCACAGAAACAATTCGATTTGTGAACCAGAAGTATCCCTACTTTGGCTTCTACGCGCAGGATGACTGGCGCGTGAACCGGAAGCTGACCGTGAATTTCGGACTGCGCTACGACTTCACCCAACCGCCGACGAATGCCCGCGACGAATACTCGGACTTCAACCCGACGCGGCCGAATCCGGGCGCCGATGGTTATCCGGGAGCTTTATGGTTTGCCGGAACTGGCCCCGGACGCGAAGGTACTCGTAGCCTGGTGCCCGGCTGGTATGGCGGTTTCTCGCCGCGCCTCAGCTTCGCCTATTCTCCCGATACGAAGACCACCATCCGCACCGGGTTCGGTCGCTCCTTCGCTCGTGTTACCGCGGTACAGGGGAGCGGACATTTCGCGGGCTTCATCGGACAGTATCAATTCGACAACGTGTCACAGGGTGTCCAGCCTACTTTCAAGATGGACGAAGGGCTGCCTGCCTACAAGCTTCCTCCGCTGATCGATCCTGCATTCTCGAATGGAAATTCAGTGGATTGGTGGCAGGGACAGGAAGCGACGCGCGCGCCGGAGAACCTGTTCTGGACCTTCACGGTGCAGCGCGAATTGAAAGGCAACATGGTAATGGAGGCCGGTTACAACGCCAGTATCGGCACGCATCTGCAGACAGGACTGTTGAATTACAACCAGGTGCCGACGGCTGTTTACAACAATCTGGTGTCGCAGTACGGCGCCACCCAGGCGGGGAACATCCTGCGCGCCGATATTCTTTCTCCTCTCGCGGTTGGCGCTGGAATCAAGGTTCCTTATCCGAGCTTCCTGCAGTCCCGAACCCGCACCGTCAGCCAGGCGCTGCGGCCGTTCCCGCAGTATCAGACGATTTCTACCGGCGTCCAGAACGGCGATAAGAGCGGCCACTCCTCCTACCATGCATTCGTGTTGAAGGCAGACCGCCGCTTCTCACAGGGGCTGACATTGCAGTGGAATTATGTTTTCTCGAAATTGCTGACCGATTCGGATACCTACTTCGCAAATGCTGCGTCCGCGATGGATCAGTACAACCGGGGATTGGAAAAGTCGATCGGACAGTACGACCAGACCCATACTTTCAAGTTCTCCACACTGTATAACCTGCCTTTCGGTAAAGGCGAGAAGTGGCTGACCAGCGGCGTTCTGGCGTATGTAGTGGGCGGATGGCGCGTTTCGGCGATTCAGGTATACAACAGCGGCACTCCCATCGCGTTAACGCGCAACAATCCGCTGCCGATCTTTAACGGAACCACGCGTCCCGTGGTAGACAACTACGAGAACTGGCGCGCCCCCATCGCCGGGGACAGTTTCGATCCGAACGTAGATCGCTTCCTTAAAACCAAAGCCCAGTTCCCGGTGCAGCCCGTCGGCGGCTTCGGCACGATTACGCGGTACAACCCGAAGGTGCGGACCTTCTGGGGACAGAACGAAAACGTCAGCCTGGCCAAGACGTTCCGCATCACCGAGAGCATTCGCGTCGACCTGCGCGCGGAAGCGTTCAATTTACTGAACCGTACGATATTCGGAACCGGCAGCACCAATATGGACGCCGGCAACTTCGGCATCGTCACCAACCAGGCGAACACGCCCCGGCAGATGCAGATGGGCTTGAAGGTTTACTGGTAGACCGCCGCGGCCGGCTTTAGCCTAAAGGCGAGCCGGCCGCTTCCAGTTCCTGCGAAAGCTGTTCCCATTCCGCAAGCAGCGCCGACAATCCGGAACGGCGTGTCTCGGCAAGCTGGCTGATGCGCACAGTTTCTTCCGTGCTCTTGAAGTGTCCCAACTCGGCTTCCAGGTGGCCAATCTCCGCTTCAGTCTTCTCGATTTCGCCTTCAATCGCCGCGCACCGATCCTTCAGCTTTTGGATCTTCATCGGATTGACGCGCTTCCCTTTGTCACTAAGAGCCGGAGCCGCGTTTGCGGAAACATGATTCGCTGCCGCAATTCCAAGGTCCGCGGCCGGGAGATCCAGCGGCTTACCTGATTTCCGCCACAAGTAGTCTTCGTAATTTCCCGGGAACACCGTGACTTCACCGCTGCCGATCTCAAAGACCCGCGTTGCCAGCTTGTCTATGAAGTAGCGGTCGTGCGAGACCAGCACCACTGTACCGGTGTACTCTTCCAGCGATTCCAACAGAACGTCCTTGGCCCGCATATCCAAATGGTTCGTAGGCTCATCGAGCAGGATAAAATTCGATGGCGACAGCAGCATCTTCGCCAGCGCATAGCGGTTCCGCTCTCCACCCGATAACACGCCGATGCGCTTGAATACGTCGTCTTCGGAGAACAGAAAGCATCCCAGCAAGCTGCGCAGTTCGGTTTGCGTGCGGCGCGGCGCCGAGGCCGTCAGGTCGTCCAGCAGCTTCGCATCGACATCGAGTTCTTTATACTGATCCTGCGCAAAGTAGTCCACTGACACGTTATGCCCAAGCCGGTACTCACCGGTCGAGAGCGGTTCGGCCCCGGAAAGCAGTTTAATGAGGGTAGACTTCCCCGCCCCGTTCACGCCCACCAAGGCCACGCGGTCCCCGCGTTCAATCACGAAATTGACCTTCTCGAAAACCTTTTTCTCTCCGTAGGATTTCGAGACGCCCTGGAATTCGGCCACAATGCGCCCGCTCGGCTTGGGCTGCGGGAAAGAAAAGTGGATGGTCCCCTCATCGGGCGGCATTTCGATGCGCTCGATTTTCTCCAGTTCCTTGATACGGCTCTGCACCTGTTTCGCCTTTGTGGCCGTGGCTCGGAAGCGGTTGATGAATGCCTCCAGGGCTTCAATCCGGTCGCGCTGGTTGCGGTAGGCCGCTTCAATCTGAACGCGACGGTCCGCCTTCTGCACCAGGTACTTCTCGTAATTCCCGCTATAGAAATGAACCCGCTTGTTCCATAGCTCCACTATCTTGGTGATGGTGACGTCCAGAAAATAACGGTCGTGCGAGATTAGCACAAAAGCGTTTGGATATGTTTTAAGATATTGCTCCAGCCAGTTGCGCGCTTCCAGGTCGAGGTGGTTGGTGGGCTCGTCCAACAGCAGCAGATTCGGCTGTTCGAGCAGCAGCTTGGCCAAAGCGATCCGCATCTGCCAGCCGCCGGAGAATTCTTCGGTAAAGCGGGTCCAGTCCTCTTTGTGGAAGCCCAGGCCGTCCAGCACCGCACCCACCTGCGCTTCAATGGCGTAGCCGTCGCGAGTCCGGAATTCACTGTCCACCCGTTGGAAGCGCTCTGCAATCTGGCGGTATTCCTCGCTCGCCGTATCCACCTCGGACATGCGGTGGGTCAGCGTCTCGAGTTCCACCTCCAACGCCTGCAGGTCGGCGAAGACCGTCATGCATTCGTGAAACACGGTGCGCCCCTTCAGCGCCAGGCCATCTTGTGGCAGATAGCCGGCGGTGATCCCCTTGGTGGCAGTGAGGCTGCCGTAGTCCAGGCCGTCCATTCCCGCCAGGATCTTCAGCACCGTGGATTTCCCGGTGCCATTAGCGCCAACCAGGCCGACGCGGTCCTTGCTGTTAATCAACCAGTCAAGTTCTTGAAACAGAAGTTTGTGGCCGAAACGTTTTCCGGCTCCAGTGAGTTGCAGCATTTGTT
>JBDUEM010000244.1:0-12043 GCA_040002435.1 Bryobacteraceae bacterium
CGTTTACATCGAACCACAGACTCGGGACTCTCTGGCCAGTGGCCAGATTCCCATTGCCAAGACGATTCGCCCGCGGCAAGCCCTGTGTACCGGTATTGGAAGGGTCATAGCTGAGAATGGGCGAAAACGGGAAGCCTGAACCAAAGGACAGGATACCGCCTAGATGCCAGCCGCCGAGAATCAGATCGGCAGCGTGGTTTGAGTTCAAAAACGCTTCCCCTTTTCCGAAGGGCAACTGATAGTCGAAACTGGTGACCAGACGGCGGCGCTGATCGAAGTCCGAGCGGGCCTTTTCAGAAGCCAGGTTGTAGGTGTTTTGCGGAAACGGAGCGGCACAGCAGATCTCCGGCAGATCGTTGATCGACTTTCCCCATGTGAATGCCGACAACACATAGAGTCCGTGGGTGAGCCGCTTCTCTGCTTTGATCTGGAGCGAATGATAAGTGGAATTGCCGAGGTTCTGGATTGAGGTGAAAGCGCCGAAGGTCGGGTAAGGCCGGCTGTCCTGCACATCCGCCGCGCTCGGGACGCGCACCTGATTTGGATCCGTAGTGCTCTGCAGGTGTACGCCTTTCGATCCTGCATAGGAGATCTCCAGTCCCACTTGCGATGGCAACTGGTGGCCAATACTAAAATTCCAGTGCTGGTAATACGGAGTCTTTAGCCGGCTGTCTTCACTGGTCACCGGCGGATTCACTGCCAGACTTGGATTCAGCGTCGGAAAGCCCTGTCCCACAGTGATCACCGGCGTGATGCCGTTGCTGATGAATTGAGGTTCGTAATAGAAAGGTACGTTGTACGCCAGCTGCAAGGGCGCCGCGGTACGAATTTCCTGACCGCTATAGAAGATCCCGTACCCGGCGCGGAAAACCGTGTTGCGCGCGCGTGTGGGCGACCACGCCAGTCCGATACGCGGAGCAAAGTTGGCTTTGTCTACGTCGGTCAGTCCACGGGATGCCCCGTTCTGATTGGCGAGGATTAACTTGCCGGTCGAGAAATCGAAGTTGGCCTGTTTGTCGTGGACTTCCACTATCGGTGAAGTGTAGTCGTATCGAACGCCCAGGTTCAGCGTGAGCGTGGATGTAATCTTGTAATCGTCCTGAACGAATCCCCCGAAGACGTGCTGGCGATTGCCCAAGTCCATCAGCGAGGAGATGTTTGAGAACGACGGTAGACCCAGCAGCATATCAGCCAGTGAAATTCCGGAGCCATCGGAGTTGGCGGGGTTGCGAGTGAACTGTCCGCTGAAATTGAAATTGCCCCGGGGCCGCGAAACCTGGAAGATATTGAATTCACTCCAGCGAAACTGGCCGCCCACTTTCAGGGAATGGCGACCCATGATGATGCTCAAGGTGTCGGAATACTGCGTTTCGCGGCTGGCCAGCAGAGTTGGCGCGTAGCCCGGATCGCCGAGCCGCCGGTATCCACTGGGTGCGAAGAGAGTCAGTCCGTTGGTAGATGGGTTATTGGGAACACCGGGAACCTGCAAGCCCTGTGCCGGAAACTGAGTGCCGGTGGGAGGGATGCCGCGGTGAATTCGAATGTGATTCATTCCGGCCCGGAGTTCGTTTACGATTCGCGGACTGAAGGTGTGGGTATCTCCCAACGAAACTCCCTGCACGCCTTCGTAGGTGAAGCCTGTACTGGAGCCGCCGCCGTTGGCGAGTCCGGGCAGTGGCGACGGCATCAGGTTCGTGCGATCGCTCCAGGAGAAGCGGCCAAACACCTGGTCGGATGGGGAGACGTTGTAATCTACGCGAACATCCATCTGATGAATTCGGTCAGCATCCACCGGCGACGTGATGTAGTTATTTTTCAGCTTGCCTGCTTGGTTCGGCGCCGGATAGAGGTTCATGTAGTTCTGGCTGATGGAGTTGAGGCGATTTGCGGGAATGATGTTATTCGGGAACGGCTGGCGTGTATTCGTCGCGGCATTGTAAGTCGCCGGGTCGAAAATAGTGTTGTTACCGGGACCCGAAAAATCACCTGTGCGCTGGGCCAACGTCGGCACGGAGGACACAAAGTTCTGCGGCGTCCTGATCTGCGTACCTTGATAATCGCCAAACCAGAAGAGCTTGTCCTTGATGATGGCGCCACCTATGGTTCCCCCGAACTGGTTCTGTTTGAAGGAGGCCTTCTTCGCATTGGGATCTTCAAAATAGTCCCGGGCATCCAGCGCCGAATTACGGAGGAACTCGAATGCGGACCCGTGATACTGGTTCGTCCCTGACTTGATCACCGCGTTGATCACAGCGCCGCCGCTGCGTCCGAATTCAGCCGAATAGGAGTTGGTCTGCACCTTGAACTCCTGGATGGCGTCGACGTTGGTGCGCAGCACGGACTGACCGTTGTCATTCGAGTTGTTGTCGATGCCGTCGAGCATGAAGTTGTTGAGATTGCCCCGCGTTCCGTTTGCTACGAAACTACCGCCCGCGTTGCCGTTGGTCCCTTCTGTGCGGACCACGCCGGAGGTCAGGCTGGCCAGATCCAGATAGTTCCGGCCGTTTAACGGGAGATCCACCATCTGCTTGGAGTTGACTACCTGCCCCAGCGAGGACGTCTCCGTCTGGATCACCGGGACTTCAGCCTGGACGGTGACGTTCTCCGAAACCAGGCCAACCTGCATGTCAAAGTCGAACCGCAAGCGGTCCTGCACCTGCAACGTGATGCCGGTTCGCGTTTGCGATTTGAATCCGGCAGCTTCCACGGTCATACGATAAGTGCCGATTTTGAGAGGCGGCGAGGAGAAGTTGCCGCCCGCATCTGTGACCAGCTTGGTTGTAGCGTTCGTTCCGGTTTCAGTCGCCGTCACGGTGGCATTCGCAATCACACCGCCGCTGCTATCGCGAACAGTGCCCACCAGGCTGGCAGAGTCTACCTGTGCCAGAACTGGAAAAATCGATCCCAGGAGCATTCCCAGGACAAGAGCGAACGCGGCTCGAATCAAATCCGAATGAGACTTCCAAAGCATTGACTACCTCCTTAAAAAACTATTCCGTAACGAGACCGAGAGAGCGGGCGGGGCTTGGCCTCTGCCTCTCGTCTAATTTGCCGCCGCGACCGGATGACGGCGGCCCGGACGACTCTCGCCGCACCATTTGGGTGGGCAATAGGATTTGCTGCACCGGCGCGTCGAGCGTCGCGATTCGGCGCAAGAGTAACTCCGCCAGATGCTGGCCCAGTTGTTCCGGAAACTCGCGAACTGAGGTGAGGCTGGGGAACAGGCTGCTGCTCGCGGTATCGTTAAACCCGGCCACGCTGACGTCGCTGGGGATGGAGATGCCGGCCTCTCCCAGAGCGCGGTAGACACCCACGGCAACCTGATCGTTTCCGGCAAAGATTGCCGTCACGGGATTGTGTGAAAGAATCGACTTCGCAGCCAGATAACCGAGCTCGTGATCGGGAGCATGCGCGCCCTTGATGTGGGGTTCTAGGCCCGCCTCCCGCATCGCTCTTGTATATCCCTCGGCGCAGTGGGCGAACCAGGCCATTCTGACGTCGCCGATATACCAAATGGCCCGATGGCCTTGGGCGATCAGGTCCGCCGTGACTTCGTGGGCGCCCGTCACATCGTCGGAGGATACAACATCCCACTCCGCCGGATTCCAATCGCCTAGAACATTGTTTCCCGCAACCGCTACGGGGATGTTGCGCTTTTTCAAGGCCTGCAGCAGCGCCGGTGTGTTGGTGCCTCCCAGGATCACTCCCCGCAACAAATCGCCCTGGCTGACGATCTGCGGAAGCTGAATGCTGGTGTGGGCATCCGCCAGCGGATAGCGGAATGAGAGAAACAGGATCTCCCAACCTTGCAGGGAGCAATAGGATTCCGCTCCCAGAAGGATGCGCGCCTGAAATGGGTGAAGAACATCCCGGTTGGAAAGGAAGAACGCCACAATATTGGTGCCGCTCTTTCTGTGAAGATCGACGCCAAGCGCCTTAGCGGCACGGCGTACGCGAGCTTCGATTTCAGGACTCACTCCGGTCCGCCCGGCCGCTACCCGCGTCACCGTCGCTGCACTTACCTTGGCACTTCGGGCGACTTCCAGGAAGGTGGCTGCTCTTTTCACGTTTTCCATGTCAAACCCCGGCAGGCAGAAATTATTTCAGGTCCAGGCTGAAAATTTCATACCTTTCGATAGAACTATAGCATCGAACAGGCTCGAAAGTGAGAAATATTTCTTGACTCTAAGAAATGTTTATGGCCAGATGGTGACTGACTCCCGCGTCTGGGGCAAATCCAAGGAAAAAGCTATGATTCGAATTTTTATCGCACTGATCCTTCTCGTGACTGCGCTCAGCGCCGCTGAACCCACCGGCACTTTGGCGGGCACCGTAACAGACCCTACTGGAGCCGTTATCGCCGGCGCGAGAGTAACTGCTGCCAACACCCAAACCGGTCTCACACGTGAGATGCAAAGCGGTGCGGACGGCGGCTTCGTGTTTCCACTCTTACCTGTGGGCGCCTACAAGATTGGCGTGGAAGCTTCCGGCTTTGGTAACTATCAACAGACCGGAGTGCAGCTTGCTACCGATCAATCGGTCACTGTGCAGATCCGTCTCAAGATTGGCACGGCTTCCGAGTCCGTGGAGGTTACGGCGAGCCCTCAGATGGTGGAAGCGCGCTCGGGCGCGCTGAGTCAGGTTGTGAATCAGCAGAAGATTATCGAATTGCCGTTAAATGGCCGGAACGCCGCCGCTCTGGTGCTGCTTTCCCCGGGCGCCGTTGACCTGCGAGCGGGAAACTCCAACGGATCTGGCGATACGGTTCAGACAGTTACCTATCCGGGATCCGTGTCGGTGGCCGCCAATGGGGGCCGCGCCGATACAGCGAACTACAATCTGGACGGCGGCAGCAATCAGGACACTTACACCAACGTTAACAATCCGTTTCCGAACCCGGACGCCATTGAAGAGTTCAGCGTCCAGACCAACAGCTTCAGTGCCGAGTACGGCCGGGGCTCCGGGGCTATCGTCAACGTGGTGACCAAGTCCGGGACGAATGAGTTTCACGGCAGCGTCTTCGAGTTTTTCCGTAACGGCAACCTGAACGCCCGAAATTTCTTCGCGCTGAGTCAGGATCAGCTAAAACGGAATCAGTTCGGCGGAAGCTTCGGCGGACCGGTTATCAAGAATAAGCTATTCTTCTTCGGAACCTATCAAGGTACACAGATCAGAGACGTCGCCTCCAACAGAAATGCGACCGTGCTCACCGCGGCCCAACGCAACGGCGATTTCTCCTCCATCAGCCGGCAGCTTGTAGATCCGCTGACGAAAGTACCGTTCCCGGGCAACATCATACCGGCCAGCCGGATCAGCCCGGTAGCTGTGAAGACCTTGCAATACCTTCCGGTCGCCACCTCGGCCGATGGGCTCACGTACTTCGATCTTCCAGACCGCGAGCATGAGAATCAATATATGGGCCGTGTGGATTATCTGGTCGGTAGCCAGAGATTGTACGGCCGCTACCTATATACCGACTATGCACGGAACGCGGTAATCGGCAGCAAGAATCTGTTGACGGCTACCCGCGGCTTCGATCTGCCCACGCAGAGCGCTTCCTTCAACCACACAATCACACTCGGCCCCACGCTGTTGAACAGTCTGATTGTGTCCTACTCGCGGAATCATTCGCAGATCCTCAGCGGCGCACCTTTCAGCTTGAACGAACTGGGAGTTACGAATGTTGCCCAGACTAATCCCTCGGAACTGGTAATCGCAGCAACCGGCTATTTCAGCATCAACAGCGGCCACCCCGGGCAGTTTGACCGGGATAGCTTCCAAATCACGGATAGTATTCACTGGGTGAAGGGCGCTCACGAAATTGCTATCGGCGGCGACTTTCTGCGGTCCAGCTTCAACGGTAACAATACCTACCGTCAGAATGGTCAATACCGCTTCCGTGGCACCTCTTATTCCGGCAATCCACTCTCCGACTTCCTGGTTGGATACGCGGACCGGTTCCTGCAGGGAGGCGGAGAATATACTTCGCGGCGCGGCAACATGGGCAGTCTCTTCATCCAAGACAATTTCAAAGCGCGAAGGAATCTGGTCCTGAGCCTCGGCTTGCGCTGGGATCCTTTCATTCCTCCGGGAGAGGCGAAAGGCCGGACCGAGTGTTTTGTGCCTGGCCAGAAATCAACCCGTTTCCCCAACGCTCCCACTGGATATATCTACGCGGGTGACGACGGCTGCCCTTCGGGCGGCTTCTACTCGAGCTGGAAACAGTTGGCGCCCCGTCTGGGAGTTTCGTACAACCCCGGCGCAGGCAAGACGGTAATCCGCGCGGGCGCGGGCCTCTTCTTCCAACCGCCCTTCCTGGAGGCCTTCAACAACATGGCGGACAGCGCCCCGTTCAGTCCGCAGGTACAGGTCTTCCGCGTTCCCTTCGGCAACCCGTATGTGTCCACTCCTAATCCGTTCCCCGCGCAATTTGCCCCCGTCATCCCGGCTACCAACGTGGCGTTTGACACGCCGATCAGTTTGGCGGTGTCGTATGACCGGAACTGGAAGCCATCGCGCGTGATGAACTGGAATCTTACGGTGGAGCGGCAGGTCGTCGGCGACGTGCTGGTTCGCGGCTCCTATCTCGGTTCTAAAGGAACGCATCTCAACTACAACACAGACGTGAATGCGCCGCGGCCCAGTCCTACAGCCACGGCCGATAATGAGGACGATCGCCGGCCTTACCAGCAGTTCATTCAGATCACACAAGATGTTTCAGGCGCCAATTCCATCTTCCATGCCTTGCAGCTGTCGGTGGAAAAGAGGTTCGCCCGCGGCTTCACCGCGAGCGCGAACTACACCTGGAGCAAGAGCATCGATACCGTCTCTTATTCCACCGATCTCGACACCATCAACATCATCAATCCGTTTAACCTCAATGCCTATCGAGGTGTTTCGGATTTCAACATACCCCACCGCTTCATTCTGAATGGTCTTTGGAAGCTGCCATCGCCCAACGCGGGACTGATGCGGGCGGTTCTCGGTGGCTGGGAAGCTTCCGGCATCTGGACCATGCAGAGTGGTTTCCCGCTGAACATTACGTCGGGCAACGACACTTCCTTCAGCCTGCCGGCGGTTGCCAACGATCAGGCGCAACAGCTCTGCACGCCTCAATACACCAGCGGTTCACGGGGGCAACGCATCACCAATTGGTTCCAACCGCAGTGTTTCGGTGTTCCCCGCGACAACACATTTGGAAACGTGGGCCGCAACACGCTCATCGGACCTGGGACGGTCAACGTGGACTTCGGCGCGCACAAGTCCTTTACACTGCGGGAAAACCTGAAGCTTCAATTCCGCGCTGAGTTTTTCAATCTGTTCAACCACACACAATTGAACAATCCGGACACCAGCGTGCCTGACTCCACGTTTGGCAGAATCACCAGCGCGCGTGCGCCTCGCATTTCGCAGCTCGCCTTGAAGATCGTCTTTTAGCCGCGCATCATTGCAGATTGCAGATTGGGTTGGTTGAGAATGTATGATGCCGTGTAAAGGCAGACAGCCAGCCCAATCGAGGAACAAGGCGTGAAGAAAAAGACATCGTTCAAAGAACTGGCCAAGCACGCCAAGGTAAGCACTGCCACCGTGTCAAGAATTGTGCGCGGACAGGTGAATGTGGACCCGGCCATCCGTGCGCGGGTCCGAAAGGCGGCGGCGGAGCTTGGTATCGATATGGAGCAGCGGCGGAATGAAAAGTCGAGCATCATCGCGTTCGTGCTGGGCAACCGCAATCTGCTGCATAACTTTCAGGCAAGAGTTCTCTCCGGAGCGGAGGCCTTTTGTTCCTCGCAAAACAAAGAGATTTTATTTCTCTCGCATCGATACTCGGCATCAGTACCTTCCAAAGAACTGCACCTTCCTCAAATCATCACGCAACGCGCTCTGGTGAGGGCTGTCATCTTGGGAGGAACCAACTCTTCGAACATGCTGAACGCGCTGCGTGAGCGAGAGATTCCGTTTGCCGTGCTGGGCAACAACGTTGTCGGGCAGTGGACGCCGGAGGAATACGATGCAGTGTATTCCGACGATATTCAAGGTGCATTCGACCTGACCGTTCACCTGATTGACGATGGACATCGGGACATCTTCTTCATTGGCGATAGCGACCTCCCGTGGTATGCCCGCTGTGCGCAAGGCTATCGCGAGAGCATGTTACACGCCGGACTCCAGCCCCGTTTTAGCGAGATTCACTCCGATGACCGTGAGCTAGGTTATTTGGCGATGCGGTCGATTCTCTCGCGGCGCGAACCGGTGACTGCCGTCATGGCGGGGTCAGATCAAATCGCTATCGGAGTCTACGAGGCCCTGCAGCAGGCGGGGCTTCGCGTTCCGGACGACATTTGCGTGGCAGGCTTCAATGATAGCGAAGCGCTGCTGATGCATCCTCCTTTGACTAGTGTGCGCGAATTTCCGGAAGAGCTGGGCAAGCACCTGGCCGAGTTTGTGCTCAGGCGTATTCAAGAACCCGACCGCAAACCGCAGCAGTTGACCATACCGACGCGCGTCGTGGTTCGCGAGTCCACCAGGGCCCGTCCAGCCAGCCGATCAGGAATCGAACGGCGCAGGGTTGAGGCCGGTGTAATTTCCGAAGTCTGAAATGTCCCAACTGATCCAGGTGGAAACGCAGGATGCAACGGGGCTGCCAGGGTTTCACCACCGCTGGTGGATTGTTTGGGCGCTCTTCGGATCTACTGTTCTCAACTATTTCAACCGCCAGACATTATCTGTTCTCGCTCCTTTGATTTCGAAGGAGCTGCATCTCAGCCACAGCGAACTCTCGCACATCTTTGCCGCTTTCCAGATTTCCTACGCCCTGACCTGGCTTCTTGGCGGCATTTTCCTGGATGTTGTGGGGACGCGTCTGGGCTTATCGATCGCCGTGGTCTGGTGGTCCCTTGTCAGTCTGATCACAAGCTTCGCAACGTCGGTTTCCACATTCAGTGCTCTGCGGTTTCTGCTTGGGATCGGCGAAGGTTTCAATTGGCCCGGCGCCAGTAAAGCGGTCGCAGAATCCTTCCCGCCGCAGGAGCGTGGTCTGGCTGTGGCGATATTCGATAGCGGATCGAGCGTTGGCGGTGCTCTCGCCGCACTTTGCATCCCTTGGATTGCTTTGAAGTTCGGGTGGCGAACGGCCTTTTCATTCTCGGGAGTGCTCGGGTTCGCCTGGCTGGCCTGGTGGCTGCTGGTTTATCCCGCGCCTTCGAAAGCCGCACGGGCCGCTGCGCGCGAGGGGAGGAAGAGGCAATCGTTCCGGGCTTGGCTGCCGATTCTCAGGAAACGCGAAACCTGGGCTATCGTTCTGGGACGGTCTCTCACGGATCCGGTATGGTGGTTTTACGTTTTTTGGCTGCCGCAGTATCTTAGTGATACGAGGGGCTTCAGTCTGGAGAAGATTGCGTTGTTCGCATGGATTCCATTCGTTGCTGCGGACGCCGGTAATTTCGCCGGCGGCTTTGCCTCTGGAGCGCTGATCAAGCGCGGCATGTCTGTCATGCGGGCTCGTAAGGTAGTTTGCGTCGTCAGTTGCGTTCCCATGCTGGCGGGAATACCGGCCGCGTTGGTACAAAGCCCGTTTTGGGCATTGACCCTTATCTGCTTCGCGCTATTTGGCTATGCCGCCTGGTCGACCATGGGCCTCACGCTGCCCTCCGATCTGTTTGCGCCGGATGTAGTCGGCACGGTGACTGGATTGAGCGGACTTGGCGCCGGTGCCGTTTCCACGGTTTTCACGCTGCTGATCGGAGCGCTGGTGGACCAATTCTCTTATCTGCCGGCGTTCATTGTAGCCGGCACCATGCCCCTGCTGGCTACTGTCAGTATTTTATTTTTGATTCGAACGGATGGGCCGACACGAGTTAGTCCGGCCCTGATCTAACAATAAGGAGGGTTCCAAATGGCGGATACAGTCTCACGAAGGTTATTTATCGGCGGCGCTGCTTCATTGGCAATGCCATTTACGGCGCGGTCTTACGCCAGGATTATCGGCGCGAATGATCGTATTCAGATTGGAGCCATTGGTTGCGGACATCGAGCCAAAGGCCATCGGGCCATGCTCAAGAAATCCTTCGCGACGGATCCGAAGTTTGATTTTCGCAGCGTTTGCGATCTTTGGACGGTAAACCGCGAGCGTGCTGCCGCCGATGGAGAGAAGCTCTTCGGAATGCGTCCCAAGAGCTTCAAGTATTCGGAGGAACTGCTGGCAGACCATGAACTGGATGCGGTGATGATTGGGACCGGTGACCACCAGCACGCGCGGATATTAGCCGAGGTAGTGAAGGCCGGCAAGGATTGCTACTGCGAGAAGCCCATGGCTAATACGCTGGACGACGCCAAATTAGCCCGCGACACGGTACGCTCGAGCAAACAAATCGTGCAAATGGGCTCGCAGTGGTTGAGTGATCCCTACCAGCAGCAGGTGCGGGAGATTGTGCGCAGCGGCAAGCTGGGCAAGATTGTGTCGGTCAGTCAGAGTTGGAACTTCAATGGTCCACGCTGGGATGTTCCGAACAGCCCCGACATTGCCGCGATCCGCGAGCAGGATACGGATTGGAAGCGCTGGCTGCTCGGCCGTCCGGCGCGCCCGTTCGATCCACGCGTGTATTTTGAGTTCCGGATCTATAAAGAATTCTCGGGAGGCATTACGGATCAGTGGTACAGCCATGGCTCGGGACTGACCCACTTCTACCTCGATACTTTTATTCCGGACAACACGGTATCGAATGGAGGGATCTTCGCATGGCATGACGTTCGCGAAAATCCCGATACGTTCCAGTGCGTTTCCAGCTTTAACGAAAAGCAGGTGCTTTATGATTACAGCACCACGTTCGGTAGCTCCTACGGAGACCACTCGACTATCCGTGGCACGCATGGAACTTTGTACTCACCCGGCGGCGAGGGCAGTCCGCAGTGGTGGTTTGTGGCGGAGAACAAGAGCGGCTGGGGTTCGAATGTAATCTTCGACTTGAAGACTGGCAAAGCGACGCCCGAACTTGTGACGATTCCCGGTCATCCGGAAACACCGCCTGTGAACCAGGATGACAACTTGAAGTATCACACCGATAACTGGTTTAGCTGCATGCGGAGCCGGACGGCGCCGAACGGTAACATCGACACTGGTTTCGCCCACGCCGTCGCTGTGGTGATGGCTACGCGCAGCTATCGCGAAGGGAAGAAGATGTATTGGGATCGGAAGAATGAAGAGATCCTCGACCATCCGGTCTCCGCTTAATCTTTGTCGCTGAACGGGGTTCTCCAATCTGGCGGAGCATGGCTTTTCCACTGGATCCGCATCGCGCTCCCGCGCGAGGACTCGAAATCCTCGCACATTCTTCTAAATGTGCGCGAGGCGGAACACGATCAGTTCCACGAATGCCGGCTTGGTGCCAGACAGCTCGGAGACTCGCCGCAGCGGTCGGGAATTCTCCTCTTGAGCTTCGACGGCATTCGGCAATATATAAAGCGTTTCTACAGACTCCGCGGAGGCACCGCGGTGGAATCCTATCTGCACCAGCAGATCTGCACCGTTAAGGCTTCTTTTGAGGGCAAACCGAATCAACCACCAATTCTCAGTCGGACCAAACGCCGACCCTGCCGTCCTGCGGTTTGTTTTATACTATTGACCCGTGGGAAGGAGGGGTGCGTCCAATGCTGCCGGCCGATTTGACGATTCGTCCGGAATCCGACCTGGGTTCGGCCGTCCGGCGGGTCTCCATAGAAGGCCATTCTCTGTTCAAACGCTGGGCCTTTGGTCTCCCAGTACGCGATGTCTTCATGCACTCGCGCGGCAGCCGGTAGAAAATCGCCAACTGAAAAGCGTGGTCTATCCCTCCTCCGTACGTTTGCCGTCGTACCGTAGTTCCACGCGATTATGTCCATTTTGAAAGGAGATCGTCCGGATGAATCACGATCTTTGCGGCTTGCTTGCGCTCCAAACCCGGAGCATCAACCAGCGAAATGTTCTGCCGGCGTCGATTCGTCCGATTGAGCTTCCAGCATGCGCATAGATGCGTGCGGGCTCACTGCACTGTTCCAAGCGCAGCGT
>JBDUEM010000245.1:0-11914 GCA_040002435.1 Bryobacteraceae bacterium
GCCAGCCAGTTCGCCTCGCCCGCGCGCGGCGCATCGCCATTGTCGGTCTTCAATCGCTCCGGCCATTGCTTCCGGAAGGCATCCAGGGCGGCAACCCCGGTCGCCTGTTCATCTTCGGTGGGCGGCCGCGAAAACGCCCGCTGGTACACCAGCTCTACCTGCTTCTTGCGGTCCCCGTCTTCCTCATCGATCACGCGGCCCGCCATGTACTTCGCCAAGTCCCACGTCATTGTTCCGTTCATCATGTGCAGAGCCTGCGTGGCCACATTCGACCGCCGCCGCTCGGTGCAATTCGGCGTCATCGCCGGCTGGTCGAACGCATCCAGCAAAGTCATAGGAGTCTGCCTGCGATGCAGCACATAGATGCTTCGCCGGAAGCCTTCCTTGCTCCCTTTCACGATCACTTCTTTATCCGGACGGACTTCCACATCCTGCGGCTTTCCGAACTGCTTCGGATCCAGCTTCCCGGTTACCGTCAGCATGGAATCGTACAGAGTCTCGGCATCCATCCGGTGCAGCATCATTCGCGTCAGCAGCGCGTTATCCGGATCGGCGGCCAGAAGCTTCTCATCCACCCGCGAGCTTTGCCGGTAGGCTTCCGACGTCACCATCAACCGGTGCATCGCCTTCATGCTCCAGCCGCTTCGGACGAACTCGGTAGCCAGCCAATCCAGCAGCTCAGGATGCGTCGGTGGAGTTCCGGACCGTCCAAAGTTCGAAACGCTCGGGACAATCCCGCGCCCGAAATGGCGCATCCACAACTGGTTCACCAGCACCCGCGAGGTAAGCGGATGGTTCGGCTGCGTCAGCCATTGCGCCAAAGCCAGCCGCCTTCCGGTCGTTCCCTCGAACGGCGCAGCCGGACGATACGGCTTCAGTTCCGCGCTAGCCAGCACCAGCGGAACGCCCGGCTCCACAGGATCGCCGAACGATACCGGGTCGCCGCGCCGCAGCAGGTAGGAAACCGAAGGATCGCCGGTATCCATCAGCACGCGCACATGCGGCTTCGGCTTCAGCTTCGCGCGGGCTTGATCCATATCGCGCTTCACCGGCTTGTACTTGGCTTCAAACTCCGGATACTTCTGTTCCAGCTCCGTCTCTGAGATTTCGAGCGTCGGCTGGAACTTGTCCGCCAGATACCGCTGCACATCCGTCCGCTTGTCTTTGTCTGCGGCAGCAGCGGCCCGCAGGTCCTTCTGGACATCCACGGGAAGCGCAGCCAGCCGCTCTTCTAAAAGCTGCTTGCGGTAAGGCTGTGAGATCTTCGCCACCTGCTCTTCCAGCTTCTTGATGTCGGCTTCAATCGGCCCGTTGTTCTTCTCGGCCTCTTCGCGCTCGGACTGTAGCGCCAGGTCGAACTCACGCTTCTTCGGAGCCTTCCATTCGTAGGGATTGTATGCCGCCTGCAGAATCGCGCTGAAGCGATAGTAGTCCTTCTGCGGAATGGGATCGTACTTATGATCGTGGCATCGGGCGCATCCCACCGTCAGTCCCATAACAGACGACGCCAGTACTTCCACTTCATCGGCCACAATGTTCATGCGCTCGGCGATGAAGGCCCGTTCAGGCGCATTGGTTTGATCGGGCACAGTGCGCAGATAGCCGGTCGCCGCCAGCCGGTCGATCATACTCTGTGAGGCAACGCCCTTCGCATCTTTCCAGTCGGGCGACATCTCATCACCCGCCACCTGTTCAGTAAGGAACTGCGTGTAAGGCTTGTCCGCATTCAACGACCGGATCACGTAGTCGCGGTACCGCCAGGCATACGGCCGCACACCATCGTCCTGTCCGAAGCCTTCCGAATCGGAGTAGCCGGCGATGTCCAGCCAGTGCTGCCCCCACCGTTCGCCGTAGTTCGGCGAGGCAAGCAATCCATCGATCGCACGCTCATAGGCGCCGGGAGCCGTGTCTTTCAGATAAGCACTCATCTGTGCGGGAGTCGGAGGCATGCCGGTCAAATCCAGATAAACCCGCCGCAGCAAGGTCGTCGGATTCGCTTCGGCAGAGTAGCTCAGCCCTTTCGCTTCCAGCTTCGACAGCAGAAAGGCATCCACCGGATTACGCACCAGGTCCGCATGGCTTACCTTGGGAACCGCCGGCCGCTTGGGCGATTGGAACGACCAGAACTTGCGGTCGTCATCGGTCACCACCTTCCCCTTCGCCACGGCACTCTCGGTTCCAGAAGCTCCGTTCGCAATCCAGGTCTTCACCGCTTCAATCTCGCCAGGTGTGGCAATCTGCACCGCAACCTCAAAGCTGAGTTTGGCCGGCGGCATCTCGCCGCTCACCATCCTCTTGTAGAGCAGGCTTTCTTCCGGCTTGCCGGGAACCAGGGCTGGTCCGGACTTGCCACCCTTCAGCCGGCTCGCCAGCGTCCTCAAATCGAGTCCGCCTTCCTGACGGGACTTGCCATGGCAGACGACGCATCGAACCTGCAGGATCGCCCGGACCTCCGTTTCGCTCACGGCCGCCACCGCCGGCGCCTCGGCCTTCGCGATCCCTTTGGTGATCCAGCCGCGCAGCGTGTCGATCTCGGCATCGGTCAGCTTCTGCTTGCCGGGCGGCATCTGTTTGGTGATCACTTTGTCGATCAACAAACTGCGTTCCGGCGCTCCAGCCACGACCGACGGGCCTGTGATTCCGCCCTTTAACGTCGCTGCGGCCGTTCGCAGATCCAGCTTGCCCAGTTGAGAGGTGGCGCCGTGGCAGGAGAGGCATTTCGCCTCGAAGAGCGGTAGAACGTCGGCTTCAAAATCAGTACCCGCGCACAAAGGCAATGTACAAAGCGCCCCGAGCGACAGTCGCAGGAAGAAGGGATGCATGTGCGGTCCTGTGTTGTATCCTTCCGCTCATCTTAACTCAAAGTGCCTGTTGCGGGATTAAATAGGTGATAGACTGAAGACCTCACCCGAGTGGCGCGTCACCTCTTTTCAGCGGCTGCCTAGGTAAGTAATCGCACTTTGTAGCAGCAGAAAGAGGACCGCGATCAGTGAAAGTTTACTTAATCAATCCCAGCGACACGTCTTTTGGAACAGCGGTCATCACGCCGCGCTGGCTGTTTGTGCTGGCAGCAGCCACTCCTCACTCGTTTGGCGACCCGGTAATTGTCGATGAAACGCTGGCCCGTTTCGATCCCATGACGATCGAAGCCGGCGACATTGTGGGTATAGGAATTCACACCAGCAATGCCCTGCGCGGTTATGCGATTGGACGGATGGTCCGCGAACGGGGCGCAATCCCCATTTTCGGCGGCATTCACGCCACGCTGTATCCGGAAGAGTCCCTGGAACTTGGCCAGGCGCTCTCCGTGGTGAAGGGCGACGGCGATGTAGCGTGGGGACAGGCGCTGAACGACTGCCTCAACAACACCTCGCAAAAGATCTATGATGGCGGGCGCATCGACGCCGACAAGTTCAAGGCGGCGCGATGGGATCTCATTCCTAAGGGTGCCTATATGTGGGCTTCCGTGCAAACCGTTCGCGGCTGCGCCAAGCACTGCTCGTTCTGTTCCGTCTGGCGCACCGATGGCCAGAAGCCTCGGCAGCGCGCGTCGGATCCGATCATTGAAGAGATCGTCGAACTACGCCGGCTGGGCTTCCGCTTCATTGCCCTCGCCGACGACAACTTCTATCCCGTTTCCCTGACCGACATCAAGCTCGCCGAGCGCCAGGGCAACCAGCCCCGGATCGATCAACTCAAGAGTATTCGCAGCGAGCGCTTCGAGTTGATGGAACGTATGGCCGAACTTCCCAAGGACATGATCTTCTTTACGCAGATCACCATGGAAGCCGCAGAAGACACCGCGTTCCTCGACGCAATGCGCAATGCGCGCATCAAGGGTGCGCTTGTTGGTGTGGAAGCTGTGACGCCAGAAGGCCTTAAGGCGGTCTACAAGGATTTCAATCTCTCCGGCGACAAGCTGGTGGAGCAGTTGAAACGTTTCCACGATCACGGCGTCCATGTGTTGGGCTCCTTTATCTTTGGACTTTCTACCGACCGTGCGCAGACCTTCGACGCCACGCTGGCCTTGGCCAAGCAGGCGGGGTTGACGTTCGCGCAGTTCGTGATGCTCACGCCCTTTGCTGGAACGGTAGACTTTGAACACTGGGAGAAATCATTCAACGGGGATGTTCCCAAAGTGGATGGCATTCCGTTGACCCGGCACTGGCTGATCCCGCAGGAGCGCCGGCCGAAGATGTTCATGCCGCATCCCACGATGAGTTCCGACGAATTGCGCGAGCGGACGCAAGGTGTTTGGGACCGTTTTTACAGCCTGTCTTCGGTGTGGACGCGCTCCAAATGCTGTCCCACGCTGCGGTCCCGGCTGGCTTTCCTTTTTATCTCCAAGCTCTACCGCCAGATGTACGCGACTACGGGTATTGCCACCGACAGCGCGCGTAAGAACCGTGCCAACGGCTGGGCTCGCTGGCTCGCCATTCCCTGTCAGAAATTATTCCGCGCAGCTCCAATGCCGGATTTGGAAGTGCCGCAAAAGAAGATGCCGGCTCTCCCCGAGTTTGCTGCCGCTGCAACGGCTACCAATTCGTTTAACGTACTTGGCTAGCCGCGAAGCCAAGTTTCAGCTTGGTGCCGTTTGCGGTGAGGAGTTCTAAATGGTCGGAAGAATCAGTGCGCTCGGGTCCGCCACCCTGTTCGGCGTGATCAAGGCGGACAACGGCTTAAGTGTACGGTTTGACCGCTCAGAGGTAATGGCCTACGATGCCACGGGTCTGGCTCTCGATCAGTTGGTGTCCTTCGACATTGACAACGGCCCCAGTCCCAAGGCAACCAATGTGTGTGTGCGCAAGGACCTCCAGGCTCCTGTACGCGAAGAAGGCCGCCCCGATCCCATGCGCTTGCGGTTCATGGGCTTTGACCAGCGCGGTGCAGCCCGCATCTACAAGTTCGATCAGGTTGCCGTTGGCGTGGACGCAATTCACATGGTGGTCGAGATACCGATGGCGCTCTTCACCGAATACCATGTGGGCATTCAGGATGGTCCGGCGCTTTGTCTCCATGCCCTCAATGGAGACTCAAAGAGGGAATCTGCTCGAGAGTTGACAGGTTCAGACTTGCAGTCTTACGTGGCGAGCAAAGTTGACCATGGATCGGGATCCTCCCGGCGCCGGCAAAATCGCACCCGGCCTCAGACTCCAGACTCGCCTGCCGATGAGTAGGTCGGGAGGAATACGCCATGCCCTTCGCTAACGTCAGCGCGCGAGTCTTCAAAGCTCTGTCCATTCAGCGGGACGCCCCGGCCTCTTCTGGCGTATACGGCCTGTCCAATGCCTCCGGCTGGATCTACATCGGCGAATCCGACAACATACAGGCGCGGCTGCTGGAGCATCTGCAGGGTAGCGATCCGACGATGCACGGCACCAAGCCGACTGGCTTTAGCTTTGAGCTTTGCCACTCCTACAACCGGGAGGCTCGCGTGAGAAAACTTATTTCCGAACTCCATCCAATCTGCAATCGCAACGCGGCGTAGCCTTCAAGGAAGTCCCTCCTGTATACTGATCGCTTCCTGCGATGAAGACGATCCTACTTCTTGCCCTTGTTTCTGCCGACCTGGCCTGCGGTGCCGGGCGCTACCTGGAAATCTCCTATCCTGCTTCCACGCAAACCGGCGAACTGCAACTGGCGGTCACCTACACCGTCTGGATTCCGGACCACGTAACTAAGCTGAGGGGCGTTATTGTCCACCAGCACGGGTGTGGCGCGGGTGCCTCGCGAGGCGGCGAGACCGCGGCCTATGACCTGCAATGGCAGGCCCTTGCCGCCAAATGGGACTCCGCTCTCCTTGGTCCATCGTACAAGCAGGCCGACAGTCAGAACTGCGCGCTATGGTCGGACCCAAAGAACGGATCGGACAAGACCTTCCTCAAAGCCTTGGGGGAATTGGCCGCTAAGTCAAGCCATCCGGAACTGGAGACGGTTCCCTGGACCCTTTGGGGCCACTCCGGCGGCGGCACCTGGGTGGGAGGCATGCAGGCCCTGCACCCGGCACGCATCGTCGCCATCTGGTTCCGATCCGGCGCTGTAATTCCCGGCCCGGACACTCCGGAAGCCGCCTACGAAATTCCGATGATGTGCAACACCGGCATCAAGGAGAAGGACGACGCGCGATTTCACACTGCCTGGGAAAAGTGCATGGGGACGTTTAAGGCCTATCGGGCCAAAGGTGCGCCGATCGGATTCGCGCCGGATCCGAAGACTTCCCATGAATGCGGAGACTCGCGTTACCTGGCGATCCCATTCTTCGACGCCTGTCTACGGATGCGCCTTCCGGCCAAAGACAGCCGTGATCAGAAATTGAAGCCGGTGGAAGAGAAAGGCGTTTGGTTGGGAAAGGTTCTGGGAGAGGAAGCGGAACCCGCAGCGAAGTACGAAGACAAGGAAGAGGAATCGGTGTGGCTGCCCGATGAACACGTAGCCAAGGCGTGGATGGAGTACGTCAAGACTGGAACGGTGAGTCATAAACACCAGCCTCCAACGCCATTCCATGTCGTACTGGCCCGGCTCCGCGATCATTCTGTGGAGATATCGTGGGACGCCGAGTCGGAGCCGGAGAGCGGAATCAAGGAGTTTATCATTCAGCGGGACGGTCAGGAATTGGCGCAGTACCCTGAGAAACCGGTCGGTAAATACGGCAAGCCGCTATTCCAGTCGATGGGATACCACGATACTCCGACGAAGCCGCTGCCCGAGATGCGCTATATGGACACCACGGCGAAGGCCGGCGTGAAGTACAGGTACCAGGTGATCGCCGTAAGCAGCGACGACGTGAAGTCGAAGCCAAAGACAGTGAGGCTGAAATGAGACTCAGCATTCTGTGGCTACTCCTGTTGCCGGGCGCCCTTCTTGCCCAGGGCATCTTCGAAAACCAGTCCGATGTCGGAACCGTTCTGCATGCGGGAACCGCCGATTACGACGCGTCCGCGAAGAGCTACACCCTCACCGGGAGCGGCGAGAACATGTGGGCCGCAAAAGACGGGTTTCACTTTCTTTGGAAGAAGGTCTCCGGAGACGTCACGCTGACGGCTGATGTTGCATTTGTTGGAACCGGCGGAGAAGCGCATCGAAAGGTCGTGCTCATCTTCCGGCAAAGCCTGGACGAAGGCTCGCCTTACGTCGACGCCGCCATTCATGGCGACGGGCTCACCTCTTTGCAGGCTCGCGATGAAAAGGACTCCGCAACTCATGAGGTTCAGGCTAACGTCTCGGCCCCGAAACGGATTCGACTCACCAAACGGGGCACGGAATTCTATATGTCGATCCCCGGACCGGACGGCGAGATGCACCTTTCGGGTGGATCGTTCAAGATCAAATTTGACGAGCCATTCTATGTGGGACTTGGCGTTTGTGCCCATAACAAGGACAACGTCGAGAAGGCTGTGTTTTCGAATGTCGAACTGGTGAATGTGAAGCCCGTCCTCTACAGCACGCTCGAAACGATTACGGTCAGCAATACCGACCGGCGCGCCGTTTACGTGGTCCCGGAGCGAATCGAAGCGCCGAACTGGACACGGGACGGCAAATCGCTCATCTTCAATAGCCTGGGCCACCTGCTTCGTATCCCGGCGGCCGGCGGCAAACCGGAAACTATCGACACTGGATTCGCCAACCGCTGCAACAACGATCACGGCATTTCGCCGGACGGCACCATGCTCGCCATCAGCGACCAGTCGAAGGACGGCAAGTCAAGAATCTACACCGTTCCCATCGACGGAGGCACTCCGAAATTGATAACAGAGAGCGGGCCATCCTACTGGCACGGCTGGTCCCCTGATGGCAAGGTTCTGGCGTATTGTGCACAGCGGAACGGCGAGTATGACGTCTATACGATTTCCGCAGCCGGTGGAGAAGAGAAGCGGTTGACGACGGCCAAAGGCTTGGATGACGGCCCCGAATATTCTCCCCACGGGAAGTACATCTACTTCAACTCCGAGCGGACAGGAAGAATGCAGATCTGGCGAATGCTAGCCGACGGAAGCGAACAGGAGCAGGTCACCTCCGACGATCTCAACAACTGGTTTCCACACATCTCGCCCGATGGCCGTTTGATGGTTTTTGTGACGTTTGAAAAGGATGTGAAGGGGCATCCACAGAACAAGAACGTTCAGTTGCGGATGATGACTCTGGCTGACGGGAAGATCCGGGTCCTGGCAAAGCTATTCGGAGGGCAGGGGACTAATAATGTTCCGTCGTGGTCGCCCGACAGCAAGCGTCTTGCCTTCGTCAGCTATCAGTTGATCCCGCCAGAGAAGTAAGCCTCCCCTGGCGGTCCAATTGTCAGTTGTTAGAAGTTGAACTTTGCTCCCAACTGGATCACGCGAGTCGTGATGCCGGATACTCCGCCGCCCACTTTGCCAAACGTGGTTGCCTTATTGCGGAGGTTCAAGTCCAAGGTGCCGGGGTCCGGATTGAAGTTGTTAAACAGGTTGAAGACCTCGGTCCGGAATTCGAATTGCTTCGACTCCCTGATGCGAATGGCCTTGTGTATCGAGAAGTCCACTACGGCGATGCCGGGCAGACGAACAGCGTCGGTGCGCGGGGCGGTACCGAAGCGGCCGTTGGGCGGCGCGGCGAACGCATCGGTGTTAAACCATCTTTGCCAGGTGCGTTGATCACCGGGAAGGTTCGGTTCCTGTCCAGCGACCACGTCCGGACGTGAGCCGATGCCGGTGCCGGTCGTATCAACGCCATACCCGATAGGCGCTGGGAAGCCACCCTGGAACGTCATGATGGTGGAAGCCTGCCAGCCATCCAGCACGTACTTCGCTACGCCGTGTAGGTTGTGTGCAAACGGAATGTCGTAGAGCACCGTTTGCACGAACCGGTGGCGGAGGTCAAAGCCGGATACTGAGCGCTCGCCCCGGAGGTTGAAGTAATCCTGCGGAGAGCCGATGAAGTTCCCGCCGCCCACCTGACCACCGATGTCAGAGGGTCCGGAAATGGACTTCGCGTACGTATAGGCAGTGAGGAACGTCAAACCTGCCGACAGCCGGCGTTCCACTTTGACCTGCAGGGAGTGATAGATCGAGTTTCCGATCGACTTGTCACCTGTCACGGCCCTAAGATAGTTCTGATTCGGCCGTCTCGCATTGAGCGAGGGCAAACCAGGCGTCGCCGGGTTCACCACTTGCAAGGGGCGGTTCAGATCACCGAAGGTAACAACCAGGTCTGTGCCCTTCGAACCGACGTAGCCGACATCGAGAATCACGTTGGCTGGAAGCTTGCGTTGGATGTTGAAGTTCCACTGCTGAATGTAGCTGTCCTTCATGTTCTGATCGTTGCTGACCGCGAAGGGCAATCCCGCGGACGTCTGCGACGACGGGAACGGATTGCTGAAGAAGACATTCGGCGCTCCAACGATGTTGCCGTTGATGGTGGCGCCCGCCGTTGCCTGCGCACCTTCCGCCATGGCGAAAATTGCGTTGGAGATCTGCGGGGTGTAGTAGATGCCGTAGCCGCCGCGCACCACGGTTTCCCCACCGAAGGCGGGGCGGTAGGCGAAGCCGAAGCGGGGGCCGAAGTTGTTGCGGTCCGGCGCCATCAGCTCGCGGCCATACTTGGAAGTCTTGGTCGTCACCGTATCCGCGATCACGAAGCCGTTCAATTCGATGTTCACGAACTTATCGTCTTTCTGCTTGTAGCGCTGGAAATAGTCGTAGCGCAGGCCAAGGGTCATGGTGAGCCGGGGGGTAATCTTCCATTCGTCGTTCACCGAGACGGCGGTCCAGTAGTTATAAAGGTCCGTGCTGGTGCGGGTGGGATTGATATTGTCACTGCGGATGTACCCTAGCAGGAAATCGGCGGCCGCCGAGCCGGTGTAGGTTCCGTCAAAGGTGAACGCTCCACGAGGAGCTCTTGCCTGACCGAAGGTCACACCGCGGCGGTCCAGTTCCGCGCCAAACCGCAGGTAGTGTTTGCCCTTTTGCCAGGACAACGTATCGGTAAACGGTGCAATAGAGTTCGACCGGACGCGTGGGCCAATCTGCCGCTGCAGATTGTACATATCGTAGCTGCCATCAGCGCCGCTGACGGAGATGGACGGTGGGCCGTACTCTTCCGGAAGCCGTGAAACCAGGGGAAGCCCCATCTTGCCGACGACATCGAATGCCGCGTCGTTGGTGGTGCCGAACACTTCCCCTTCGTTGAAGCGATGCCAGCCGCCGCGAGCTTCGTTCACGATACTGGGGCTGATGGTGCGCGTCCAGGAGATGGAGACGTTCTGCGTGCGGCCAAGGTTATTACGTTCATCATGGCCCCATATCGGGGTCTGTGCTTCGTAGGTGTCATTGAACACGTAGCGGCCGGCAAACTGGTCTTTGGTTCCCAGGACCTGGTCGCCGCGTCCCGTAAAGTTCTTCTGCCGGGAGACGGCGCTCTGCGCCGTGGTCACGTAGTTGAAGAGACCGTTGCTGGTGTTCGGCATGGGTTCGAATTGCAGAAACGCCTGCGTCTGCGGGCTGAGGAAGGACTTCGGAATCACATTTCCGACGATGCCGATGTTGAGGGGGTCCTTCAAAACGATGGGGGTCTTGAGGTTGAGGAGCGAGCTGAAATCGCCGTTGCGCTGCGCGACCGTGGGTACGATCTTGTATTGAGGCGAAGCACCCTGGGCGGCATATCCCGACTCCCAATTGAAGAAGAAAAACGTCTTGTTCTTACCGTTATAGAGTTTGGGAAGAACTACCGGGCCGCCAACGTTGGCGCCGAACTGATTGCGGTTCAAGCGCGGGGAGGTGACGCTCTTGCCGGCAATGGCATCATAGCTTTGCGTCAGTTGATCGTTGCGGTTGAACTCCCATAACGTGCCATGAAGGGAGTTGGTGCCGCTCTTGGTCAGCATGTTGATCTGGCCGCCGGGAGCGCCGCCGTAGTCGGCGGAGTAGGTGCTGGTCTGTACTTTGAATTCGGAAAGCGAGTCTACCGAGGGCGAGAAGCTATAAGTCATCGCATCGTAGTCCATGACTTCGATGCCGTCGAGGTAAAAGCGATTGGCGGTATCGCGGGAACCATTGGCGGAAGCGGCGGTAGAGCCGTATGCGGAGTCGGTCTGTCCGACCGAACCACGCCCACGGCGCACGGTAATGGAACCGGGCGTTCCAGCCTGCACGCCGGGAATCAACTGCGCCAGTTGGATGAAGTTGCGTCCGTTCAAGGGCAGGTCCACGATCTTGCCGGAATCGATTACCGTTCCCACACTGGCGTTCTCCGTCTGCAGCAGGTTGGCCGTGGCGCTGACGTTGACGGTCTCGGCCACATTACCTATCTGCATAATGATGGCGAGGCGGGCGGACTGCTCAACTTGCAGGGTCACATTGTCGTATTGCTGAACCTGGAAGCCTTCCTTGGTTGCCGTCACTTTATAATTGCCGGCGGGAAGGTTGGGAATGGAGTAGTAGCCGGCCTGATCGGTTTGGGTTTCGCGCTCCGCATTGGTTGCGAGATTCATCACCTTGACGCGAACCCCGGGGATAGATCCGCCGCTGGCGTCACCAACTGTCCCCAGCAACGTGGCGGACGTCTGTTGGGCTGAAAGCGGCATCTGGGTGATGGCAAACAATGCCAGCCCGATAAATAGACTAAGAGACCTGACCTTAGTGCCTAGCGCACTAAAAAACACACACATGGTGCCTCCCTGAAGACTAACTGAAAATTGCCTTTACCTATAAACTTAGGCCACAATATGCCGCTTTGCAAGACATTTCAACCGTATTCCTGAAATTAAGTTCAATACGAAACTAGGGTTACAGTTTTCGTCCTTTTGCGGAGCGCTTGCTAGAATGGCTGCAGGCATCCGCTTCGCGCCATTTCTCTTTTCAAAGGTTTTCTCACTTCACATGCTTTGTGCTGGAATTGTTGGTTTGCCCAACGTGGGCAAGAGTACGCTCTTTAATGCCGTGAC
>JBDUEM010000246.1:0-11909 GCA_040002435.1 Bryobacteraceae bacterium
TGCCGACAATCCGGACGGAACGGCTGAGGTACATCCGCAGGTAGCGCGTTTCTCGTCCAAGGGAATCCGTGATTGACCTGTTCGCCGGTTGGAAAAGAAGATCGATATGAGTCATTGACGGCGCTGGTCACCACCCATTGACTAGCAGCAAACCGAGCCAGCCGGCGCTTCCGACAAGGAACACAATCACCAGCACGATGGTCATGTGGCTCTGTTTAACCTGTGTGTGCCCCGCCAGCGGAAGGCCGAGCAGTTCGATGAGACGGCGGATGGCTGCGCGCGTGCGTTGATACTCACCGTTTTGAAATGCGACGATCGTGAGCGCCGCCAGGCTGACTACGAGCCCCACACACGATAAACCACGGTGTATCTCCGGGTTCATACTTTCGTCGAACCGATATTTCAGGAGCGGGGTGTTGACCACCACGTACACCGAGATCAACCCGTATCCGTGTTTAAGGAGATCGGATGACGCTTCTAATTGACGGATCAGCAACTCCATCAGAATATTGCGTTCCTTCGAGGTGTGTTCACTAACCCGTAGACGCATCGCCGGCCTGGCAACGAGAGTGTCTTTCACTGAGAGGATACTCGATGGCCACCAGGCGTTCCAGTGCGCCGTCATCTTTTCGAGGGTCTGAGCGGCAATGGTCTCCACGACTGTTTGAGGCATGTTCATCATGCCGACCAGTGCCGCCCCACTCAGATTCTCCTCCGCCTCGATCCGAGCCTGGTCGCGCGGCAGAAACCACACGGCCCGCCCAACGGTCTGCAGAAGAGCCGTGTAGATCCAATCCGGGATGTCCGCCGGCAGCTTAAGCCCGACACTAAACCACCGCATGCGCAGTTCGGTCTCCGCCACCCCCGCCGCCGTCTGCAGTAGACGCGTCTCGTTCGCATCCAGAGCCGGTATGGAGTTTCGCGCCAAAGCTCTTCGCAGGCGATGCCGCTTCGCCTGCAAATCCAAAATGGCATCCACCCCGTCTCTTTCCATCAAGGGTTCCTGCGCCGGCGGCACCTTCCAGGAGAGCCAGATCCCACTACGCACAAGCTCACGGCAAGCCCGCGCCGCATAGCAATCCGCCGGCACAATACGGCGGTCCCGGCTGCTATGGTTCACGACGATCCGCCAGCTCGATTGCAGCAGGGGCGGCATGAGAAACGGTTCGTGCCCGGTGCTCAAACCATCGAGGTAGACGTTCAGCGCTCGAACGTCCGGAACATTACCGATCAATTCGTGCGCAACGTCGGCGAGGTCGCGCATCAGGCCGCGATCTTGCTGCCCGGAGAGCAACAGGCAGTGCGCCTGGTATAGGGCCAGTGTCGCATTTCGCGCACTGAGGCAGTCCAACGGTTCGACCCAACTACCCATTTCGAAGTCCCGCGTGGCCAGCTTGTGGAATATCAAACGGCTCCTGGAGAATTCTTCTTCTGCCGTCACCGCCCCCAACGGAGTTAGGAACATATGGTCGACATCGAACTCCGTGCTACCCCCGAAGGCCGGCTGGACAATGTCAAGCCGGGTCTGCCACCCGCCGACAGCCATGACCGACTGCTCAATCTGACCGCCTCCAGGGCACTCTGCGCGAAGCAGGTACGTCCCCGCATCCAACTTCAGAGAGCTGGCATACGCGTTTAAGGAGTGGTCCAACCGAGTGGTCAGCGACAGGTTAGCCAGCAGCTTACCGGACTCATTGCAAAGGCGCAATCCTTCCAGGTTGAAATATTCCGAGTCACCGACCCAATGGATCATGACCAGCATTTCACCTTCCCTTGCGCTTTCGCTGCTCGAAGAGTTCGTTGGAGCAATGTGCGCCAGCGGCTTTTCGCGCAAAGACGTTAAATGGGCGGGGCTCACGTCGAACTGCGGACGAACTTCGCCGGACAACGTGGAACCATGACCAGTTGCGGAAATCTCGGTCCAATCCTCGCCTCTCGAGGTATCCGTTTTCCACCCAATGCGATACAGACCCGGTTCGACGTGCGTTGTCAAAGGCGATATGCCAGACACCATACCCCCCCGAGAGTCGCGCAGCCATACCCCCGACAATGGCCGATCTGCTTTGATGGTTACGGCGATCCTCATATCAAGTCGACCTTACCTTCACCTGCTCCCCGGCATACCCACGAACCTCGAAGTAAAGAGGCTCAGGCCCTCCGGAGACCTTGTAAAAACCCCGAGGCAGCTTGATGGACGCCCCACTCTCCAATCGAGCAATGACTTCTAGTTTGGAGTCGAGTAACTCCAGCTGGCCTGCGGGAACCACTGGCATTCGCACGTCTGCCATGGCGCTGGTGGCGGGTTCTCGTCCTCCGAATTCCAGATCGCTCTGAATGGAAAACACCGGGCATTGCGCCTCAGCCTGGAGAAAATCGGATAGCCGATTGTTGACGTAGGCGCGAAGCGTGCTAGCGGTGATCTTTCCTTCCCTGCGCGCCGCCCCCTTCAACCCTTCCAGGAGTGCGAAGCTGAACACGGGCCGACTCCCAGACGAGCCCACAGACCGCACATACGACTTCACGAAGAACTGTGTGGAATAGGCGTAGGTGTAGCGCACCGCATTCGCGTCCGGATGCACCCTTCGCGGAAACGGCGGCAGCCGCGGTGCTACCTCTGGCCGGTTGTCGCGGCAGCAGTCCATGAACAGGACAATCTCTTCGAACGCCTTGGCATTGCGGAACCAGTTCGCATACGGCTGTCCGGGCACATGCAGGCCGGCGGTGGCTTCGTCCGCATTGGCCATAAGCAGCGCGGCGTCTTCCAGATTCGGTACAGCGCTGAGAGTTGGCGAAATGCCGTGGCCCACGAGATAAATATAGAGGCGGCCGAGCCTCGGCGACTTGCGATCGAACGCGCGCCGCGCAGCCACGCGGAACGCCGCGTCTACGTTATCAACCGTGGGTTGGGCCGAGGCAGGATTCCGCCACGTCCGGTTCTCCGGAGAGATCACTAGCTTGATACTAGATTTAGGGACGTCTCCTCCCTCGCGCCACACCAGCCATTCCTCAAATTCCCGCGCCGCTTCCACGACACCAGGGAGCCGTTGGAACATGCCATAGTTCCCGATCCCGACAATTACTGCAAAATCGTGCTCAGCCATGTGTGATCAGAATCCGTTTCGGATCAGATGTTGCAGGCTCCTGACCGTGTCATGGTCTTCGTAAAACCCGCCATGGGTGCGCAAGCCGCAACTCTTTCCGGGCGGCCCCGAAACTGTCAACAGGATGTTCCCGGGTTGCAGCTTCGACCAGACGACGTCGCTGGTGACAAGGTCCGATACGATTTTGTAGACCGGTCCCTGGTAAGGCCTCTGGCCGGAGTAGTAACGCTCCATCCCCGCCAGCGGCGTGTCTGCCTGTGGCTCCAACAGGCCCGCCACGAAGTAGAGCAAGGATCCGTTATAACGCAAACCGGCCACCTCCACCATCACATCCTCCCGTTCGAGTTCATCGCTCATGCCAAACAAGCGGAAGTTTCGGACCCGGGGCTGAAACGACCGGATCGTCTCGGCAAATTTCTCAAAGGTACATGCAGGGGCAACGAAGATGACGTCGAAAGCGATGTCCGGAGCCAAGCGAGTGGCCGCGTACCTTAGAAAATCGCAGACGTAAATCGATCCCGCGCTGTGTGCCGTCAGAATGATGCGGCTGGGACGATATCCTCCGGCCAAGTGTTTGTGAAGCAATTCGACGAGCGTTGCGGCTCCCGAAGACGACGTGGAAAAGGCTGCATTGATCGAATTCTTCATGGTCTGCCAGACTGTTCCGCCCACCCTACCAAAGTAGAAGGCCCGGAGCACCTCTTCGAGGGTCGTCAGATACAAGCCGTGATCCGTGTGGCCGAAGAAGCGTTTGGTGATTTGAACTGCGGCTTCAAACGCTTTCTTGCCGAAGAAGAACGTGGCCGCCCCCATCGTTTGCCCCTGCCGTACAGCCTCGCGCCGCCATTCGTCGATAACTTCGCGGTCCATCAGCGTGACGCGTTTTTCAGCAGTCCCGCCACTCATCGAGCCAGCGCTCGCCGCCGCGTCAAGAAAGTTGGCGAGCGCAGAGGCTTCCTCTGCCAAACCGGGATCGGTCTCAATCAGGAAGCGTAGTTCAGCGCGATCATCCTCAGTAAGCTGCTCCTCAGCCGGCCGTACCAGGGCAAACTCTTCACCTTCGAACGGCCGCGCCTTCTCCAACTGCTGGTCGATCAACGCCGGATCGGCGTCCCAGTTTTCCGTGGCCATGGCGCCTTCGCGCTGATCGCGCGCGTGCCGCGGCACCAGGAATTGCAGCAACTTCCGAACGATGTGGTTGACAAGCGGCTCCTGCAAGACGGTGGGAATCTTATTTTCGACCACGTCATGGAAGCCAGACTGCCAAAGAACAAAGATCGGGAAGGCACCTGCAGCGAGAAATGCGGGTTTGAGGACTTCGGCCTGATGCGCCCCGGAAGCCATGTCGACCAGGCCTCCGTGAAAGTGAATCAGCAGTTTGTCTTTCTGTGCGCTTTGTTTGGCCTCGAGGAAAAGCGCATCCAGTGAGGCCGCACCGTCCGGCGCTTCAAATTGGCCGTCCCGTAGAACAACATGATGCGAGGTAGTGTTCGCCATAGTGTAGTGTGTACAGTTTATTTCGCCTGGCACCGTTCCCACAAGTGAATGACTGTTCCCTGACATTATCGAAACCCGGCAACAGTGAATGACTGCTCCGCATCGACCTCTTTGATCCACACGAGACTCTGATTGCCGCGTTCCCCAGAATCCAAAACGCACCTTCGGGGTCAGCCGCCGCGCAGCCTATGGGTTGCGAACGGACTGGAGGGGGTTTCTGTGTCAGGCAATTGTCCGAATGAAAGTGGCCAATTCGCCACAAGTAACGCGAGCGCCTATGAATCCAGTCTGATGGTTCGCCGCCACCTCGTATATGTGTTCTGTCCGGGATTGTTCCTGAATCACGCGCGACTCGGACAAAGGTCCCCTCAGGAGCCGGACTGCTGGATTGCTACCGAGAAACGCACTTGTAGTTGGCGACCTCGGAAGCACCAATCGCTCTACTTCCGAAGTCCAATCATCGAATTTCTACGGGGTAGTAATTCCAATCCCAGGGTACCTGCCGGACGTACATCGAGTACGTTCCCGGTTCGCGCTGCGAGAGGTCAAGCTTTACGGTGAACATCGTGGTGCCATTGCGGATAGCCGCGTCCGACGAAGTAGAGACAACGGGCTGATTCTTTTTTCGCAACTGGAATTCATATGCACCCGCCTTGCTTCCAACCGGAAGCTGAATGGTCAATTCCAGAGGCTTGCGTTCCAGGATGATCGGCTTGGGCTCGCCGCCATCGACTGATCGGGACATCGATGGAACATCCACGATTTGCTTGCCGTAAGCCATTTCGGCATTCTGGGGGCGCGGGAAAACGACGGTACCCTGACGGGCCGCAAAGAACACGCCGAAAGCGATTACGACAGCCGCAGCTCCTGCCAAGCCCCATCGCACTTTCACTCTGCGGGCGTTCGCTCGTTGCCGGAAATCCATATTGAACGCGAGGAACTGCCGATAGCACTCGGAGCAATGGGTGACGTGAGGCCAGTGCGGATCGTCCTCGATAGTCTCGTCCAAAGGCCGAGCAGCAAGCTCCTTCAAGACATCAACTGCGGGACATCCCTTCCGCTGCGGGTTGGGATAGTCTCTGAGGATCGAGTCTTGAAGCCGCTTCTTGAGCCTGTCGAATTTTGCTTCTGGCGCCTCTTCAGGGTGCATCAGTCCATGCCATTATGGCACTGACTGCAATAGGGTTAAAACTCCCCCGCGTTCGTTCTAATGCCACGTGACACCCGCCGCGTTCGCCGCTTTCCGCATCCCGCGATAAAACTGTTTTGTGATCGTATTGCGCCTTTGTCCAAATCTGCCCGTCAGTTCGTTACCCTCTGCGTTTCTCAGCATCCAGGGGAGAATTTCCTTCACGCGATCCAAGCCGAGCAGATCGAGTTGCTCGACGATCTTGTCGAGTGTTTCGCGCGCCGCGAAATCGGCGGCCACGTCGTATTGATCTTCAAGCGCGTCGAGAGTTTCGGTAAACAGCTCAACGTCGAGTCTGCGCCGATTGCGCCGTCCTCCTGCGCGCTGATCTACAGCATACAGACGAGCTCGGTTGAGCACCTTCACGGTGGGCCGATCACCGAAGTTGTCGCCGTGAGTGCGCGAAAGCGAGTGGACTGCGTACTCTGCGATCTCAGAGGCTCGATACTTGTCAGACAGCAGGCGTTCCGCGATCTTCAGTAGCCGATCCACCACTGGAACAACGCCTAACTCGATCCAACCATGGTGAACCGCGTTTCCATGGCGATCGATCTCATCAATGCAGATTGGAACGATTGCAGGGTGGCTTCGTTCGTCGTAGTCAAAGGGAATTGTAATCACAGCCATTGCCGTCCCTAGCCGATCAAGAGTTTCCGAGGCTCTGTCACGACCGTAAGGCTTGGCGGCCTACAGAGTAGAGGGAAGTATCCTCCCCTAATGCAAGAAAATACCACACAAAGTAAGTATGAATCAAGAGGGAATCTCGGGTTGGGACATGACGAGCAATATAACCGGCTCGAAGCTAAATTGAAGCGCGAATTGGGTGAGATCATACTCGGGCTTCTGTCGGATTACCAGACCGAAGATATCGTCTTGAACCCCGATTCATCTGTGTGGGTAAAGCGAATTGGCCAAGGTTTTCAGTGTGTTGGCGAGATGCCGGCTGCGCAGGCCGCCAGTGCCCTCAACACAATTGCGGCCTGGAAGGGCACGATCCTAAACCATGAGCGGCCTGTGCTGGAAACCGAACTCCCGTTGGATGGCAGCCGTTTCGAGGGAATTGTATCACCCATAGTAAGAAAACCGGTCTTCGCTATTCGCCTACGTCCGAAAAGAATATTTTCATTAACCGACTATGAGCAATCGGGAATTCTAACTCGCAAGGACGACCCGCTGAACCGCCTTCGTAAGCGGGACAGCTTCATTGAGGACGTTCGCGGGCTCGGTCATGCGGAAATCATCCGCGCTGCCGTCGCCGGAAAACGGAACATCCTTACGGTTGGGGCGACTGGCTCGGGGAAGACGACCTTCGTCAACGCCATCCTCGACGTTATGGCTCAAGTAGCCCCCGACGATCGAGTGATTTCGATTGAAGACACAACGGAACTCCAGTGTTCCGTCAGGAACCACGTGGATTTGTTGGCCGTCGGAAGCGTTTCTATGCTGGATTGCCTTCGGGCATGCATGAGACTGAAGCCGACTCGCATCGTCGTAGGTGAAGTTCGTGGGGCCGAGGCCCACACTATGTTGAAAGCCTGGAATACAGGGCATCCGGGCGGCGCGGCCACGGTGCATGCGAACGATGCGCTCAGTGGTTTGATCCGGCTCGAAAGTCTCGTAGCTGAAGCAACCACCGCGCCCCAGCAGACGTTGATCGCGGAGGCAGTCGATCTGGTGGTGTTCGTTGACCAAGAGCCCGAGCTTCTGGCTGGGCGCAAGGTCAGGGAAGTGGCGTTCGTAACCGGATATCGAGATGGCCGTTACGAGGTCGAGTACGTATGAACAGAAAAACGGAGGTATCTTCAGTGAACAACCGGAACATCGAATGGTTTCAAGGGCCGTCCGCTCGCAGTCTTCGGATGCGAACCACAGCCCTCTTTGCGCTTGCTTATACGTTCGCCGCTCGGGCGAATGCGGCGGCGGCGGGTACTTTGCCTTGGGAGCGGCCGATGACCGCGATTGCGACTTCACTTACTGGTCCAGTGGCGTACTCCATCGGCTTGATCGGCATCGCCATTGCCGGCGGCGCGATGCTTTGGGGCGGCGAACTAACGGAGTTCGGACGACGGGCCTGCATGATCGGCCTGGTCGTATCGGTTCTCGTGTTTGCGGCTCCGTTGTTGTCGAGCGCCTTCGGCGTAACAGCGGCGGTGCTTTAGGTCATGGATACCGCCGACAAACCCAGGGAGATCCTCATTCACCAGTCCGCAAACCGCCCAAATCTGCTTCTTGGCGGAGATCGTGAGCTGGTTCTGATAACGGTCATGATCACCGGTGGCCTAGCGTTCAGCCTAGCCTCCTGGTGGGGGATCGGCCTGGCTGTGATGTTATGGATCGGCTCGATAGCGGCCTTGCAGCGGATGGGCAAGGCCGACCCGTTGCTCCGGCAAGTCTACCTCAGGCACATCCGGTACGTTGCATTCTATTTCGCGAAGAGCGGACTTCACGGCCGGAACGTAGAAACGCCCAAGAGTTGGAGGTGACCGAGGATATGCAGATTACAGAACATCGATCACGAGCTCGGGGCCTGGCTGACCTCTTACTTCCTTTCGCACTTATTGAAGATGGGATACTTCTCCAGCAGGACGGCTCCTTGCTTGCCGGTTGGTCGTATCGAGGTCCCGATATGCATTCCGCCACCCACTCCGAGATGCACGCACTCACAATGCGGCTGAATTCGATTCTCCGGCTTGGAGGTGGATGGATGCTCAACGCGGACCTCATCCGTTCCCGCGCACCTGGCTATCCGGATCAGGGCGCTTTTCCTCACACCGTGACGCGGGTGATCGACGATGAACGTCGCCAGCAGTTCATGGACGAAGGCGCTCACTACGAGAGCGACTACTTCCTCACGCTGACATATCTCCCGCCCATCGAAACCGAAGAGAAGATCAAGGGCTGGATGTTTGACGGGCAGAACGGAAAGGGCTCCGGGGCTGCACATCAGATCCTTGAGCGCTTCAAATCACGGGTCGAGATGTTCGAAAACGTGTTCTCGGCGCTGTTCCGAATCGAACGACTGAACCGGCACGAATTCACGGACGATCACGGGTTCCCTCAAATCCAGGATCGCCTGCTTCGGTACCTTCGTCGATGTGTTGCCGGCGACGATCACCCGTTCGCCCTGCCCGATATCCCCGTCTACTTGAATGAGCTTCTAGCGACACAGGACTTCTGCGCGGGCATCGAGCCGAGGGTCGGATACAAACACGTCCGTGTGGTCGCACTCGACGGCTTCCCGAAATCGAGTTTTCCCGGCGTCCTCGGGGAGATCGACTCGCTGCCCATGGAGTATCGATGGAGCACGAGAGCCATCCTGCTCGATCCAGAGGAAGCGCGCGGTCTCTTGGACAAGACGCGCAAGAAGTGGCGCTCTCGAATCCGCGGCTTCAAGGACCAAGTCTTCAAAACGCACAACGGCGCGATCAACATCTATGCCCAATCGATGGCTGAGGACGCCGAGCAGGCGATGGGAGTGGCGGCTTCCGGTGATGTTCAGTTTGCGCAGTATTCCAGCAACATTATCTGCCTCGATGAAGATCTGGATCGGCTACACGAGAATACCCGCCTCGTGATGAAGAAGATCCAGAACCTCGGATTCGCGTGCCGGCTCGAAACCATCAATGCGGTTGAGGGTTGGCGAGGAAGCTTGCCAGGTGACGGCTACCGTAACGTTCGCCGGGTGCTGCTTCACACGCTCAACCTGGCCGACCTTCTTCCGATCACCTCGGTTTGGGCCGGTCTCCACGAGAATCCATCGCGGCTGATGCCGAAGAAGAGTCCGCCTCTGCTCTTCGCGGCGACAACCGGCGCCACGCCCTTCCGCGTAAATCTCCACGTATCCGACCTCGGTCACACACTCATGTGCGGTCCGTCCGGGGCAGGCAAATCCACCGCACTCGGGCTGATCGCAGCCCAGTGGTTCCGCTATCCGCGCGCACAGGTCTTCGCCTTCGATAAGGGATACTCCCTCTACGTCCTTACCAAGGCCGCTGGCGGTGAGTTCTACGACTTGGCGGGAGAAAAGACCGACTTGGCTTTCTGCCCCTTGCGCGAAATCGATTCTGACGCCGACCTGACCTGGGCCGTCACCTGGCTGGACGATCTTTGCAGTCTGAACGGTTTGGCAGTCACGCCCAAGCATCGGAACGCGCTGACTCAGGCACTGCTGCAACTGCGCCTGTCGCCGTCACGTACGTTAACGGAGCTCAGCGCAAACGTGCAGGACTTGGAGGTCCGCGAAGCGCTCCAGTTCTACACTCTGTCGGGGCCGCTCGGCCAGTTGCTCGATGCCGATGAGGACGTTCTCAGTTCCGGCCGCTTCCTGACGTTCGAGACGGAGAATCTTCTCCAACTGGACGATAAGGCCGTCATTCCGGTCCTCCTTTACCTGTTCCGCCGGATTGAGAAGCGACTGGACGGCTCGCCAACCCTGGTGTCTCTCGATGAAGCCTGGGCATACCTCCGGAACGAAGTGTTCCGTGAACGACTCCGCGATTGGTTGAAAACGCTTCGCCGCATGAACGGGATCGTCCTGCTCTCGACGCAGAATCTCAGCGACATCTGCAATTCGGAAATCAGCGACGTGATACTCGAGATGTGCCCGACGAAGATACTGTTGCCGAACGGCGAGGCAAAGAATCCTGCATCCAAAGAATTCTACGATCGCGTAGGGCTGAATTCCCGTGAATTGGACATCCTTCAGACGAGCATCCCCAAACAGCATTACTACGTGATCTCCCCCTTGGGCCGGCGGTTAATCTCGTTGGGCATTCACAATGTCGCCCTCTCCTTCGTCGGCGTGAACGGCAGAGAAGACCGTCAGGCCGTCGAGGACCTGGTGAATGAATTTCCCGAGACATGGCAGAGCGAGTGGCTCCGCGTTCGCGCGGGTGCCCTGAAAGACGAACGGCTTGAAGGCTGGGCCGATTATTACGAAAAGCTGCGGAAGGATTTCGAGAGGAGCCACCAATGCGCAAGAGCCTGATCGCCCTTGTCACTCTATTCGCCGTGACGATCCAGGAACCACAACGTGCCCAGGCCGGCGCGTTTGCCACGGAGTACACGCAGTTGCTCAATCATGCGCAACTGATCCTGCAGTACCTTCGGCAGGCCGAGCACCTCGCGGAAGCCATCAAACAGACGGCCGACATGCTGAAGAATAGCAAGCTCCTGCCGGGCCAGGTGTTCGGAACAATTTCGAATGACCTGAATGCGCTCGCGTCAATTGTGCAGGGCGGCCAGGCACTCTCCTACTCGCTCGCGAATCTCGATTCCCAGTTCAAGACACGATTCCCCGGCTACGGATACTCGAGCACCGGCTACTACGTCCGTTATCGCAGTTGGTCGCAGACTTCGCTGGACACCACATTGGGTGCGCTTCGCGCAGCCGGTTTGCAGGGGCAGCAACTCCAGAGTGAACAGTCAGTGCTCAACTCCCTTCGGTCGATGGCCCAGTCGACAAACGGGCGAATGGAAGCCCTTCAGGTGATGGGCCAGATCTCGGAACAGCAGGTGCAACAGCTCATGAAGCTTCGCGAATTGATGATGGCGGATATGTCGAGCAAGCAAAGCTATCAGGCCGCCGTGATTCAGAAGCAGGCGGCAAGTGAAGCCGCCACCGAAAAGTTTTTCAATTGGACGCCGGAGGTTTCAGATGGGACGAAATTTCAATCCGGCTGGAAGTGAGGTGTATGAAGCTCCTTTTGATATGCGCCGCCTCGATCATGATCGGGTGCTCGGGTTTGAAAGAGCCACCAAGCCCGATCGTGCAAAAGGCGGAAACATGTGGAGCGGGCGACTTGTCGACAACTTCCTCCGTCGCGGTTCAGGACTGGTTTGGCAAACACCGGGACTGCGCCGTGGCTGTGGATGGCATGTGCAAGCCCGTTCGAGAGAAAGCGAACGCTCAGTGGACCGATTCGACGGAAGGACGTGTTTGTACGGCGGCTCGAAACGTCGCGCAATGGATTCGTAAACCGTCGAACGACCAGGAGAAGCTCCAGTCGGGCTGGAAGTAGTCGGGTAGCCTGACCGCCGCCAAGCGCGGACGGTTCAGATTGGCAGGTCCCGCTCAGAGGATACGTGTGTGCTTGCACAGAGAATTCACAAACATCGAAGAA
>JBDUEM010000247.1:0-11763 GCA_040002435.1 Bryobacteraceae bacterium
TGGCTCAAGGCAGCAAGGTGAGAGCGATTGTGCGTTCCGAGAGCAGCGGCGCAGCCTGGCGGGAGCGCGGCGCTGAAGTCGCGATAGGGTCGCTAGACGACCGGGCGTTCTTGAGCACGACGCTGGCTGGGGCTGCAGGATTCTTTGCGCTCATGCCGCCGGATGCCACAGCCCAAGACTTTTATGGGGCGCAGCGCCAGACCGCGGACGCGATAGCCGGAGGCGTTGCCGATTCCCCAGTGCCCTACGTGGTCATGTTGTCGTCGATTGGCGCTGAACTCGCCGAGGGCACCGGCCCCATCAAGGGGCTTCATTATATGGAGGGGGTATTGCGAGGCACAGGCGTGAAGCTTATCGCGGTGCGCGCCGGCTTTTTCCAGGAGAACATCGCCGACCTCGTAAAGGCAGCGCGCCTTGCAGGCATTTACCCGAATTTCATGCCGTCGCCCGATTTCGCGGTTCCGATGATCGCAACGAAGGATATCGGCCACCTGGCCTCCAAGCTGTTATTGTCTCCTCCGGCGGCGAGCGACGTCGTCGACCTGGTTGGTCCTGCCTATACGGGACGGGAGATCAGTGAGAAGTTGAGCGCCGCTCTTGGAAAACCGCTGCACATTGTGGATATACCGGCAGCAGGCCACGTGGAGGCATTAAAGCAGGCGGGTGTGCCACCGGCAGCAGCGGAGGCGCTTGCCGAATTGTACGCGGCTCTTGGGACGGACCTGCTGCAGCCACATGGAGATCGCACTGTTGCCGGTGCGACGCCCATTGACGAGTTGATCGGCCGCCTGGTTGCGGCCGCGTAAAGTTGGGTCTTTAGTCCAGTCCCAGCACAAGCCGCCTTGGCCGTTCCTTGCTTGGTCCCAGGGCCGCTCCGCCGCCAGTTCACCGCGGTATTCCAGGGTAGGCGACCGCGGCCCCCCAATCGGACGGGTCCAGGTCCTGGACGTGCTTCGAGAAAAGCCAGAAGTTTCCTTCCAGGTCCTGAACACCATATTGGCGTTCACCGTAGCAGGTTTCGTTCAGCTCTTCCGTGATTTTCGCGCCTGCGAGCCTTGCTCTCTCGTAGTGCGTATCAACGTTGTCCACAATGACGGTAAGGTAGTGGGTTCTCGGGCCCGACCCTTGCGCCTTTCCGCTCTTCAACATGATATAGGCGTTGTCCAGACGCATTTGTGCGCCGCTGGCAGGCCCGCCGGGCGGGCCGAAGCGGTAGTACTCGGTGAAGCCGAATGTCCTTGCGTACCAGCCGAGCGATTCTTCGACGCTTGCACAAAAGACGTGGGCTAACACAGTGTCTGTGGGTACGGATCGATTCTTGATCATCGTTTTCAGGATAAGATAATCCGATGCTTCCCAGGATTGTAGGAGTGCCGTCGCTGGCGATTCTTGCGTCAGCAGCCATTGCCTTCGCGGCGGATTATCCGGGGGCCGATTGGATGCCGCATTCCCGCGCCGGCTGGTCGGAATCGATGCTAAAAGCCGTCCATGAGTACATGGCCGGGAAGAAGACCGCTGCCGTCATGATTGTGCAATCGGGCAAAGTGGTGGAGCAGTGGGGTGAGGTGGCGCGCAAGATCCCGCCGCGGTCGGTCCGCAAGAGCTTCCTGAACGCGCTTTACGGCATTCACGTTGCGGAGGGGCACATAGACCTGGGGAAAACTCTGGCGGAACTGGGGATCGATGATAATGCTCCGTCGCTATCAGAGATCGAGAAGCAGGCCACTGTCCTGGATCTGCTGCGTTCGCGTTCCGGCGTGTATCACCTGGTTACGCGGGAAACACCGAACATGAAGGCGGGGCGCCCGCCGCGTTTCAGCCAATTGCCCGGCGCCTATCACTACTGCAACAATTGGGATTTCAATGTCCTGGGAACCATCTTCGAAAAGGTGACGGGCGCCAACATATTCGAAGAGTTCGAGCGCCGCATCGCGCGGCCGATTGGCATGCAGGACTTCACTGCGCGCGACGGGTTTTACGAATCCGGGCCGGAATCCATTCACCGGCAGTACATGTTTTCCGTGAGCGCCCGTGACATGGCGCGTTTCGGCTACCTTTACCTGCGGCAGGGCCGATGGGGTGATAAGCAGGTGGTTCCGGCGGCCTGGGTTGCGCGCAGCACGACGGCGTATTCCGGTCCGGTCTCCTCGAATGCGCAACCGTTTGTGGGATACGGTTTTCTTTGGTGGACCGCCGACTGGGGTTATTCCGCGCTTGGAGCGGACGGGCATTACATCGCCGTTGTACCGGGCAAAGACCTGGTCATCGTCCACCGCGTGATCTATGATCCTCCGCGCGAAGATGTTGTGCCGTACCGGGACGTGGACACCATGATCCGGATGATTATCGCCGCGGCACCGGCTAAGTAATCTTCGATCCTGGTTTGCCTCGTTTCCCTGGGGCGTCGTATGATCGACACAAGTCATGGGACGCGTGCGGATATTGCACATCTCGGATCTCCACGAGCGGGCGGGTCGGGAGAAGGAACCTTGGCGCAGACGGCGCGTGCTGGGCGAACCGTGGCTGAGGCATCTGGACGAGCTTGTCACGGAAGCGCCGATCGACGTTGTTCTATTTACAGGGGATGCCGCGGATTGGGGCCAGCCGGAAGAATTCGCCGGCGCCGGGGAGTTTTTTTTGGCCACGCTGGAACGCCTCGGTCTTGGAAAAGAGCGTCTCTTTGTTATCCCTGGCAATCATGATGTAGATCGCAGTATCGAGCCGGGCTGCTGGAAAGAATTTCGCGCGGCGATGGCGAATACCAACGATCTGCTGGGCGTCGCCCGGTGGATGAGCGGCGGCAACCCGCCGGCAGGATTTGAGAATGATTGGCGTTCCCTGATTTCCAAACGGCTCGGTGCTTATCGCGACTGGGTCGTGAACGGTCTGCACCGGCCGGAGCTGGTGGAAAGTTCGGGACTGGGCTATCGCGCGACTCTGGACCTGCCGGCGGCAGCATATCCCATCCACATCCTTGGACTGAACACCGCCTGGCTATGCGGAGACGATAACGATTCGGGCAAATTGTGGATCCTGGATCAGCAACTGATGAACCTGGCCACGAGCCCGGTGGGCGATCCGCTGCCGGGATTGCGCCTGCTGTTGATGCACCACCCCTTTGATCAAATGTCGGATGGGGCGCAGTGCCGCCGTTTGCTGAAGCGGCATGTGGACGTGGTGCTGCGCGGACACTTGCACGATGAAGAGCTGGAGACATGGAGCGATCCGGACCGCAGCGTGGCGCAACTGGCGGCCGGCTGTCTTTATGAGGGCTGGCGTGGCGACCAATGGCCGAACGCGTGTCATGTGATCACGCTCGAAGGCGACAGGCAGCCCGCCGCGGCGGAGGTGCGCTTCCGCGGCTGGTCGGCACGCGGCGGCCACTGGCATGATGACAACGGGCTCTATCCCAGCGTCAAGAATGGGCGGTTGCAGTGGCAGTTCCCAGCGTCACGGGCGATGGCGGCGGCAGCGGGGGATGCTGCCGTTCCGGTGAATCCGTGGAAGCCTGTAGTGCCACCGGTTTTTGTGGGAAGGGACGTGCTCTAAAGAAACTGAGGGTAGCCTGGGAAATGGGACAAAGCGTATCACTGGTCGGCGACTGGAGAATCGGAAAATCGTCCATCCTGGCCACGTGTTTCGAATCCATCCAGAAAAGCGGCCGTCCTGTGCGCCTGCTCAACGGCGAATCCCATGAGGGCGCGTCACCTTCTGAATTTGTGAAGGCTGTGACTGGCGTTGCCTCGAAGGGTGATGCCGACGGCGCGGCGGACATACTTTCTGGATGGGCGCGGCAGGCCGGCCGTCCAGGGCTGCTGCCGCTGCTTCTGGTGGATGAGTGCGATGTGCTGGTGCGCCGCTTTGAATATCGATTTTTTGAGCGGCTTCGCGGCATGCTTGACGATCTCTGTCTTGGTGTGTCGAGCCGCCGGGAACTCGACCACGTCTTCAAAGACGCCAACAAAGGAGCATCTCCATTCCAGAACCGCCTGGGCCTGCATTGGGTAGGATTGCTGGAACCCGATGCTGCCGCTTCACTCGTCGAATTCGTCGGCGCAGGCCTTTCCGTTCCAGCGCGCCGCCTGATCCGCGAGTGGGCGGGCCGGCATCCGTTCTTCATTCAACTCATGGCTCGAAAGCTGTTGGACGCGCGTGAATTCGGACAAGGAGAGACGGACGCCTGCGACGACTTTCAGGCGGAGGCTGGATCCCGGCTGCGAGAACTCTGGGGCACGCTCACGGAGAAGGAGCAGAAAGTCTTGATCGAAGCCGCTAGTATCCCGCGGCCCGGCGCCACGGCGCTGCGACGCCGCGGGCTTCTCGATGAAGACGGACGTCCGTTCGGGCGCGTGCTCACACAGTGGTTGTCAGACGAGGCCGGCTAAATGGATGAGGTGTTAGTCGGCCGCTACGAAATTCTCCAGGAAATCGGGCGCGGCGGAATGGGTAGGGTGGTCAAGGCGCGCGACCTTTCCTTGCTGCGCCTGGTGGCCATAAAGGTAGTCCGGGCGGACAACGATCCTACATTCGTTTCCCGGCTCTCGCGTGAGGCGCAGGCCACGGCGCTGTTGTCGCACCCAAATATCGTAAACATCTATGACGTGGGGCAGGTGGACGGCGCCGCCTTCATCGTCATGGAGTACTTGGCCGGCGACACGCTGGAGACGCGGATGCACTACGTGCCGCAGGACGAGTGGGGCCGCTTTTTGCCGATGCTCGGACTGTGTGCGGATGCGCTGGACTATGCCCATCGCAAGGGAATCGTTCACCGCGATGTCAAACCGTCGAACATCATGATCACATCGGAAGCCGTCCCGAAGCTCCTTGACTTTGGAATTGCCAGGGTGACGGCGAGTCTTGGGACTCAGATCACGCAAACCGGCGCCTTCATGGGAACACCGTCCCACATGGCTCCGGAACAGATTCAGGGAGTGAATGTCGGGCCGCGGGCCGATCAGTACTCGCTCGCTGTGACCGCCTTCACGCTGCTCACGGGACGTCTTCCGTTTCCTGCTGCGGATGTGATCTCGCTGATTGCACAGATTCTGCATAACGCTCCACCCGTGCCCAGCAGTCTGAACCCCGCGCTTCCGCGCAAAGTGGATCAGGTCCTACTCAAGGCACTGGATAAAGATCCTGCTAACCGTTTCGGTAGTTGCCTGGAATTATTTGAGGCGCTGGAAAGGGCAACGTCTGAGACTTCCGCAAAGCGTTGGCCGGACATCTGGGAGCGCTTGAAGACAGCTCTGTCGAAGTTATTGCCGGGGGAGGAGGAAGCCGCGACTCCGCAGACAAGTCCAACTGCGATCGACCCGGCAACGACGGAGCTGGGAACTGGCAAGGCGAATGGACAAGCAAGACGGTGGAACTGCCTCAGGCACCCTCGCCATCTTCGCAACCTGCGCAGGCTGGATTTTCGCAACCCGCGCCTCCTGTACCGCCGCCTCCACCCTGGGGAGTGGCGCCTCCTGCGCAGCGCCTGGAGCCGCCTCAAGTGGCTCCGCCGCAGGATGGCGAATTCACTCGACTGTTTCAAGCCGACCAGAAAGGAACCGTTCTTCCTAATCCGCAGGCGCCACCACCGAAACCCTTTGCACGGCCCCAAGCACCGCCACCGCCCGAGGGCTACTTCAACCGCGTCGTCGGCGCACCGCCTCCGCAGGCCCCACCGCCGGGTCCGGGTGAGTTCACGCAGATGTTCCGTCGAGCGGAACAGACGATGATCCTGAAGAAGGCTCCAGACCAGCGGGTGGATGCCCAGACGATCGCCAAGGCGCAATCCCGGGAACTGGTGGAGATTCTCGAGCGGCGTGACTTTGAGAGTGCCGTGGCGTTGCGCGGCAAGTGGCTGCCTGGAATCGAAGGCGCGCCGGGAGAACTCATCGGATTCAGCGAGGCCGCCCGCTATCTCGGGGCCGCCCAGAATGCCGTTAGCCCCCACGTGCGTATCGAGCATCTCAAGCGGGCCGAGAGCGTACTGTTCTCGGTAGGCAACCAGCTTCTCGCAGATTCCACTCCGGCTTCGCGCTATCTTCCGGAAGCCCTCGAGGCCTGGAAAGGATATTCCAGGGAATTGCTGGGCGCGGCCCAACAGAAAGCCGAGTTTGAATTGCCGAATCCTTTCCGGGCCGGCCAGCCACTGCGGCCAGACCAGGGACGGTCCGTCTTCCGCGGACGTTCGGGGCTTGTCCGCAGCATCGAGGCAATTCTCGCCGATGCGGATCAGAGCAGCTCTTTGGCGCTGTTGGGTCCCCGCCGCTGCGGCAAAACCTCGCTGTTGCAAATGCTGCCGGCGATGCTTCCTGACTGCGCCTGCGTCTTCTTCGACCTGCAGGACAACCCGGTCTCGACAATTCCGGAGTTCTTCGAAACACTGGTCCGACGGGCGCGGGAGCAGGTACGAGCCCAACGGCGGGTGGAACTTCCCGCCCTGGAAGGTGGCGGTACTTTCGAGACGGCGACACGCTGGTTTCATCAGCTTGACGAGATGCCTAACCTGAATCGATTCCTCATCTCGATCGACGAATTCGAGCGGTTGGAGGATCTGTTTCCGGGCGACCGTCGCGACTTGCTCCGACTGATGGGCCTGTTCCGTGCCACCATCCAACATCGCAGGAAGGTCCGGCTGCTGGTGTCGGGTGTGGCGCCCTTTGAAGAGCTTGGGCCTTTATGGAACGACCACTTTATTAACGTCCGCGAACTCCGCATCGGACACCTTGACGAGGAAACCAGCATCGAGCTTTTGTTAAAGCCCATCGCCGAGTTTCCTCCGGACGCGGTCCCCGTGGAAGTCGCACGACGCATCTTCGAACGCACCGCGGGCCAGCCTTACCTGCTGCAGCTATTCGGCACACTTCTAATTAACCGTTTGAATGAACAGGATCGCACCAAAGCGGTGATTGACGACGTTGCCGCCATCGAGTTAGAAGCACTTTCGCAGGGTCGTTATTATTTCGGCAATACCTATCAGGATGCTCCGCCAGCAGCGCGCGAGGTGCTGGAGGCGATTGCACTAGGCGGCACGACGAACATCACCGGTGTTACGCGCCGCTGGCTTGAGCGCCGCTGGCTGATAGACGAGCACGGGACTTTACGCACGCCTGTTCTGGGTGCATTCATTCGCGAAGAACTCAACGCTTAATTGCGGATTATCGGACGGGTAGGTGCTGCAGGACCGAGCGCGATTTCGCATTGAGTGCCTGGTCCACTTCTTTCCACAGTGCTGTCCACACGGCTGTCAAATCCTGCGGTGAGCGATAGCGGGTTTCGGCCTCGCCGCGGGCTCGGGCGAAGGCAACATCCACTTTCGCGCTTTCCTTTGCCGTCATAGGCACTGCCGCACGCACGGACGCCGTAAAATAATCAGCGCCGCCCGAAACGAGGGCGGCTGCTTTTGCTGCGCTCTCGGGCACTGCCGGGTCCGGTCTCATTCCCAGGCGGAGGAAAGGGATGGCCCAATTGTCCGCGGCGAACATCCCGGCTGGATTGTCGAGCCAGATCCAGGCATGCAACATCGCCATGCGCGGCGCATGGGCGGCATGCCCGTTTGCCTGATGCTGCGGTAGCTCCGTCTCTTCCGCTATGGTGCGAAAGTGATCGTGCCACAATTCCTTGCGCACCGGCAAGTCGGGTGGCGATTCGTCCGGCAGCAGCGGCAGCAGGTAGGCTACTCCTAGCAGTTGCGGTTTGCCGGCTATCACAATGTAGCTGAGAATTTCGGGATGGGCTGCGTCGATTTTTCCGTCGAATAACAGGCTGATGTTAATCCAGTGTTCGCCCATGGCGGGGAAGTCACGGCCAATTTGACGGTAGCCGTCCGCGATGGCGACCGCGCGATCCTGATATATCGCTGTGGCCGCGCGCGCCGACTCGACGAATGCAGCCTCTTGTGTACTGCCGGCCATGCAAGCGACCGTCAGGGCAAGCGTCAGCAGCACTGTCTTCATTGATTCGCCGGGGCCATTTCTGTTTGCCCGTGCAAGGCGAGTAACTGCTGTGTGATCTCGGGTGTCAGACCCTGGGGAAAACGGCTCAACAGCCGCAGATGCACTTGGACGTCCGGTTTTGGGGGCTGTCCTTTGGAGAGGCGGTAACGGCTCCCTGTCTGGTCCGCTTCCGAGGAAAGGATGGCGGTGTAGGGAATCAGGCGAACTTTTTGATCCGACAACAGGACGACGCCGCTATCGCTCACTTCGATGAGCTCGCCCACGAGCTGCGCCTGGGACGTCTTGATTCTTAGCGTCACGCCCTTTGGCTCTTGCGCGGGTCGATACTTCGCGGCCGTCATTCCGAACCTGCATCCGGCGAGGAGGGATACGAGCATCCCCAGAAGAATGGTTAGCCGTGTCATATTGTGGCTCAATTCACGGGTACGCGATCCTGGAAGAAGCGTGCTTCGAAAGCTTCCCGGGTAGCGCCCCAGCGTTGCATGGCGGCAAGGATCGCCTGGCCAGTGGGTTGAAATGGTTCCTTGGCCGACGCTGATTGGATCCACGAGCCGCGTATCCATTCCGTGTAGTATCCCTGGGATGAAAGCAGGAAAGTGCGCGGCTTCGAGTCCCCTGCGATGCCGATGTCAAAGTCTGCGAGGAACCGGGCCCCGGGGCCGGTCTCCAGATAGCGGTCGTCCGAGGCGCCCATGTTTTCGCGGGCGGCTATTTCCGGACGGTTTCCCGTGCCGGTTACGCGGGAGAGAGGAATGATTCGCGGCGCGGGGCGGCGCATCTTGGAGGCGACGCCAACCTGATCGATGCGCCACTGGTCGGCGAGAAACGAAAGCCGGATGCGGAGCGATTTTTCGCCCTTTTGCGCCGGGACCTCGGCCGCCACATCATGCCAGGTGATGGGACCGGAGTCCGGGACACGGACGGCTTCGCGATAGGCGCCCTCGCGCCAGACCAGGATGTGCATACCCGAAAGGCGCTCATGCCAGCGGCCGAGTTCCACCGCGGACGAGATTCGTGACAAGCCCGACCCCAGCCAATCGATGGAGCGCGCGCCGGCCGGACCCAGCATGACGTCGTAGAGCAGCGTCGTGTTCAGGAGGCTATTCCGGAGCCGGAAGACCAATGTCGCGGAATCGGCGCCATCGGAAACAGGAACGGTGAGGTCGATCCAGTCGTTCAAGTCATCCACAGCCGCGCCATCGAGGCGGCTGCGTTCGGTGCGGTAAAACGAACCGTCCGCTGTGCTCAGAAGTGCCTGGAGATTCTCACCGCCGCGGCTGGCGATATCGTCCGGCGTACGGACCCCCTGGACCACGACCGGGTGTCCCTGGGTGTCGGGCAGTACAAAGTCTCCGGCGTCGTGTTGCACTTCGAAGATCTGCAGGTGATTGATGTAGTGCGTCTCCATGGCTTCGTTTCGTATTTCGAGCCGCAGCACACCGCTGCCATCGGGCTGGGCTTTGAGCCGGTCCACGTCCCGCGCTTCGAATAACGGCGCAATGCTGTTCGAAAACAGCTCGGCTTCCTGGACCGCGCCATCACTGGAATACACCGTGGGGCACGATCCGAATATCGCTTTCAAGAGCACAATCCCGGCGCTGATGGAAACGGCCGTAACCAGGGTGCTTACGACGGCTGTCTTGGCGCGGTCCACTTCCGTTCGAAAGCTTTCCATGCCGACCACCGAATCCAGCGGGACGTTATCGGCCTCGCCGGACCGCTTCAGCGCCAGGTCGTAGCGCACGCCCACCCCCCGCAGCGAACCCCCGGAGATGGAAACGCCGTTGGCGTAGACAACGTTGGACCCGTCCTTCAAATGAGCTTTCACGGGACTGGTCACTACAACCGCGTCGCGCGGAATCACTTGTTGCACTTCGACGCGATGAAAAATGAAGCAGCCGCCGGCGCACACCGCCATCGCTGCTGCGAGCAAGGCGACGAGGAGTCGATTCAAGAATCACCTCCAGTGCGAACGGTCGGTTGGCCAAACCCTCCGCACGGTCGAACCGGAAGCATGTACTCATGGCGGAGGTGTGGATCTATATTAGATATTTCTGACCGCCAGCGCAATGGTCAGGTGATGCTACAGCACGTACCTGTAGGATCCGGCAAAGTTCAGGAACATCAAGCCGAAGCAGACGGCGGTCAGAATCACGCAAACCGTGGCCAGAACGCGCCAAAACTTCTCCTGCCAAACGTCCAACGCCGAAGGCGTGTTGGCGATGTAGGCCACGATGAATCCGCCGACCAGTCCGCCGAGATGCGCCGCGTTGTCCACTTGCAGTCCGGGCAACAGGCCGATTACCACGATGAAGATCACCCACTGTGTGTAATGCGACCTCATGCTGGCGCCCATCGCAGTGTGCCGGTGCCTGACGCCCAGGGCGATCATGGCGCCGATGAGGCCGAGAATCCCGGCCGAGGCGCCCACTGACAACCCGGCATTCCCGAATACCGCGCTGGCCAGGAAGCCGGTGATCGTCGCCACGAAATATACGACAAGATACCGGCTGGTTCCGTAAACTTCCTCGACCTGAGCGCCCAGATCGAAGAGAACCCATGAATTCATCAGAATGTGCAGAATTCCGCCGTGCAGAAAACCTGCGGTCACCAACCTCCACCACTGCCCCCGCATCATCCCGAAAGGCACCTTGGCGCCGAAGGCGAACAGCGTCTGGCCGTCGATGTCGAACGCCATGCCGCCGGACCCCTTCATGCTGTACAGCGTTGTCGCTATGTACAGCCCGAAGTTCACCAGGAGAATGACAGTTGTAGTAAATCTTGCGTGAGGGATCAGTCCGCCCAGCGCATCGGTCGGAGACCGTCTCTCCGCCGCGCGCGGCCCGAGCGCTGTCTCGCAGTAAGGGCACACCTTGTCATCAATGTTGATGAAAGCCCGGCAATTCGGGCACATCCTTCGCTTATCCACTGCCCTTCATTGTACAGGCCGTTTTCCGCAGGTCTGTTACAATCAGTGATTCGGATGCCACTTACAGAGAAAGAACATCGGCAAAACATCGTCGAAGTGGGCCGGATGGTGTACGCAAAGGGCTGGGTTGCTTCCAATGACGGGAACATCAGTATCCGTCTAGACCAGGACCGGATACTTGCCACGCCGACCGGCGTCAGCAAAGGGATGATGCAGCCCGACGACCTGATTATCTGCGATCTCAATGGAGATAAAGTCGCAGGCCGCCGGGAGCGCACTTCGGAAATTGCGATGCACACTACTGTCTACCGGCTGAGGCCGGATGTTCAGGCGGTGGTCCATTCGCACCCGCCGATTTCAACGGGTTTCGCAGTGGCAGGGAAGGCGCTGAATCTGGCGATTCTGCCCGAAGTTGTCATTGGCCTGGGCTGCGTGCCGCTGGCCGACTACGGTTTACCCGGTACGCCGGCGCTGACCGACGGGATGCTGCCGTATATCCCGAATTATGACGCGCTGCTGATGGCAAATCACGGCGCGGTCTGCTACGGTGAGGACGTGTTTAAGGCTTACTTCAAAATGGAGACGCTGGAGCACGTGGCCCGTATCACGCTGGTGGCTGAAATGTTAGGCGGCCCGAAAGTACTGCCCAGGGTGGAAGTGGAAAAGCTGATCGACTCGCGCGGCCGGTACGGCATCACGACGCGGGCGAGCGGCGAGCCGGGTTGCCCGATAGTTGCCGAGGACTTCGCGCAGAACGACCGCTTCTGGGTAACGCGGGACGAATTGATCGCATTGGTGGACGAAGCAGTAAGGAGACAAAATGGGTGAAGCGTTAGGACTGATTGAGACGAAGGGCTTGGTGGCCATGATTGAAGCCGCCGATGCGAT
>JBDUEM010000248.1:0-11693 GCA_040002435.1 Bryobacteraceae bacterium
CAAAGCGGCCAGCCCCAACGCCGCAGTCACCATCCTTTGTGATTCGAACGGTGAGCGCTCACTGTCGCCACCGCGAATGCCCAGGCGCTGGGGCCGGACGAAAAACTACCCTCGGTGTTCGGCGGATTTGCCGCCGTCTTCAACGAGGTATTCGAAAAATGCCACCCGTGGGAATATCCAGGAAGCACCGACTGTTTCTCTCCCCCCGCCGCCTACTTCTTGAGCTCGGCCTTCAAAATCCTAATAGGCGGAGTCAGTTTCTGCCCTTCCGCCTTCGATTCATGAATCTTGCGCACAATCTCCATGCCGCTGACCACCCTTCCGAAGGCGGCGAACCCCTGCCCGTCCGGGTTCCGCTTGCCCCCGAAATCCAGTTCCGGTTGATCGCCGACGCAGATAAAGAAATCGACCGTGGCCGTATCCGGTGCGCTGCGCGCCATGGACACCGTCCCGTCCTTATGCTTCAAACCGGTGACACTGGTGCGCTCCAGCTTAATCGCCGGATCCGTTTCCTTCTGCTCCGGGTTCGCGGTAGCCTGAATCACGGCAATCTTCACCTTATCCAGAGGCTGATTGCTGCTCGTCACCGTCCGGAAAAATCCGCCGCCGTCATAAAATCCGTCCGAGACATACTGCATGAAATTTGAAGTGGTGAGTGGGGCATGAGTCTGATCCAACTGCAGCTCGATCTTCCCCAGGTCGGTGGTCAGCACAACCACAACCATCGCCAGCATCATCATTTGAGTAAGTCTCTCACACTGATCGCCACCAGGGCCATCGTCAGCCCGATCATCACAGCCACCGCGCTCCAGGCCACCAGGTTATAGCCCCGCGAGTTCGTCCATTCCTTCATTAATCCCGTTTTATTGACAATCAGAATCATGTAAATCAGGACAAACGGCAGCAGAACGCCGTTGATCACCTGGGACCAGAGGATCATCTTGATCAGTGGAAAGTTCGGCGTCAGGATGACCCCCGCGCCCACCACCACCAGGAACGTGAACAGCCAATAAAAAATCGGGGCTTCGCGAAAGTTCTTGTTCAGCCCGGATTCAAATCCCAGGCCTTCGCACACGGTATACGCGGTAGAAAGCGGTAGGATGGACGCGGCGAAGATCGAGGCGTTAAACAGGCCGGCGCTGAAGAGCAGGAACGCCCAGTTGCCGAATGGCTTCAGGGCGAGTGCGGCGTCGGCGGCGTCGGTAATGTCCTGCGGCCCATTCGCCCAGATGGCGCCGGCGCAGGCCACGATAATGAAGAAGGCGATGACGGTCATCACGATACAGCCGACGATGACCTCAATGCGGGACTCATTGTAGGCCTTTGCGCTGATTCCCTTCTCCACCACGGCCGCCTGCAGATAGAACTGCATCCACGGCGCCACTGAGGTGCCCACCATCGCGATCAACATCCCGATGTACTCTTTGTCGAGTATCAGTACGGGCCTAACGCTATAGATGGCTGCTTCTTTCCAATCGGGCTTCACTAGGATGCCCGATATGATGTAGCAAACATACAACGAACACGCGAAGAGAAAGATCTTCTCCACGCTCTGGTAGCTCGATTTCACGATCAGGAACCATACCGCGAGCGCTGCCAGTGGAACGGATACAAATTTGCTGACGCCGAACAGCCCGAGGGAACTGGCAACGCCCGCGAAGTTGGCCATCACGTTGGTCAGGTTCGCAAGAACCAACGCAGCCATCATAAAGAAGGTGGTGCGAAGACCGAATTCCTCTCGAATTAAATCGGATAAGCCTTTTCCGGTAACCGCTCCCATCCGCGAGCACATTTCCTGCGCCACAATCAGCAAAATCGTAATGGGCAGCAGCGTCCACAACGGCAGGTACCCGAACTTCGCCCCAGCCTGCGAATAGGTAAAAATGCCGCCAGCGTCATTGTCCACCACCGCCGTAATGAACCCCGGCCCGATTACGGAGAAGAAGATGGCGATGTGATAGCGGAAGCGTTTCAGCATGGCGGGGGTCTACTTATGCCGCAGCGCCGTGATGACATCGTCGGCCGTGATGACGCCTTCCAACCGGTTTTCTTCATCCACAACTGGAAGCGTGAGGAGGTTGTACTTGTCGAACAGTTCCGTGATGCGGCTTTCCTTCTCGTTGACCTTCACCTTAATGAGCGTCTGCGACGCCAGGTCCTTCAGCGCTACCGAACCGGGGACGAAGAATAACTTCGCCAGCGGAACGGCGCCCACCAGCCGCTCCTGCGCGTCAACCAGGAAAAGCGTGTTCAGCGATTCCAGAAGCTCTTCGTTCGCCTTCAAAGAATCCATCGCTTCATGAATAGTCGCGCTCTCCTGCAGCGCCACGTATTCGGTATTCATCATCGCCCCGGCCGTGTTGTTCTTGTATTCGATCAGTTCGCTGACCTCGTCCTTGGACTCGTCATCCATCTCATCCAGGATGTCCTGCGACGTCTCGTCTTCCAGTTCGGCGAGCGCGTTAGCGGCCTCGTCCGGCGACATCTCCTCAATGATCTCGGCAGCCTTTTCCGCTTCCAGCGACTCCAGAATGCTGGCCTGGACATCGGGATCCATCTCAGACAGCGCCTCGGCCGCCACCTCGGTATCGATCGTTTCGATGATGGCCTCGCGATCGTCGGGACCCAGATGCTCCACAATATCGGCAATATCGGCCGGATGCATCCGTTCCAGCGCAAGGTTGGTAATGTTCAGCCGTAAACGGCGCTGTGGATCGGGCTCCACAATGTTGCAGTACTGCCATCCGATGGAGTTCGGAGCAATCGGCCCCTGCAAACGGCGCACCACAAAAGGCGGCAGAACCCCCTGCACCAGGCGCCGGAAAATCGCACGCAGACCGATGTCTACTTCGTCCACAAAAAGCAGATCGCCATCAGCCTCCCGGCGAATGCTGAACGTGACGTCGGTGACGCGGACTACCTTACGCCCCTGCGCGTCGATGATCTGCTGATCGAGAAGGTCGCGCACCATGCGCAGCATGTATTCGTCGGCGTGATAGGGAGTAAGCACCTCGTCTTTGAGGTAGATGCCTTTCAGCGAAATGGAGCGGACTTGATCGTAACGGATGCTCAGCCAGGCCCAGCCGCCGCCTACCAGAAAACGGTCGATACGAGTGGCGTCAACTAAAGGAACAAGTGCGGCGTCGCGGACACGGCCGATCTTCCGGCCTCGCGTATCGAAGACACGCAGGCCCATAAGTTCGGTGCAGAATAAAACAGTGTCTGCGGCCATCTACTAGGTCCTTCCAGTTGCATCTTATTGGAGCTTCGCCTTTAACATTTCGTTGAGAACACCCGGGTTTGCCTGACCGCGGGAGGCCTTCATCACCTGGCCCACCAGGAAACCGATGACGGTAACCTTCCCACTCTTGTATTGTTCCACTTGTTTGCTGTTCGCGGCTAGCACTTCGTCAATTATTTTGTCCAGCGCGCTAGTATCGTTGATCTGCGCCAGCCCTTCGCGGTCCATTATGGTGCGCGGTGCATCCCCCGTCGTCAGCATCTTCGCGAAGATGTCCTTGGCCAGTTTGCCGGAGATCTCGCCTTTCGTGATCAGCGCCACCAGCTCGCCCAGGCTTTCGGGCGCGACCGGGGATTCCGCGAAGTCTTTGTTTTCCGCCTTGAGCGCCGCGGCCAGATCGCCCATCACCCAATTCGCGGTGGACCTCGGGTCACCCGCCACCTTCAAAGCACGTTCGAAGTATTCGCTGGAGGCGCGGGTCTGGGTCAGCACCTGCACGTCATATTCCCGGAGTCCATAGGACTGAATGAACCGCGCGCGCATGACGGCCGGCAGCTCCGGCATCTCCGCCTTCACGCGCTCGCGCCAGGCATCGCTCACATGGAGCGGGACCAGGTCGGGCTCCGGAAAGTAGCGGTAGTCGTGTGCTTCTTCCTTGCTCCGCATGCTGACGGTTTCGCCCAGGTCGACGTTATACAGTCGCGATTCCTGCACCACGCGCCCGCCACTCTCTATCAGCGCGATCTGCCGCAGGATTTCGTACTCGATTCCCAGCTTCACGTGCCGGAAGGAGTTCAAATTCTTCACCTCGGCCTTGGTGCCAAATTTGGGCGCGCCTTTCAGCCGCACGGAAACGTTGGCGTCACAGCGCAGCTGGCCCTTCTCCATATCGCAATCCGAGACGGCGATGAACTGCATCATCTGCTTCAACTCCGTGAGATATGCGTAGGCTTCGTCGGCGCTGCGAATGTCGGGCTCGCTGACGATCTCGATCAGCGGCGTCCCGGAGCGGTTGAGGTCAACGTAGGAGTAGCGGTCGGAATCTTTAAATCCGTCGTGAATGCTCTTCCCGGCATCGTCTTCCATATGAACGCGGGTCACGCCGATACGCTTGGGCTCCTCGTTGACAACCACATCCACAAAGCCGTGCTCAGCCAGTGGCTGATCGTATTGCGAAATCTGGTATCCCTTGGGCAGGTCGGGGTAAAAGTAATTCTTCCGTGCCATCCTGGAAAGGACGCGGACCTGGCAGTTCAGCGCCAAAGACGCTTTAATAGCCATTTCCACCGCCGGCTTGCTAAGAACCGGCAGCGCGCCTGGAAGACCAAGGCAGACAGGGCAGACGTTCGCGTTGGGCGGCGCGCCGAAACTGGTAGGACATCCGCAGTAGATTTTCGTGCGCGTAGCGAGCTGGACATGCACTTCGAGACCGATGACGGGTTCATACCTGGCGATTGTGGCGGGGGAAAGGGTCTCCATTTCAGTGGACGGCATCGTCCAATTATAGGACGGACGGCGGACCCCCAGGTCCGCGCCGGGGCCCCTGCCCCGGCTCCTCGAATGACCATCCCCAGCACAGTATTTGAAGATATTATGTCGAAATAATCGATGCGAATACCCCAGTCACCGAACTGGTTTCCAATATTCTTGGCGTCGTCCAGGGCTAACCCAGCGAGTCATTTGTAAGGGCGATCCGCCAGGGGCGAAGCCGCGGTGTTCTGGCCAGCGGGTTAATCCTCCCTGACGAGTACCCGATTGACCCGTCGAGTTCACCATGGAGACAGCGACCGCCCGTTATGCTCTCGATACTCAGCCGGGTCCACCTCGACGCCGCCATCAAGCTGCGCCAACAGGGCGGGCATCCGCCTTACCTGAGCGTTCCCCGACGCAAAGCACGATTCATTGGCCGAAAAACCCACCATCGCGGACTCGGAAAAGATAACCGTCCGTTAAGGAAGCAGTTGAATAGCGGACTTCCACAACCCAGCCGATAAGCAGTCAGAGGCGGGCGTGGCAGTCACAAAACTATCAAAGTCATCGGTCTTGCGTGCCCTCAGTAAGGTTCCAGCCTTCCCGCCAATAGCGGCAAAACTCCTGGGCCTTTTAGCCCGTGAGCCTGTCGACCTCGGTCGGGTCGCGGACCTTGTTCGGGGCGATCCCATGCTCAGCGCCCGAGTGCTGCAGTGCGTCAATTCAGTCGAGTTCGGGCGAGCGCACGAAATCAAAGACATCCGCAGCGCCCTCGCATTCCTGGGTCTGGACCGGACCCGTCAGATTACCGTCACGTTGGCCACCCAAGGTTACGCAAAGGCTGCCCTTGGAGCGGCCGAGCTCAGGCGCTGCTGGGAACACACGCTTGCCACGGCGGTCCTCGCCGACGAGATCGCCTCTGCGTGCGGGCTGTTTTCCGGGGTCGCCTACACGGCGGGTATTATCCACGATATCGGCAGGCTTGGACTCCTGGTCGCCTATCCGCGGGAGTATGAATGCGTCATTCGCGATGCGGCGGAACGCTGCGTCGATCTGCTCGATTTCGAATTCGAACAGTTCGGAGTGCATCACGCCGAGGCAGGACGGATTCTTTCGGAGCGTTGGGGTCTGCCGGACGAGTTCAGGATAGTCGCGGGCCGGCATCACGACCGGCCCGAAGCCGCGGAACTGGATTTGCTCGGAATTGTGCAGGCCGCCTGCCAAATGGCGGACATTCTCGGTTTCTACGTCACGCGCCCCCTGGTCACGCAACGCATTGAGGATGCTCTGGCATTACTACCGTCCCCGGCGAGGGAACAATTTGAAAGATCGCCCGAGGAATTGCACTCTCGAATAACGGAGCGGATCGCGTCTTTTGAACGCATGGACAACGGCGGGCCTGCCAGCGCCGGTACCGATCTCCCGTTCACCTCGGAAATACCGGAGTCCCCGCCGGAAGTCTATGAGCCCCCGCCGGAACTCCGCTATAGCGGAAGAGCGCAGATCGTTCTGGGCATCATCGCGGCCCTCATATCGATTTATCTCATTTGGCGGAGCTGGTAGCTAACACCCCTACCCTTGGCGCATGGCCGTATAGTAGAACGACGGCAACAATGCTGACGCGACTCAGAGTATTAGGCGTTATGAACTTGTAGATGTCGACGTCCGTTTCGGCCCGTTTACTTGTATCGCTGGTGTAAATGGCGTCGGCAGTCCGTTTCCTCCCGGCCGCGCCGCCGCCCGCGCCTGCCCCGCCGCCGATGCCGTATCAACGCGGCCAGTTCTGGCTCCGACGTTTTCGTCGACAGGCCGAGGCACTCTGTGCGGCGCTGGTTTCCGGTGGTTGTACTGTTCGGCCTCGATTACACTCTACTTGTTCGAGTTCGAATATGCTCCACCCGCTCAGCGCCCGCATCTCTGGTACGTCAATACCAACAAAGTTGATGTTTTCACAAATCTGGCAGGCGCTGGCCGCGACTGGTGCCATTTGGCATACAACCTTTCCACCGAAGGCGATTTCATGAAGTCCAACTCGCACTTCATGGTGTATGGACGGCCCAAGAACTTTGCCACTTTCCTCCTGTCGAGAAAAAATATTCTGGGCCACTCGTCTAAAAGCCAATTCCGGTACCGGACGGACGATTACGTTCTGGCGGAGATTTCGCTGAACCAATAAAGTCGATTTTATTTTTTCCCGGCTACATATTTCCAGGAAAAAATAATCCCGGTAAGCATCTTCACGCCAACGCTGAATGCTCGCAGATCCCCTGTGTTTCCACCTTTGCTTCGGCCCACTCTTGGATGAAAAGTTACCGGGCACTCGACCGTGCGAATGCGATACGACAACGCCGTATCCAGGAAGTGGGCGTTGAATTCCAGATTCACTGACGGGTCCAGCAACGGTAGTAGCTGCTTCAAAATTCGGTTGCGGCACAGCTTATACGTGGTTCCCACGTCGGTAAAGGTGCCTTCGCCCACGTGCTTTGCTTCCAACAGTTTACCCACGAAAAAGTTGCCGTAATACATGAAAGTGGTTAATTGCGTCTCCTTCTCGCGCAGCTGCTCCACGATCCGGGTACCGTTTACGATCTCCGCGTGTGGAATGTAGGCCATAAACTTGTCAATGTCATACGCCCGAAAAGTCATATCTCCCTCGCAGAGCAGTGTTAATTCGGTATCCTCAAACTTCACCCCCTCGGAAAGAGCTCTGTGCACGCAGCGTCCATAGCCGGGACGCTCTTCGATGATCACTTCAGCTCCCGCTTCTCGCGCAAATTCGGCCGTCCGGTCGGCGCTATTGTTATCCAAAACGATCACCCGCTTTACCAGTGGATGTCCCCTGAAATCCCGGACTGCCGCAGGTATGCTCTGCTCATCGTTATAGGCGGTAAGCACCACGGTAAGTTGTTTTATTGCTGGTACATCCAACAGAACATGGACAACACGCGGACGTCTTCGAAGCGCTATGAACAACTCCCATGCACATAGCACTCCACCAGCAAAAACGGGCATTCCCGTGTACCAGATTATATTTCGGATCCACAGATCAAGCGGATTACCGGGTATGAGACGGCGCACACTGGCCAACAACACCGTGCATACGAAAACCGTAAAACCAAGCGCAACAAGCAAGACCCCATAAAGCAGCGCGCGAAATCTTCGTGAGGGTTCCCTCGACATGGCTGGTTCCACATTCACGGTTTGATGTGGGTCAATATTCCCCATTGTCCACTATCACACATACTGTGATAGCAGTATAAGAACAGACTCTGAGCTAAACTACATACTCGGGTGTTTGCATGCGTTCAGTATCGGGGGACAACGTGACAATGCCGGCAGTCGTTCCCGGGCGGCAATCCAGTGCCGTTTTGTCTCTAGCGCTCGGCGTTCTGTTGGGCTGCTATGTAGTCGCGACCGCACTCGCCAGTCTTTCCGCTCCTGTCGCTGAATTCGATGATTCCATTCCACTCGTTCATGGAATGCTTGTTCAGCAAGGAAAAACACCGAATCTGGATTTCTTCTCTTTTTATCCACCGCTCGGTCTTTACCTGAATGCTATTGCCTTCAAACTGCTTGGCAGGACGGTTTTGGCTATGCGAGCGGTGGGAGTCGGCTTATATTTTCTGGTGATGTGCCTTACGTACCAATTGTTTCGGCTTCGCTTTACTCAATCACGTCCCCTGATTGGAGCCGCGGCGCTGCTTGTGGCCGGCACTATCGGATTGGCTCTGAATTTGGCGGCATGGCCCGGCTTTGCGAGTGCCCTCATCGCACTATTGGTGTACCTCTGTTATCAGTCAGCCGGCGCAAACAACCGGTGGATGATTGGTCTCACCGGACTTCTAACCGGAGCGGCCGTTCTCTATCGAGTAAACTTTGGCGTCTACGTTGCCGTAGTGGTGTTCTGTGACCTTTTAGTGCAATGGTGGCTGGACAACAGTACTCGTTGGACCTCCACGCGCCTCAAAAATATTCTCTGGGACCTACTGGCCTACGCTGTCCCGCTGATCCTTTTTGTCACTGCGTTTTGCCTTGCGATCTACGGTAAGCACTTTTCTTCCGCAATTTATGAGTTCACCGTCAATACACAACGATTGATGGCCTTACGTTCTTTCAACGACTTGGAGTCTTACGCGGATCTCACGTTTTCTGTTCTTCTGCCCCTGGGTTGGTTTTCATTCCGGCTGCTTCAGGGAAAAGACGAGTTTTCAGCGAAGGCTCTCATTCCCGCCATTCTGGCCTTTGCGGTATTCGGAGCAACGTTGGCAGGACGGACTAATCCGTCGATCCCCGTCATCATATTGGCTCTGCAGCTAGGTTTGGTCATCTTCCTTCACGTGAAAGTGTACGGGCTCGAAAGGCCGGAGTTGTGCCTGTTGTTGTTTTTCTGCTGTTTGATTCACTACTACCTCAGCCGGGCCGATTGGTTTCACTGGCGCTTTTTGCCGATCATCGAGGCCATGCTCCTGGTTTTTCTTCTCCTTTCGCGCCCCCCTGGTAAGAATGAAGAAGCACGGTCATCTGTCTCCAAAGGAACGTCTTTGGCCGTACTGCTTGCTGCTTTTTGTCTCTTGCTCGAAGCAAAGGACTTCAGGATTTCAGCCGCGTCCGTGCGTAATGGCGTGAGATTGCTTTCCCAAGGTGGCCTCCCCCCATATCTGTCCGATACCGATCGGCTATTTAGCTCAACTCCACCCGGGCCTGCGTGGGCATCGGTGTATCCGGATGCCGATGAACTGCAAGCGCTACGCTACGTGCGATCAATCACCAAAGGCACCGACGCCATATTCGTCGGCGTGAAAGATCACTCCAGGGTTTTCATCAATAACCTGCGGCTGTATTGGCTCGCCGGCAGGCCCATCGGCGCCAGAGTTTTTCAACTTGAACCCCTGGTCGCTTCCGAAGAGGGTGTACAACGCACCATTATTTCGGACCTGGAAAACAATGGGGTTCAGTGCCTGATTATCGACCAGGACCCGTTCTTAGGAGCCGAAACTTTTCTCAAAAGCGGTTACGTCGGATCCACAGTTCTCGATCAATATATTTCGACTCATTTTCAACAACAGGCTAGATTCGGCCGGTTCGCAATTTTGACTAGACCCAAGAGCTGAGATCTACAAAGCTGCCCGTTCAATAGGGAGGTTCAAACACCGCTTGGCCGATTCCGCCCTCGCCCTGGTTCCGCCTTCCGGCCCGGCCGCATTCGTGGCCTGTCAACTCCTTTTTGTTCACCGCGACGCCGAAGGGGAATCTCACACGGCGAGGTGCGAGGAAATTGACCGCGCGGTTCGTCAGGAATTTGCGCGGTTCGTCAGGCATTTGCAATGATGGCGTAGACTCCGGAACCCATTGCGGTAGTGCCCGTGAGAATGCAGGAAGCGTGGCTGCTGCTCAACGAGGCCGGTATTTCGACAGGCGGCGGGAAATCCGCACGGCACTCATCCTTTGGATCTACCCCGTCCCTCTGTTATTGAATGGATACCGGATCCCAAGCAGCGCCTGCACGCGATACTTAAGGACCAGTTCTTCTTACCCCTCTCCCTCACCGGTTGGCCCAGTTGACGACGGACTTCGCCGAATTACGTCGGCTGCCCTCCTTTGTGATGCTCGAACCGGACCTGCTTCAAGTCCTTCAGAAATGCGACTGGATCACGTGAGAGCCCGGAGAGATTTCGGGTCACAGCACTCAAAAATAAAATTTAGCCCAACCCCCTCAACAACATCCGGCCAAATTCACCCATCGCCCCAAGCCCTTCCCTAACGCCGTCGTGTACCCCCATCGCCAGCAGGAGAGGTATACGAAGATGACATCCACCCGTCAACAGGAAGCAAACGCGCAGAACGCGCAGAAAAGCACCGGACCCGCAACGGCGGCAGGCCGTGCGCGGTCGGCGAAAAACGCCATTTCCCACGGACTCACCAGCGGCAGCGCCTTGCTCGAATCGGAGGATGCCGAAGAGTATTCCCGTCACGTCCGGTCCTACATCGACAATCACGGCCCGCAAAACCAGCAGCAGGCCTTCTTCGTCACTCAACTCGCCGAAGCCGCTTGGCGCCTGCGCCGCGCCCGCCGTTTCGAAAATGCCATTCTCGACGCCGACCCCACCATGTCGAACGACGAAACCCTGAACAAAATCTGCAAGCTCAACCGCTATGAAGCATCCATCGAGCGCTCCTACTACCGCGCCTACCGCGAGCTCGAACGCCTCCGCGCTCTCTACCAGAAGGCGGAAATCGCCGCGATGGAGGAATACATTATGGCCCCGATTTCCCGCTCGACGAATCGAACCCAATCCGGGCCCCAAATGCCCCTCGATCCCGGCCTCCGAGACCTCCTCGGCCGCTGCCAAACCGCCTTGGACACCGGAGCAGAGGCTATATAGGTGGCCCTAACCCAGCTTCGCCCGTACCCGGTCGCTCAAAGCCCTGCCGTCCACCCGCTTCCCCGCCAGAAGTGCGTTCGCAGCCTTCATTACCTTGCCCATGTCCTTGGCGGACGTAGCCCCGGTCTCAGCCACGGCCGCCGCTATCGCCGCGTCCACTTCTTCCTCTGTTGGCGCAGCCGGCATATACGCCTCAATCATCTTCAGCTCGGACTCTTCCTTGGCCGCCAGCTCTTCCCGTCCGCCCTTTCGGAACATGTCCGCCGATTCCCGCCGCTGTTTGATCAGCGTGTTCAGAATTTGCAGCTCTGTCGCCTCGTCCAGAGGCTTCATCGCGTCCACTTCGTGCTTCTTCAGAGCGGTCTTAATCATGCGCACCGTGCTCAGGCGTGCTTCGTCTTTCGCTTTCATGGCCGTGACCATGTCTTTCTGGATCTGTTCAAGTAGGGGCATCGCGTTTGCTATCCTAAAAGTTCACCCAATCCCATGCATATTAAAAAACAAAGGTTGTTAACTCCAGGCCCAACGCCTCTGTTGCCGAAGGCGTTGCAGGCCATGATGGGTTCCGACATCCATCATCGCACTGAAGATTTCCGGAA
>JBDUEM010000249.1:0-11623 GCA_040002435.1 Bryobacteraceae bacterium
ATTGCCGCGCCACCGGCATCAACCTTCGTGGCCACGTGAAAGTACACAAGAGTCCCGACATCGCCAAGCGCCAGATCGCGCTCGGCTCCATCGGTGTCACCTGCGCCACGATTGCAGAATGCGAATTGATGGCGCAGTCCGGCATTAAGGGCGTTCTGTTGACCCGCCAGCCGGCCAGCAAGAATAATATCGTGCGCACCATCGCCCTTGCCAAGAAGGAACCCACCTTCGCCACCGTAGTGGACGACCCGCTAATGGCCGAGTGGCTTCAGGATGCGGCAGCAGACCGCGGCGTGAAACTGCGCACGGCGGTGGACGTCTACGCCGGCCTGACGCGCCACGGCAGCGCCGCGGGGGAAGAGGCCTTAGCCATCGGCAAGAAGGTGGATTCGGCGAAGAATCTCCAACTCATCGGCTTTATGGGCTACTCCGGAACCGCCTCGCACACCCATGGCTGGGAGGAGCGCAAGAAGAAGTCGTATGAGGACACGTCCGGTTTGCTCGAAACGGTAGCGCTAGCAAAGAAGGCGGGATTGCCGGTCGAGATCGTCACCGGCGGCAGCACCGGCACCTACAACATCGACTCCGAGAAGAAAGGACTGACCGAGTTACAAGCAGGTTCGTTTGTCTTCATGGACACGCTCTATCGCCACATCGGCGGCAAGGGTGACGCTTCGGTATATTCCGATTTCGGGCCCGCGCTCACGGTGCTGACCACGGTGATCAGCAAGCGCCATCCGAACCAATGTACCATCGATGCCGGCAATAAAGCCCTGTTGAAGCCGACCGACGAGGTGAAGGGCCGTCCTGAGATCAAGGTGGAGAACCAGGGTGCAGAGTACGGAATTCTAACCTGGCAGGCTGGTGTTCGCGACTACAAACTCGGCGATCGTGTGGACCTCTATCCCACAAATCTCGACATGAGCACCAACGTCTATGACCGCTACTACGTTGTGCGTGGCGAGCAGGTAGTGGATGTCTGGCCCATCATGGGCCGGAGCGGCGCCGCCCAGCGCTAAGTTCAGAGAACGCCTCTACGACTTGACACCTCGGACGCCGCCACTCTCGATTACCAGTGCAAGCTTCTGGTCGAGTTCGGTGGCGTCCAGCGGTTTTGTCAGATAATCGTCCATACCGGCTTCGATGCACCGCTCTCTGTCGCCTTTCATGGCATGAGCCGTCAGCGCGATAATCCACACTCTGCCGCCTGATTTCTTCTCCCTGCTGCGGATCATCAGGGTCGCCTCCAGTCCGTCCATCTGCGGCATTTGCACGTCCATCAGAATGACGTCGAAGTCCTCGCGGGCGCTCTCCTGAATGGCTTCCATCCCGCTCGAAACGACCCGGACCCGGTGCCCCGCTTTTTCCAGCAGGGAAACGGCCACTTTTTGGTTCACGCGGTTGTCCTCGGCCAGTAGGATCGAGAGAGAATTTGCCGGTGCTGCTCGCGACGCCGGAGCGAGCGCGTTATTCATTACCGGGAGTCCGCGAATCACTTGCAGCATCGACGTCCGCAAGCTGTTCCTGCCCAGCGGCTTCAAGAGATAAGGATGCTTCCCGCCGCTCTCAAAGCGAACCGTCAAATCCACCACGCCGGACCTCAAAATCAGAATGGATGCCTTGGCCCCGCTGGCTACAAGCTCCAGTTCATCCAGCCCGGACATTCTTTCATCCACAAGATAGATGTCGAACGGCTCCCGGCGTGCCTTTGCGCTTGCCGCATCGGCTATCGCCGAGGGTCCATCGCTTGCCGTCCAAGGAACCATCCCAAGATTCTCCAGATAGCCACTCAAGATCCGCCGGGTCTCCACATTGTGATCGACAACCAGGACGCGGACACCCGCCAGCTCCATCCTTGCCGAAATATCCCGCGACGGAATGGGACGATCGCCCGGAGGAATGGCCGCGAAAGGTAACGCGAACCAGAAAGTGCTGCCGACACCAGGTTCGCTTTCCATGCCGATCTCCCCTCCCATGAGGTTCACAAGCTGGCAGCAGATGGCCAGCCCTAAACCGCTCCCACCGTACCGGCGGGTGGTCGACCCGTCCGTCTGTGTGAAGGATTCGAAGACCATCCGGTGCTTATCCGCCGGAATTCCGATGCCCGTGTCACGCACCTGGAACAGCAGCGTCAGGCCGGCATCATGCGACGTGGCCGAGACTGAGCAGTGCACCTCTCCTTCGTCGGTAAACTTGAAGGCATTGCTCAACAGGTTCGCCAGAATCTGCTGCAGACGCATTGGATCTCCCACCAGCTCATCGGGAACGCCGTGCTTCATCTCGAAGAGCAATTCGATCCCCTTCTGGCGGCAGCGAATGTTGAATGGCTTCAGCACATTTAAGATGGTCTCTTCCAACCGGAAGGTGGTCTTCTCAATGGAGAGTTTTCCCGCTTCAATCTTGGAAAAGTCCAGAATGTCATTCAGCAGCGCCAGCAAGGTTTCTCCGGATTGATAGGCGATTTCCAGGTATTCGCGCTGATCGGGATTGAGGTCGCCGCTGAGCGCCAGTTGCGTCATACCGAGAACGCCGTTCATCGGGGTCCGAATCTCATGACTCATATTCGCCAGAAATTCGCTCTTTAATCGCGCCACTTCTTCGGCTCGATTCTTGGCAGCTCGCAGTTCGGAGGTCCTCACCGCCACTTCCGATTCCAGGTTCTCCTGATGCCGGCGAAGATCAGCGTCGTCGTTCTGGATACGGTCCAGCATGTCGTTGAAGCAATCCACCAGCCGTCCGACCTCGTCTTCCGTTTCATGCTGCACCCTTAAATCGAAACGCCCTTGTTCGGAGACGCTCCTGGCTACCGCCGCCAGCTGCTTTAAGGGCTCGGTCACATACCCCTTCAGCCGCAGGACAGCCACCACAGACAGGGAGCCGGCCGTCAGCAGTACAAGCACGGCGATTTCGAAAAAGCGGGCGACTTTCTGGCGCACTTCCGCTGTGCTGGCCTTGATTCCAATTCTCCCCAGCACGCGGCTTCCCTGCTGTATCTGCCGATACACGACCACACTTCCGCCTCCCGTATCACTCTCATCCCATCGGGGCGAGCCATACGTGGAAAGAATCGCCCCATCTACCGTGAACAGGACGGCTTGCTGTATACGGGTATCTTCGCGGAACGCATTGAGTATCTCTCCCGCCGTTTGCGGGTCGTGAAAGGTCAGGGCTGCCGTACTGCTGTCGGCGACTACCTGCGCCACCATTGAGACGTCACTAATCAGAGCTGCGCGGCTTGTCTGAAGTTCGTATGCGGTGAATCCTGCCGCCGTCAGCACAACGGTGAGCCCGGTGGCGAGGACGATCAGGAGTGATAACTTCCCCTCGAAGGAGATCCGCCGCAGCTGCCCGATCATGGCGAATCCCTCAACGCCACTTCCGACAATTGCAGCAGTTTCGCACTGAACTGGATTTGCGCTTTGCGCGCCCTATCCAAATCCAGTTGGAATCGCGGCCGCCCAGACGCGACACTCACATTTACCATCGCCCCCTGCGGCTGCCCGGTGTCTTCGCCTCGAATTGTCAGGATCGGGAGTCTCGCCACTACATCGAGCCATTCCTTCTCCATTACGCTGCCCAGCAGGAGAATGTGGCAGATCAGCGCTTCGGGCGCTGCTTCAATCGGCGTGACCTTGATGGAGTGGCCGTTCACCATTTCCCCATGCACTGCCTGCCGCAGCAAGGGAACCCACTGCTCCTTGCCGAGGACGCAGAACTCGAGGGGCCGGGTGCCCGCGGGCATAGCCGAATGGGGCCAGCTAATGAATTGGAGCAGCTGAACCATGGCCGCTATCTTGTTAACGTCCAGCTTTGGAGGATTTGCCAGAGTGGTCAGCGGTCTGGCAGAAAGCGCCACGATCAATAGAATATGCCTTGTTATTAATGAGTTGCGCCGGATACACCTCCCGAAAGGCGGCCTCGCCCGGCTCCCTGGTGATCCCACCGGCAAGCCAGGCAGTCTTGCGGTCATGGTCAGCTTATCGACCGGTGTGGGACGATTTATAGCGACCGTTCCGTCCCAGCTTTTCGGCGCGTAATGGCACATTTGCGCGTCGCAAATTTTGGCAGGATATATAGTGGACTGATGCCGGATTCGGCCATCTTGTTGATTCACTGCCCGGATCGAAAGGGAATTGTCGCGGCCATCTCCAGCTTTCTATATTCCCTGGATGCGAATATTCTGCACGCGGATCAGCATCAGGACCGGGATCTCGGCCTGTTCTTCATGCGCATCGAGTGGGACTTGGCGGATTTCGCGCGGGACGATGCCGCCTTTCGTGCTGCCTTCGCTCCACTGGCAAGTGAGTTTGGGATGCAATGGGAATTGGCCTATTCCGCCGCGCGGCCCGCGGTGGCGATCTTTGTCTCGCGCTATCAGCACTGTTTGCTGGATCTTCTCTACCGCCACCAGGTCGGTGAGCTGCGTTGCCATATTCCTCTAATTCTTAGCAATCACGGGGATGCCGGGGAGTTGGCACGCTTTTATGGCATTCCATTTCATCACCTTGCGGTTGAGAATAAGGCCGAGGCCGAGCGGGCGCAATTGGCCCTGCTGGTGGAACATCGTGTTTCGCTGGTAGTCCTGGCGCGCTATATGCAGGTGCTTTCCCCTGACTTCGTTGCCCGCTATCCGCAGAGGATCATCAATGTACACCATTCCTTCCTGCCGGCCTTCAGCGGCGCGCGTCCATATCATGCGGCCTATCAACGCGGCGTGAAGGTGATCGGCGCAACCAGCCATTACGTTACTGAGGAACTGGATGAGGGGCCCATCATCGAACAGGATGTGCTGCGGGTATCCCATCGCGATCAGGTGGACGATCTTGTAGAGAAAGGCCGCGACCTGGAACGTGTGGTGCTTTCGCGCGCCGTGCGCTGGCATCTGGACCACCGCATTCTGCACTATGCGGGCAAGACGGTGATTTTCGACTAAACATGTTGCGGGTTTGCATTCCGGCGCAGTATTGTCGATTGATGACCCTTTCGCGCCGAACTATCCTTACCGCCCTGTCTGCCGCGGCCGCCGCTCCCGCACAAAGCAACCCTCCGAAGAACTGGAAACCCAAACTCGGCGCGCTGTGCCTGTACTCGGAATCCAATCTCGACTTCCTGAAGGCCGAGGGGTTTACCAGTGTTCAACTGCGCATTGATCCAACCAAGGTGGATGACAATGCCATCGCGGGGATCAAGAGTAAGATCCAGCAAAGCGGACTGTATGTCTCCTCTCTGGCCGTGGACGGCAATCATATCGATCCCGATCCCGCGGCCCGCGAGCGGCAGAATCAATTCACCATGAAGTGCATTGAGCTATGCGGCAAGTTGGGAATCCCCAATATTGGCGGGCAGTCGGGCACCATCAAGGGCCGGCCTCTGCAGGAACAGGTGGACGAGATTAGACGGGTGTACAACGAGAAGTATTTCCCATTGTGCGCGAAAAACAACGTCCGCATTTTGTGGGAGCCCTACGCCGGTGGGCCGAACATCGCGACCAGCCCGGTGGGTTGGGAGGCGCTCTTCAAGGCATTCCCGGCCAGCGCGCCAGTGGGCTTGCAGTTTGATCCCTCGCACTTGGTATGGCAGTTTATGGATCCTGTCCAGGCCGCGCGTGACTTCGCCGACAGGATTTACGACGTGCATTTGAAGGACACCGAAATTCTGTGGCACATCCTCAAACGCGGCGGGATTCAGCCCGTCAACAACGCGCGATGGTGGCGCTTCCGCGTCCCTGGTGCCGGGTCCGTGGACTGGAAAGGCTTTTTCGCCGTGCTTGCCGAAGCGGGCTACACGGGGGCGATGAACATCGAGAACGAGGATGCCTTCTACTACCCGCCGTATGCGAACGGCAATTTTACCGAGCAGTTCAAACGAGGGTTCCGCGTGGCGCACGAGTATCTGAAGACGCTCATCCCGCCGGTCTCCGTCTAGTCCTGGCGCAGGGCGATCAGCGGGTCGATACCCGTCACCTGGCGGGCCGGGATGAAGCAGGCCACGGCGGCCACACTGAGAAATATGGCCGATACGCCGCAGAAAGTTAGCATATCGGTCGGACTGGTGGCGTAGAGTAGCGCCGCGAGAAGTCGCGTCAGGGCAATGGCTCCGGCGATGCCGAACACCGTTCCTACTAATGCCAGTGTCAGACCCTGCCCGACCACCATCCGGACAATGGACTCGCGCGTCGCGCCCAGCGCCATGCGGATGCCCAGTTCCTGACGCCGCTGGCTAACGGAGAGTGCCATTACCGCGGCGATGCCGCTGGCGCTGATGATCAGCGCGAGCATGGCGAACAGGCCCAGCAGGATTGCGGTGACGCGCGGAGCGGCAACGGATTCTCCGCGTAAGCGTTCGATGGTCTCCACACGGTCCACCGCCAACTGCGGATCTACACTGTGAATTGCCGCGCGGATCAAGGAAGAGACGCTCATCGGATCAATGGATGTGCGCACAACCAGATTTCCCGCAAAGGCTGATTGAGCCAACGGCAGGTAGATCTCGTCCGTAATCGCACGCTGCGCGCCGTATTCCCGTGCATCCGCGATGACGCCGGAGATCGTGATCCAGGTATCTCCATGGTCGAACGTGATGCGCTTTCCGATGGGATCTTCGGAGGGCCAGCGATGGCGGGCCATGGTCTGATTGATGACGGCTACTTTGAGCGCTTTGGCGTCGTCATGGTCGGTGAAGTCTCTTCCGGTCACCAGCGGCTGCTGGATGGTTTGAAAGTAGTCGGAACTGATGATCGTCGTGTCCACCTGCGGCGCCAGTTCACCCTTGGAAACCAGCCTGCCCTCGATTTCAAAGGCTACGTTGCCTGGTCCATTAGCTACGCCGTTGGGACTGAACGGAAAGTTTGAAGCCAGGGCGGCGGATTCCACTCCCCCCACCGCCTTCGTATTGCGCAGGACGTTATCCCAGAGATTGATGAACTGCTGTGGAGTTGTATATCGCGAGAAGCTTGGGCTCAGGCGCAGAGTGAGTAGATGACTGGTGTTGAAGCCGGGGTCCACTTCCTGGAGCTTCAGAAAGCTGCGGATCATCAGTCCCGCGCCGATCAGCAGCATGAACGACACAGCGACTTGACCAATCACCAGTCCGGAACGCAGATACTGCCTGCCGCGGCTGGAAGTGGTGCGGCCGCTGCCCATCTTTAGAGATTCGCTGACGTGCCTGCCGGACGAAAACGCCGGGGCAAGGCCGAAGAGAACGCCAGTGACGAGCGAGATGAAGAACGTGAACAGAAGTACCGGGCCGTCGATGGTGACCTCGGCAGCGCGGGTAGTAAAACGCCCGGCAAAGTTGATGAGTACGTCGAGGGCGAACGGTGCGATTGCCAGACCCAGAGCGCCCCCGGTAATGGATAGCAGAACGCTTTCCGTGAGCAGTTGCCGCACAAGCCGTGCCCTGCTGGCGCCCAGCGCCGCGCGGACCGCCAACTCGCGTTCCAGCTTCAGCAATCGCGCCAGCAGCAGATTAGCGACGTTGGCACACGCGATCAGCAACACAAATCCTGCCGCACCCAGCAGGACGAGGAGTGTCGCTTTGGCGCGGCGCGTGAGGTCATTCTGCAACGGCTCGGCTGCGATCGAGTACCCGGCCGATTTCGGGTAGGCATCGGGATAAGCATTCCCAAGCTGTCCGGCTACCGTGGCCAGGTCAGCTTGCGCTTTTTCCAGCGGCACACCCGGTTTGAGGCGGCCGAAGACCGTCATCATCCGGGCTTGCCGGTTGGCGATGAACGGCGCGGAGGAGCGAGTAGGGCACTGTGACGTCGGCATGTACACATCGCTTTCGGAAGGGTACTGCGGGATGGCCGGCAGTACTCCGATCACGGTGTGCGGACGGTTGTTCATCTGGAATACTTTGCCGATGATGTTGGGATCGGCGCCGTGGCGGGTTTGCCAGTACTTATTGCTGAGGACCAGAACCGCGTCCGCGTTGTGGGATTCATCGCTCGCCACAAACGTGCGGCCGAGCAGTGGCTTGACGCCTAGGACATCGAAAAAATTAGCAGAGACTACCGCGGTTTGTACGCGCTCGGCCATGTCGGCGCCAATAAGCAGAAAGACCATGGTGTGGTGTTCCACCACGCCGTCCAGTGTGTGGTTGCCGTCGCGGTAATCGAACACCTCTTTAGCGGAAAACGGAATGTTGGGGCGGTTCGCTTTAGCAGCGGCCTGGTGCAGGACTACCAACTGGCCGCCGTTTTCATAGGGCAGGGGACGGAGCAGGACTCCGTAGACGAGGCTGAAGATCGCGGTGTTCGCTCCAATACCAAGAGCCAGCGTGACGATCGCGGCGAGGGCGAATCCTGGATTCTTACGGAGCACGCGCAGTCCGAAGCGGATGTCCTGTAAGGTGGTCTCAAGGACGCGGCCCGAGCGCACGTCGCGGCAGCTTTCCTTGATTTGTTCCACGCCTCCAAGGCGGCGCTGGGCCAGTTCACGGGCGGCTTGCGGAGACATGCCACGGCGAATATTTTCCTCGGTCTCGCGCTCGATGTGGTAACGCAGTTCGGACGCCATCTCGGCCTCGCTTTGGGGTTTGTTGACGATCCAACGAATTGCGGTGAGAAATGCTCGCATAACGGACCTTCCTTTACGTCGTCCCGAGAATGCGGGCCACAGCTGACGAGAGACGCTCCCAATTCGCGGTCTCTGCGGTGAGTTGTTTGCGGCCCAATTTGGTGAGTTCGTAGTATTTCGCCTGCCGGTTGTTCTCTGACGCGCGCCACTCTGCACTGATCCAGCGTTGTTCTTCCAGTCGATGGAGAGCCGGATAGAGTGAGCCCTGGTTCACCTGCAGCACAGACTCGGAAATCTGCTGAATGCGCTGCGCGATGCCCCAGCCGTGCATCGGCTCCAGGTCAAGTGTCTTCAGAACCAGCAGGTCCAGCGTGCCTTGCAAAAGATCCGATTTGGATTTCGCCATTTCGCTCCTCTCGACGATCTACAAGAAGCGTACTGCGACTCCTGTCGATTGTCAAGAGGAGTGGAGTTTAAAAGCCTGGCTTACAGGCGGAACTGAATGGTGAATTGAAAAGTCCGGCCTTCGTTCAAGGTATTGGTAATCTGGCCAAAGCTGGGCGCAGTCATCTCCTTACCGGGTTCGGCAAACTGCGGGGTATTGAGAAAGTTGACTGATTCCGCACGGAACGTCAGGCTGCGCTCGCCGCCGATCTTCCAAATTTTCGAAAGCGACGCGTTCAGATTGCGGATTCCGCCCTTGCGGAAGACGTTGCGGCCCAGGTTGCCGCGCGAAGTTGTCGGTCCAATGAAAGAAAAGACCGACCTGGGCAGGATGGTGTCCGGGTTACCAATTTCACGGCCGAGAAAAGATGGGTCCACAAGGTTTGGGCGATCGCCGGTAGAGCCGTCGACATTGCCGAACCCTGGACTGTCCGATCCGGAAAAGATATCGAACGGCGTGCCGGTCTTCGCGAGAAATATACCACTGAGCGTCCAACTGCGGAACGCCACCCAGGAAGTTCGGGCCAGGAAGGAATGGGTCTGGTCGAACGAGCTTACCCCTTTCAGATCCTGCAGTATGTTGGTCTCGGCTTGGCTTCTGCCTTGGCGTCCATCATCCGTTGCCGCCGTGTTGGTATAGTTCGCGCCCACGTCCATCGCCTTCCCGAACCAGTAAGCGGCGTCTACACTCACGCCCTTCTTTTGCGGGAGCACCAGCGAGACGCGCGCTGCATCGTAGTAAGCACGGGACCCATTCAGGGCCCGGCGAACTTCAAAGTAGCGAGGATCCGGACGGCGCACTTCAATTGTTTGGGTAGTTTGGGGAATGCCCTCAACGGGCTGCGCACGATTGGTAACCCACATCATCAGCAGCTTATGCGACCGGCTACCCACGTAACCAAGCTGCAGCTTCGCGCCCAGAATGGCGGGCGGTTCCCAAGTGAAATTGTATTGATGGGAATACGGCGTGGCCAGGTTCGATGGCAGTTGAAAAATTGTCACGCGCGCGTTGGGCCCGGTTTCTTCCGCCGTGAGATGACCCACCGGATCGACGAGATTGGGTGCATACACTTCGATCTTGCGATACAGGGGAGGGTTGTATCTCAGCTGCTGAAACGTAACCGGGTAGATCTCGCCGTATTGGAGCCCGTATGCACCGCGCACTATGCCCGCGTGCGCCAGACGGTAAGCGAATCCGAAGCGCGGAGCGAGATTATTACAATCACAGCCGTACGGAATGTCAGTGAGGTGATTTACTTCGGTTGGACCGGTCACCGGTTGATAACGCAAACCGTAGTTCAGGGTAAGCGAAGGGCTGACGTGCCAGTTATCCCCGGCGTAAAGCTGCGTTTCCCAATTGCGGAAGCCGCGGCGGGAGCTTCCAAGGCCGTAGGAGTAGCGGCTCGGGATTCCCATTCGAAAATTTGTGATGGCATCGCGTCCGAAATCGTTGCGGAAATACACTACCCCCCGCGCACTGCTGCTCTCATCTCCGTTTACCTGGCGCCGGGCCATCTCCCCGCCCGCAGTCCAGGTATGATTTCCATGGACCTGGCGAATCTGTGCGGAATAGCGGAAGCGATTTTGAACGCGGTCGATGGGAAGATCGGGGCTGGGACCCAAAGGATCGAGAACCGATCCAAACGTTACGTTCGGCCCCACCGCATTCGGCTCAGGAACAATCAGGGAGTGAACGCGATCAAATCCCGCCGAGATATTGGTCAGCGTGGAAGGACTCCAATCGCGGGTCCACGTCAATGTTGCGTTGTGTGACTTCGTTGAGGTATTCGGATTCTGTCCGTCTATCAATTCGAAGGCCTGCACCTGCTGCGAAGTGAACTGATAGCGCGCAACGAAACGATCATGTGTGCCGAGGACCTGATCCAGGCGCAGACCGCCGTTATTGGTGTCGATGATTTGCGGAGAGTTCGTATTCAGCGCCCGAGGATTGATGTCGGTGCGATTCGGAAGCTCGTTTCGAAAAGCGTTCAAATACTTTTGCACAATGGCGCTAGTGGCGGGATCATTTGTCAGTGGCGTCCGTTCGGTTGCCGTCGGCACCAGCACGTTTCCGTTCACACTGCCGCGAATCCGCTGCTGGCTGCCCTCAGCGGTAAGACTGGCTCCTTTCCAGATAGGCGCGCTGACCGTAAATCCGTAATCATTCTGATGAGCCGGCTTCACGCCGCCGACCTGGAAAAACGACCGTGCGCTAAAGATGCTGTTGTTGTGCGTTTCGTAGAACGTTCCGTGGATGGCGCGGATGCTCTGGGCGCTAAGGTGGAGCGGTGTAGATGGACGGTCTCCGAATTCGGAGCCCCAATAGTTGCGGTCGGAATCAAAGGCGCTGACCAGGGTCGCCGTCACGCCCATGCGGGTCTTCAGCTCTTTCAGCGCATTGTTGTCGATAGGGTTGAACTGCACATTCTCGTTACGGCGGCTTTCGCCAGACCCCGTGTCCGTGCGTCCCAGAAGGTTCAGATCCGTGCGGGATGCCGGAGTTGCGGCCGCGGGAAGCGGAACAGCAGCCGGCTTACGCTCCGGCTCAGCAGCAGTTTTAGGAGCCTCTTGCGCGAACGCCGCGGCCGCGATCCAGAGAGGGCAGATGAGGTAAAAACGAATGATAGTTCAGTCCTTCAAAAGCTGACGGGCGATCACCA
>JBDUEM010000250.1:0-11513 GCA_040002435.1 Bryobacteraceae bacterium
CGATATTGAGCCCCTGATGCAGGATCTCGATGTTCACCTGCCCGCCGTGCGTGTGCCCGGAAACAGTCAAATCATAGCCTTTCACCGCTGCCACGGGAAACACGTCGGGGTTGTGAGACAGCATGATGTTCAAAGCCCCTGGCACCACCATGTGCTCGGCCCCCGTCAGATATTCACTCCCTTTTCTCTGATAATCGAATCCAGCAAAATTAATGCGCGACTTGCCGAACTGAAGAATCTGCGACTCCCGTCTAAGAAAGCGGATTCCAGCGTCTAAACCGGCTCTCGTGGTGTAGTCTTCGCTTTGGGCGTAAATTTCGTGGTTTCCCAGGCAGCCTAATACCGGAGCATCTACTTTCAGGCGCTTCAGATGTTTCAGGCAGAGATCCAGCGGATCGCCTGCCCTGGTGATGAGGTCGCCCGTGACCAGTCCGATATGCGCGTGCGTCTCGTTGGCCATATCCACCGCGCGCGCCAGGAGCGATTCGCTGACAAACGGGCTGAGGTGAATATCGCTAATTTGCACGAGGCGCAGGCCGTGCAGATCCTTGGGAAGATTTGGAATGGGAATATCCACCTGCCGCAGGGTCAGGTTTTCGCGCTGGATAATACCAAATCCCGTGGCAACAACGGGCGCCACAAAAGTGGCGGCGCGCGCCACTTTCAGAAACTCGCGGCGCTTCGGACTGAAGACCGGAACGCTTTTCCAAATTGCGGCCAACAAAACAGCGGCCATTGACCAAACTGCGATAGCTACAGCCCCGGCATGAATCCAACTGGCCCAAAAATTCGGAAGGCGGCGGGAAATCAAGGTCGGCGTCAGCGCCATTCCGACGGACAGCCAGACGGCTGCAGCGACGATGGCCGTGCCAATCCAATCTCTCGCGACGCCGGGCGGGCGGGAGGAATTCCAGCGGCGCAGGGTATAGAGCGCCCCAAGGCTCAGCAGGTAAACGGTTAAATCGACGAAGAAATGCGGGCGAACACCCATGAATTGCTCATCTCCAGTGTACCGTGCAAGGGTACGGCGGTTACAATCAGGAAATGTCTATTGTTGTAGTTGGGTCGGTCGCCTATGACGGCGTCGAAACGCCGCACGGCCGTGTGGACCGGATGCTCGGAGGCGCCTGTACCTATATTGCTCTTGCAGCGAGTTATTTCAGTCCGGTAAAGATTGTCGCGGTGGTGGGTGAGGACTTCGACCAGGCGGACGTAGAATTTCTTGAGAGCCGCAACATCGACCTGGCCGGGCTGGAACGTGTACCGGGGAAGACGTTTTTTTGGGAAGGGATCTACTCCCAGGATATGAATGACCGCACGACGCTGCGGACCGATCTGAACGTGTTCGCCAATTTTCAGCCTAAGCTGCCGGACGCCTACAAGACGGCGCCCTACCTTTTACTGGGCAACATCCAGCCGGCGCTGCAGAAGAGCGTGCAGCAGCAGATGAACGGGGTCCGGCTGGTGGGCGGCGACACCATGAACTACTGGATCAACGATTATCGGGAAGAGCTTTTGGGAACATTGAAAGACTGGGATTTTCTGCTGATCAACGACAGTGAGGCGCGGCTGTTATCCGGCGAATCGAATCTGCGGAGGGCGGCACACAAGATTCTCTCGATGGGGCCCAACACGCTGGTGATCAAGCGCGGCGAATATGGAGCCATGCTGTTCCGGCACGATCAGTTTTTCGTGGTGCCGGGTTACCTTCTGGAGGAGGTTTTCGATCCCACAGGGGCCGGTGACTGTTTCGCGGGCGGATTTATCGGCTACCTGGCCGCTTGCGGACTGGATCTCAAGAAGGACCACATCGACCGCAAGGAGCTGAGCCGTGCGGTGATCTACGGATCGGTGATGGGTAGTTTCTGCTGCGAGAAATTTGGGGTGGACCGTTTCCGCAATTTGTCGCGTACTGAGATTGATGCCCGCTTCCAAGAGTTTAAGACCTTCACGGACTTCTAAAAGAGCGGCGGCTCCACGAGCTGGCTCCGGCCTCCTTTCCGGAGCGGTTGTGTTGGCGCTGTTGGCCATCCTCGCAATTTCCGCCGCAACCTGGTTCTACAGGCAGGGATATGTTTTGTATTACGGGGACGCGGAAGCGCACCTGAACACGGCGCGCAGAATCGTCGACTCCAGAAACCCGGGATACGACCAGGTGGGCAGTCCGTGGCTACCTGTACCGCATGCCCTGATGCTGCCTTTCGTAGGGAATGACCGGCTCTGGCAGACGGGCTTGGCGGGCACGATTCCTTCCGCTATTTGCTTTGTCCTGGCGGGCGTCCTGCTATTCGCGGCGACGCGGCGATTGTTTCAGAGTACGGCTGCGGGCGTTTGCGCCGCGGCTTTGTTTGCGCTGAATCCGAACCTGCTCTACCTGCAGTCAACTCCAATGACCGAGCCGGTATTCTTCCTGACGATTTGCGGGCTGCTTTACTGTACTGTCCTCTTTCACTCGACGCAGTCGATGGCAGCGGTGGTGGCCGCGGCGTTCTTTTCCATGGCGGCTTCGCTGACGCGGTATGAAGGCTGGTCGCTGATCCCCTTCGTCGCCGCCTATTTCCTGGTGGGGTCCAAGGCGAACCGCGTGCGCAACGCGGCGCTGTTCAGCCTGATCGCCGCCATCGCCCCCCTCTACTGGATGGGACATAACTGGTGGTATTACGGAACGTTTTTTGAGTTCTACTTTGGCCCGTATTCGGCAAAAGGCATCTATGCGAGAGACTTGGCAGCGGGAATGGCGCGGTTTCCCACCGATCATGACTGGCCGAAATGCGTTTTGTATTTCCGGTCCGCGGCACAGCTCGCCGTGGGTCCCGTTTTGCTTATTGTGGGATGCGCTGGCATAGCAGCCGCGCTTCTAAAGAAAGCGTTCTGGCCGGTCATTTTTCTGGGACTTCCGCCCGTCTTCTATGTGCTGAGCATGTATTCTTCGGGAGTGCCGATCTTCGTCCCGCATCTTTGGCCAAACGGATACTACAACACACGGTATGGCTTGGCCGTCCTTCCCCTGCTGGCACTGAGCGGGGGTGCGTTGGTGGCGCTGGCACCGCAACGGATCCGGGCGCTGGCCTGCACCCTGGTCGTCCTGGCATCCGTAGTTCCGTGGCTGGCGTACCCAAGGGCCGAGAACTGGATTTGCTGGAAGGAAAGCCAGGTGAATTCAGTGGCGCGACGGGCCTGGACGAGCGAAGCCGCCGCTTACCTGCGCAAATACATACGGCCGGGAGATACGGTCTTCGCCTCCTTCGGAGATCAGACGGGTATTTTTCGGGAGGCAGGCATTCCCATGCACCAGACCATCCACGATGGTGACAATCCGCAGTGGATGGCAGCGATGGCGCGGCCCGACCTCTTTCTCAAAGCCGAGTGGGCCGTGACGCGCGGCGCCGACCTCCTGGCAACCACCATCGATCGCGCCGCCAAAAACGGTCCGCAGTACCGCTGTGTGAAAATAGTCTCTGTCAAAGACGCGCCGGTGATTCAGATATTTCGACGCGAAACGGCGCCGCCCATTCCAGTTCCATGAAGATTCCGTTTACGAAGGCGCACGGCGCCAAAAATGATTTTCTGCTCACTTGGGAAAGCGAGATTCCCAGCGAGGACCTGCCCGGCGTAGCGGCCGCAATTTGCGACCGGCACACCGGAGCGGGCGCTGACGGCTGGCTGGTGGTTTCACCGGGAACCGATGGCTGTCATGGAAAAATTCGCCTCTTCAATCCGGACGGGAGCGAACCGGAGATTTCCGGAAACGGGACGCGCTGCGCGGCGGCTTTTCTGATTGAAGCAGGCCTTGCGGAATCCGCCGTCACTATCCTGACGGGCGCCGGACCGAAGGAGATCCGGCTGTTGGAACGCAAAGGCTGCCGGTATCGGTTTGAGATGAACATGGGACGGGCAGTGGTGGAGGAACTGCGTGGCACACTGCTGGACCTCTCCGTGACCATTGTGAACGTCGGAAATCCGCAGTGTGCGGTGTTCGTCGACGACTTTTCTTTGGACTGGCGGGCCTTGGGCGCGCGTCTGGAATCGCATCCGCGATTTCCCAAGAAAACGAATGTATCGTTCGTGAAGGTTGTGGATGGTCACACCGTCGATGTCCGATTCTTTGAAAGAGGCGTCGGCGAGACAATGAGTTCCGGCACCGGATCTACCGGCGCGGCCGCGGCAGCGCTGGCGCGCGGCGAGGTAACCAATCCGGTTAAGATCGAAACTCCGGCCGGTTCTCTAAACCTCCGAGTGGAGTCAGACAATTTGTTTCTCGTGGGTCCCGTTGAAATTGTTGTTAAAGGTGAATTCTTTTTATGACGCAAGTAGAGAAACTGAGTGCGAAAATATCCTCGCGGAGTGCTCACGTTGGTGTGATCGGACTTGGCTATGTCGGATTGCCTCTAGCCGTGGAGTTCGCTAGAGCAGGTTTCCATGTCACGGGAATTGATGTCCAGCAATCCAAAGTGGACCAGGTCAACAAAGGGGAGTCTTATATTCAGGACATTCCCACGGAGACGCTGGCTGCCCTGGTGAAGAGCGGCAAGATCAAGGCGACCACGGATTTTTCAGTAGTGGCTGACCTCGACACAATCGACATTTGCGTCCCGACCCCGCTGCGGAAGACCAAAGATCCGGACATGAGTTTCATTGTTGCGGCCTCTCAAGAAATTGCGAAGTACATTCACGGCGGAATGCTGGTGGTACTGGAGTCGACCACTTACCCTGGAACGACCGACGAACTGGTGCTGCCCATGCTGGAGAGCAACGATTTGAAGGTGGGCGAGGACTTCTTCCTGTGCTTCTCGCCGGAACGCGTGGATCCGGGCAATCCCAAGTATCAGACGGCGAATATTCCCAAGGTGGTGGGCGGAATCACTCCCGCATGCACGGCAATGGGGGCGCTGTTCTACGGTCAGGCTCTGGAGACGGTGGTGCCGGTGAGTTCTACTCGCGTGGCCGAGATGGTGAAGCTTCTGGAAAATACATTCCGGATGATCAACATCGGACTGGTAAACGAGATGGCGTTGATGTGCGACCGGATGAATATTAACGTCTGGGAAGTGATTGAGGCGGCTGCGACCAAGCCATTCGGCTTCATGCCGTTTTATCCAGGGCCAGGGCTGGGCGGGCACTGCATCCCCATCGATCCCTTCTACCTTTCCTGGAAGACCAAGCAGGCGGGTATGGAGGCGCGGTTCATTGAGCTGGCCGGTTACATTAACGGACAGATGCCGCACTTTGTGGTGGACAAGGTGCAGAATGCTCTCAACGATCATACGAAGCCTCTGAAGGGATCGCATGTGCACATCCTGGGGATGGCCTACAAGAAAGACATTGATGATGTGCGGGAGTCCCCCGCCCTGGACATTCTTCACCTGCTGAAACAGCGCGGCGCGAAGATGACCTACAGCGATCCGTTTGTTCCGAAGATTCATCTGGACGGGGAAGAAATTGTTGCTCAGGATCCGCACGCGATGGCGGCGGCGGCCGATTGCGTAGTCATCGCAACGGACCACTCTCACTTTGACTATACAGAGACGTTAGCCAAGGCGAAGCTGATTGTCGATACCCGGAATGCCTTGAAGGGCGTGGTATCCGACAAGATTGTACGGTTATAGCCGCGTATCAGTCCGCGCTTTCCATACCCATCTGTGAGAGGCGGTAGCGCAGCGCGTTGCGGGTAATTCCCAGCAGACGCGCGGCCTGGCTCTTGTTTCCGTCGGCGCGGCGCAGCGCTTCGCGGATGATGGATTTTTCATAGTCGTCCAGACTCACGCCATCGGGAAGAAAGTGCTCAGCCTGGGTGGCACGGGCGCGGGAGGTGTCCAGCTTGATGTCCGCTGCCTCCAGCGTGCCGCCGGCGCTTAGAACGATGCTCCTTTCGATGACGTTCTCCAGCTCTCGAACATTGCCCGGCCAACTGTAGGCGATCAGCTTCTGCATTGCCGCTTCGCTGATCTTGACTACCTTCCCGCCCATATCCGCCGCAATTTTGCCGGCGAAATGCTCGGCCAGGAACGGGATGTCCTCCTTGCGTTCGCGGAGTGCCGGAATGTTCATGGGCAGCACGTTTAGCCGGTAATACAGGTCTTCGCGGAAAGTGCCATTCTCCAGCGCGACGCGAAGGTCCACGTTCGTGGCTGCGAGGACACGGACGTCAATATGGCGGGTCTTGTTGCTTCCCAGCCGCTCGATCTCGCGCTCTTGCAGGACACGGAGCAGCTTCACCTGAATGGACGGGGGCACGTCGCCAATTTCATCGAGGAATACCGTGCCTGTATCCGCAAATTCAAACTTCCCCGGCTTGGTAACGAGGGCCCCGGTGAACGCGCCCTTTTCGTAGCCAAAGAGTTCGCTCTCCATCAGATTTTCCGGAAGCGCGGTGCAGTTGATTTTGACGAATGGCTTGTCGCGGCGGGGCGAGTGGAAATGGATGGCGCGTGCGATCAGATCCTTACCGACGCCGCTTTCCCCCGCGAGCAGAACGGTGGCCCGCGTGGGCGCGACGCGCATGATGGTGGCAAACATCTCCTGCATCACCGCGCTGCGGCCGACGATGTTGTCAAACTGATAGCGATGCCCCAGCTCCTCGCGAAGCTGCCGGTTCTCATCCCGAAGCGCCGTCATTTCCAGCGCCTTCTTCACCACGGTCATCAGGTGATCGAGCGAGAACGGCTTCAGCAGGAAATCGACGGCCCCGGCCTTCATCGCTTCCACCGCATTCTCCACCGTGCCGAAGGCGGTGACTACGATCACCGGCACCTGTGAATTCTGCTGCCGGATGTTGGCGAGCAGTTCCAGGCCATCCATGCCTGGCAGCCGGAGATCGGTGATGATCAGGCCCGCGCGATCCGCCTTGCGCAGACCGTCTTCCGCTGTGCCGGCCTGGTCCACTTCAAAGCCGGCGGAGCGCAATTGCAGCTCCATCACGCGGCGTAGCTTTTCTTCATCTTCGACGATCAGGATACGAGGCTTCATGAGAACAGACAATAGCCATTATGACCGTCTCCCGGCGCCGGACCAAAACCGCGTGATCCTGACCAACCTTTGATTCCCTGAAACAGGCACCGGCATTCTGACCTTCGCGCCAGCTGCATCAAACGGACGATGCTCCGCCGGGCGGCTGTAGCCTTTGGCGGATCGCGGCGGAAGCGATTGCACCGGGTTCGTCTAAAAGCAGCGCGTGCACAATGTAGTAATGGGCTCCATCGATCACACCTTGCTGGCGTCGGGCGTTCTGTTGTTGGCTGCGATTTTGGGCAGCAAGGCGTCGAGCAAACTCGGAGTTCCGGCGCTGCTGCTCTTTCTGCTATTGGGAATGCTGGCGGGTTCGGAAGGCCCGGGCGGCATTCCGTTCGAGAACGCCCAGCTCTCCCAGTCGCTGGGCGTAGTGGCGCTCATATTTATTTTGTTTTCCGGCGGCTTCGCAACGCACTGGTCCACAATCAAACCTGTTCTTTGGGAAGGGTTGAGCCTCGCCACGCTGGGCGTAGTGGTTACGGTGGCCGCCGTGGGGTGTTTTGCCAAATACGCCCTGGGCGTCGGCTGGCTGGAAGCGATGCTCGTCGGCTCGCTGGTATCGTCGACGGATGCCGCTGCCGTGTTCTCCGTACTTGGGTCCAGTGGCGTCGGGCTAAAAGGTAGGATCAAATCGCTGCTGGAACTGGAGTCAGGCAGTAACGACCCGATGGCGGTGTTCCTCACGGTCGCGCTGGTTCACCTCTACGGCCATCCGGAGGCGCAGGCATTCGAACTGATTCCTAAATTTTTCCTGGAGATGGGCGTGGGGGCGGTGATCGGCTGGTTGATGGGGAAGCTCACTGCCACGACCATCAATCGATTGAAGCTGGAATCGGACGGCCTGTACCCGGCGATCACGGTGACATGTGTGCTTTTGACGTATTCGGTCACCGCCCTGCTGCACGGCAGCGGTTTTCTGGCCGTGTATGTCGCCGGCGTCGTAGTGGGAAATGGCGACCTGCTCCATAAACGCAGTCTCATCCGCTTCCACGACGGACTCGCCTGGCTGGTGCAAATTGGAATGTTTCGTGGCCAGACCGGTGGGCGTTTTTGCCAGCTTGCTGTTCGCAAAACGCGGAGTGCGGGAGAAGCTGCTGATTTCGTGGGTCGGGTTGCGCGGCGCTGCTCCCATCATCCTGGCCACGTTTCCCTTGGTGGCGGGGATGCCGAAAGCGGATCTGTTCTTCGACATCGTCTTCTTCATCGTGATCACGTCCGTCCTGCTCCAAGGGACTTTGATCCCACCGGTGGCCCGGTGGCTCCAGCTGGAACTACCGGAAGAACGCAGCCGGCCATTCCCTCTGGAGTTCGCGCCAACGACAAAGAGTCTAAGCGACCTGGTGGAGATTCCGCTAGCCCAGGGTTCGCCCGCCAGCGGCCGGCGCGTCATGGACTTGGGGTTGCCTAAGTCGGCACTGATTGTGTTAGTGGGGAGGGGTGAGGACTTCATCGCACCCCGCGGAAGCACGGTTGTGGAGGGGGGCGATCAACTGCTGGTCTTGGCCGAGAAGGAGGAGATCCCGGATCTTTATCGTTTACTCGATCCCGGGCGTACCAGTAGCAGATTGTAAATTAGGCTTCCCAAAGTACGTTAGATTCTGTACAATACACCAAGCTCGTTTTAACACTATCTTGCTTTTTGGGGGACCTACCATGCGTTTGCTCCGTTGCTGCGCGCTGCTCGCTGTCATGAGTGGCATCGCTTCCGTTGCTACTGCACAGATCGGCACCGCCACAATCAGTGGACGAATCACCGATCCTAGTGGCGCCGTTATTCCGAATGTCAATGTTAAGGTGGTCCAGACCGACACCAACTTCCAGTTCACAGCCGTTACCAATGAGGGTGGGCTTTTCCGCGTGCAGTCGCTTCAACCTGGGCCCTACCGGGTCACTTTCGAGGCCGACGGATTTAAACGCCTGATTCGTGAAAATTTAGATCTCCACGTCGGCGATGTCATGGCGCTCGATACATCAATGCAGGTCGGCAATGTGAGTGAATCCGTGGAAGTGACGGCGGCAGCAGCGCTACTGGAAACCGAAACCTCCGCCACGGGCTCACTTGTCGGAGGCGAAACGCTCCACAAGCTACCCATGTATCAGCGCTACATCAATTCCACGCTGAATGTGGTTCCGGGCATGACGATGGGCGGCTACGGCTACGGCGGAGGTCTTGGAGGCTTTCACCTCGCCGGCCAACGCGATACTGCAATTGGCATATTCGAAGACGGTGTCACGGGCAACAACCAGACTTCAGGAACCACGTCGGTTAAACCCATACAGAATTCGGTGGAAGAAGTAAAAGTGCTTACGACGACCCTTCCGGCGGAGTACGGACATTCGGCCGGTGGCGTCATTAACGTGGTGAAGAAGAGCGGAACGAATGAGTTTCATGGTTTAGCCGCCGATTACGGCCGAAGCCGCCGCATGCAGCACCGGCTGTTTTTCGACAATCTGAAAACGTCTGATCCGCGCCCCGGTTTTCCGAACGGTATCCCCACCTGGTTCATGATGCCTGAGGCAAATGCCGGTGGGCCTGTGTTTATTCCCAAGGTCTACGATGGCCGCAACAAGACATTCTTCTTTTTCGGCTACCAGAAGCTGATTGAGAAGAAGGCAGCGCAGGTAATTGTAAACACCCCCACCGATGCGATGAAGGGTGGCGACTTCAACTTCGGCGGGAAAGGCAATCAACTCTTTGACCCGTTGACGACAACGCAACTTGCCGATGGAACTTGGACTCGCGCGCCGCTACCAGGCAACGTCGTGCCCGTCAGCAGGTTCGATCCCGTAGCCAAGAAAATCGTTGGTCTAAACCCGTGGGTTTCGCCAAACGTCCCGGGCTCTTTCTATAACCTGGGTCCGCAAAGCAATCTGATCACGGCCGAGAACTCGCGGACGTTTCTAGAGGATTACAACGGCAGAGTCGATCAGCAATTTAATTCCAATTTCAAGATCTACGGTAGCTGGACGTACAACCACATTAGTGGTTTGCAGCGGCCTACCAATATTGGGATAAAGGCATTCGACGGCTCGCAGGGCATCGAAGCCCCGTTCACCAGTAAGAACTTCTCCCTCGGTGGAACGTACGTCGTCAGTCCGACGGTGGTAAATGACATGAGGGCAGGATACTCGCGTTTTCGAAACGATCAATTTTCGTACTCGGCCGGCGGGAACTGGGCTTCACAACTTGGCATTCCAAACGTGGATGGCGCCCTCATGCCGCAGTTTGGCTCGCCGGCAAATGAACGTTACGAAGCCTCCGGTATCTACGGACTGACTGGAAACGGCAACAGCCGCAGCATCACCGAGACCCTCTCATTTCGGGATGACCTCACCAAGATCCTCGGCAGCCACGTTTTCAAAATGGGTTATGAACTGCTGCACTTCCGGTTAAACGCGACGACAACGAACCGGCCCAGCGGCTCTTTCTACTTCGACAGTATGACAGCGGGCTTGCAACCGAACGGACAACCAGTGCCGAATACCGGCAACACGTTTGCGGGGTTTCTGTTGGGATCGGTGCGTGAGGCATACTTCGACGCTGAATTCACTTCCTGGCTTCCAAGGTCCGATATTCATAGCTTCTATTTCCAAGACGACTGGAAGTTCAGCCCGACTTTGACGTTGAACCTCGGCGTCCGTTATAGCAACGAGTCCCCCTTCAAGACAAAGTACGGACTGCAGAGTAATTTCGATCCCGCCGGGACCGATACTCTTGTCGCGGGTGGAAAGGGAGCGATCACCCATCCCACCGGCGCACTAAACACGAGGGATAACAATAACTTCCAACCTCGTATCGGATTGGCCTGGCATCCGCTGAGCAATTTCGTATTTCGCGGCGGCTTTGCAATCAATACAGTCGATGTGAAGTTCCCGTCCAGCCGTGGGCAGTTTGATGAATACGTCGGCATCAACGACCAACTCCGCGCGACCAACGATCCAAGACCGCTTTTTCAACTCAGCAATGGCCCGGCGAAAGTTACTTTCGCTTCGAACGGACCGAATACCGCTGCATACGTGAACCCGGCCGCCAACTATAGCGGACGCAATGTAGAGTGGTGGGATCCCGCCCTCCGCAATCCGTACATCTTGAACTGGAACGGCGGCGTGCAGTATCAGGTCGGTCCAACGTATGTAATAGATCTGAGTTATCAGGGTTCCTCGGGCGTGGGCCTGCTCGAACGGTGGCAGTACAATACGTTCCCGGTCGATTACGCTGCAAATGATCCGGCACTGCGCGCCAGGGTATTCGCGGCGGCGCAGAACTTCCGTCCCTACCCGAATTTTGGAAACGTGATGTTACGCTCCAATTTCGGGCATTCCACTTATCACGGCGCGACGGCTAAGCTTGAGAAGCGCATGTCGCAAGGCTTGACCTTCAGCACCTTCTATACCTTCTCGAAGGCCATCGACAGCCAGGATAACGATAACGACGGCTCCGGCGTGGCGCCGCTCCAGAATCGGGGTCTTGAAAAAGCAAGGGCCGGCTATGATCGCAATCACCG
>JBDUEM010000251.1:0-11378 GCA_040002435.1 Bryobacteraceae bacterium
GATCCGGCGATGGCCTTCGCGCTGCTGGACCGCTTCGTGCAGAACAACGTGATGGCTGCGGAAGGCGATCGGATTTCCGCGGCGATCGTGATCGACTACGCAAGTTTTCTGGTTCCCGCTGGAGAGCCGGGCCGTTTGTCGGTACCCGCGGCAACGCAGGTGGTGACCCTGCTGAATTGGGCCGCCAGCCCGCACTTGAAACGGCTCAATATAGCGTTCGTACTGGTGGACGAAAAACTGGCGGCGCTGAGTGAGCGATTGACTTCCAACCCGCATACCGCGGCAATTGAGATTCCCCTTCCGGACGAGGACGAGCGCCGCCGGTATATCGAATTCGCAACCGTGGGCCACGATCTCGATGCGATTTCCGATTTCGCCGCGGATGCATTGGCCGCGCAAACGGCCGGCATCTCCCTATTGGACCTCGGATCTGTGTTGCGGACCGCGCTGGAGAGTAAACAGCGGCTAGACGCAAAGCGCCTGCGGCAGATGAAGAAGCAGTTGATTGAGCGCCAGTCCATGGGTCTGCTGGAGTTCATTGAGCCGCGCTGGAACTTTGAGAACTGGATTGGTCACGCTCCGATCAAGCAGCGCTTGCGGGATGATGCGACGCTGTTGAAGCAAGGTTATCTGCAGGCGCTGCCGATGGGGTATCTGGTATGCGGTCCAGTCGGTACAGGCAAAAGCTTTCTGGCGCAATGTCTGGCCGGTGAGATCGGCATTCCGTGCGTCATCCTGCGAAATTTCCGGTCGAAATATGTCGGGGAAACGGAAGGCAACCTGGAACGGCTGTTGAACCTGCTGCGCGCGCTGGGCCCGGCCGTCGTCGTCATTGACGAAGCAGATGCCGCTTTGGGAGACCGCGAACAGCAGGGCGATTCCGGAACTTCCAGCCGCGTGTTTTCCATGATCGCCACGCAGATGGGCGACACGCGATATCGGGGCAAGATACTGTGGATGCTGCTGACGGCGCGTCCAGACCTTCTGCCCATCGATCTGAAGCGGCAGGGAAGGGCGGAAGTGCACATTCCACTGTTCTATCCCGGTGACGCCGTGCAAATGCAGGAAATGTTTCTCGCCATGGCGCGGAAAGCCGGTGCGAAGCTGGCGCCCGAAGACGTGCCTGAGATTCCTTACCTGGGCAGACTCAGCGGGGCGGACGTGGAAGGCCTGGTAGGCCGCGCGGCGCGGCAGTCTTTACTGGCAGGCGCGCCGAACATCACGCGGGAGGCACTTGCCGAAGCAGTGGCGCAGTTCCTGCCATCGACAGAAGGCATGGAGAAAGAGCTGCAGGAGGTCGCGGCAATCCTGGAGTGTACGGACCGGCAATTCCTGCCTCCTGAAGTTGTGGAACGCATTGCGGCGCACGGGGGCCGCGAGAAATTGCAGGAGCGGTACACGCACCTGCGGCGGATGATTGAACTGGCTTAAGAGGAGAAGAACATGGCGCGGATGAGTTGGTTTGACGAGTCGAAGGCGATGCCGGTAATTGACGAACAGGTGGCAAAGCTGGCGTCTTTCGCGGACGCGATGGCCGATGGCGTGATTGAGCGAAAAGAGCTGGAGGGCCAGCAGGCGACGTTGGTCGCCACGATGCGCGCGGTGGAAGGCACATTGAACGATGCGCAGCACGAAGCGGTCACAAGGCTGCTGGTGGAACTGAGCGCCTACAACGTAATGCGCACGCTGCACGAGTTGCAGTCCGACAGGCTGCAGAGAAGTCTCAGCAAGGGCTAGTGCCCGATGAAGCTGCTGGCGGCGGTATTGCTGTTTGGGATCGCTTGCGTCTCAGCGCAGACGCCGCAGCCGGATCCCTTCTTTCGCTGGCTGGACCAGATCGCCCAGCGGCAATTGGACCAGCGCGATAAGGCAATCGCGGGAATAAAGACCAAGGCCGATGCCGACAAACGAAAGCAGATAGTCCGGAAACAGCTTCTGCAGAGCATCGGAGGCCTTCCCACATACAGCGGTCCGCTGAATGCCCGAATCACGGGGCGGCTGGAACGTGGGTCCTACCTGATCGAGATGGTAATTTTCGAGAGTCTGCCCGGCTTTTACGTTACCGGAAATCTCTACAGACCCAAGCAGGCCGGCCGCTATCCAGCAGTCCTTGTCCCGGCCGGGCATACGCAGGAAGGTAAGCCGGAGCCGCAAATACTCGCCGCCAATCTGGCGATGAAAGGCTTTGTGGCTTTGACCTATGATCCGATTGGCCAGGGAGAAAGGGAGCAGACGTACCTGCGGGAACTGGGACGTCCTCTTTCCGGTGGAGGAGGCAACGAGCATATCGAGTCCGGCGTCCGCAGTCTGTTGATTGGCGAGAGTGTAGCGCGTTACTTCATCTTCGACGCGAAGCGCGCGGTGGACTATCTGATTAGCCGGCCGGACGTAGACGCGGACCGGCTAGGGGTAGCGGGATGTTCGGGTGGCGGCGCTATTGCAACATATGTTGGCGTGTTTGATCCGCGAATGAAGGCCGCGGCCTCCGCGTGTTACATCAGCTCCTTTCGGTTTCTGTTTCCGGGCCCCACCGCCGATCCCGAAATGAGCCTGCCTTCGTTCGTCGCCAACGGGTTGGATGTCGCCGATTTTCTCGAGGTGGCGGTTCCCCTGCCGTGGCTGCTGCTGTCCACTACGGAAGATTACTTCACGCCCGCCGCGGCGCGCCCCGTTTACGAAGAGGCTCGCCAGTGGTATGGCTTGTACGGCGCCGACGACAAGATCCAACACTTCATCGGGCAAGGACCGCACGGCACGCCGGTTGAGTCCCGTGAAGCGATCTATGCCTGGATGATCAGATGGTTAAAAGACGGCAAAGGGGATGCCAAGGAACAGCCTGTAAAGCTCTATACGAACCACGAACTGCAGGTGACCGCTAGCGGCCATGTGGACGGCGAGCCGCGAAGCCGCAAACTGAATCAAATTATTCTGGATGACTTCCAGTCTTCTAAACGGCCTCGTTCCGTTGCTGAATTGATGACCAAACTTCGCAGTCTGGAAATCGCCTCCAGCGGACCGCCTCCCACGATGCAGGTTGCCGCGGCGTCGGAGGGCGCGGACTATCGCACCGAACAGATCCGCTTTGAATCGGAGCCGGGCATTCCACTTTCCGCAAATCTCTACATTCCTCACGCCGCAGGGCGAAAGCCGGCGGTCGTCATTGTGCAGGAGAAGCGTCTGCCAGTGCCCCTTCACGTGCAGCCAAGTCCATCCACCGCGCCGCTGGCCGATGCCATGGCTCGTGCCGGTCGAGTGGTCCTGGAACTAGAACCACGCGATTCGCCCGCACAGAACGAAGGCCGCCCTTTTCTGGGAAACTGGCTGACCAACGAGCGCGCTGAACTGGTGGGGCGTAACCTGCCGGCCATGCGGGCGCACGATATTCTCCGGGCAGTCGACCTGCTCTCCAGCCGCAAGGATGTGGATGCCGCGTCCATTCGTGGATACGCCCGTGGCGTGAAGGGTTTCTGGATGCTGCTGGCCGCCGCGGTTGATCCCCGTATCGGCAAGGTTTGGCTGGACCGCACGCCGGCGAGTTATCAATCCGCCTTCGAGGGCCTATTGAGTCTGAATCTGTTCGATGCAATGATTCCGGGCTTCGCGCTTCATTGGGACTTCAGCGATCTTGTAAAAGCGATGAGTCCGCGGCCGGTATTATGGACCGATCCCACCAATTGGATGGACGAGCCCGTGTTTCCGGGTACGGCGTTTCGCTATCGCTACGTGGGCGAACCGGATCGCGTCTATATTGACGAATTCCTCCGTTGAGAAGATCATAATCAATATGCTCAATCTTCTGCGAATCGCCTTCGCGACGATTATCCTGTGCGCTGTTTGCAGTGCGCAGAAGCCCAAGTTTCTCATCGTGACTGACATGGAAGGGGTCGGCGGCGTCAACAATGCCGATGAGCAACTGCTGCCCGGGCAGCGGCGCTTTGACGAAAGCAAGCAGTTGCTGGTGGGTGAACTGACGGCCGCCATCAAGGGTCTGCGGGCGGCTGGGGCAGGTCAGATTGTTGTCTGGGATGGCCATGATGGAAGCCGCAGTTTGTCTATCGCGGATATCGGACCATCGGTGGAACTGATTCAGGGGCGGCCCACTCCGGCGAACTATTATCTGGACGATCGGCTCTACGATGGCATTCTTTTCATCGGCCAGCATCCCATGGCTGGTGCGAAGAACGGTGTCCTGGCGCATTCGCAGAGCTTCAACGTGGAGCGAATCTCGCTGAATGGAAGATCGGTTGGCGAGATTGGGCAGGTAGCCGCCATCGCGGGATATTTCCATATTCCTGTCATCATGCTAGCGGGAGACCAGGCTGCGTGCGATGAGATCCGGGAACTGCAACCCAAGGCGGAAACAGTTGCCGTCAAGCGTGGAGCGGGAAAAGCATCGTCAATCAGCATCTCTCACGAAGAGGCGCAGCGTTTGATTCAAGATGCCGCGCGGAAAGCAGCACTTCACGTTCGCGAGTACACTCCGTGGACTGTGGAAGGGCCCGTCGAGCTCAAGTTCGAATTCAAAGATAAGGCAAAGTCACCCGATCGCGTATACACCGGAAAGACAACTCTCGAAGCCTACGAGGGCTGGTTGGGTAAACTCAACTAATTGGAAAGTTCCCAGATTCCAGGCCGGGCGCGCCGGAATTCGAATCGCTTCGGATTAACGGCCGTGGTGCCCGGCGTGTCTACTAGTACAACCTTCGCCGAGACCGGCTCGTAGGCGGCGCGTGGCGCCACTGTGCCCTTGGCAACCAAAATCTTTTGCCGCTCCGGGTAAATGCCGCAACTCACCAGCTGATGAATCGACATGGGGCAGACTCGCTGAGACGTTAAAACGATGAGATTCAACTCATCAGACGTGGAGTGCTCTTCTTCAATCACAGCCGTTTGCCCCATAGTCCAATAGCGCTGGCCTCCGTGGCGAACCGCGGTCTCAATAAACTGTCCGCTGTGCAGCGATCGTACCTTGCCCTTCACTCTCGCCGGTTTGCCGGCGGTGCTCACGGACTTTCCGCCGACTTCCATATCGATCGCGCCATCGATCCCTGCGGCCTTCGCTGCCGACACCGCATCCGGATCGAAGAGGGCAATCACCCAGCCGCGAGCCCCCTGCTTCAAAAACTCGTGCAGCAGGATGGTCTCGTCGCCGGGCGAACCTCCGCCAACGTTATCGCCGACGTCAAACAACGAAACCGGAAAGCTGTCAGATTGCATTGCCTCGCGCACGGCCTGTTCGGCGTCCGGCAGGTGCAGCCGTGTCAACTCGTGGCGCTCCCACATCAGGTCCGCGAGGCGCTGGGCCTCGCGCTGCGCAAGCTCCCGGTCGCCGTCTGCAACCACAATCACGGAGCAGCCCACATAGGGCACGTCATTGTACTGGTAGCCGCCCATGACGCTCACACTCAAGATTCCCGGCTGCAGCTCCAGCTCAATGCTGGCGTCCGTAATTGTCTTGAGCGGCTCTTCATAGGTGTTTTGGAACGCCAGAGTCCACAGCATCGGGGGCTTCACCAGCACCTGCACCGGATGAATCTCCCCGCTTAATATGCCGCCCATCAGCAGTGCCGCATGCACCCCGCGCTGCCGCATGTCCAGATGCGGGCATTGCTGATAGCTCACCAGCACATTCGTCATTTCGACAATTTCCGGGGATACGTTTCCGTGGAAATCGTGAGTCAGGACAAACGGGATCTCCGGGCCAAAGGCATTTCGCACGCGGCGCACGATTTCTTCGTCGGCTTGAGGAAATTCCTCGGTGTACATGGCGCCATGCAGCGCCAGCAGAATTCCGTCCATGTGAGGAATAGCCCGAAGCCCGTCAATCAGCTTCGTACAGAGGAGCTCAAATGCTTTCGGTTCGACCGCTCCCTTGGGGGTCGCGACGGCATGGAGGACGGGAACAATATCGTATCCGGCCTCCGCCGCGCCTTCTACGAACCCAGCGGCTTCGGTGTGGCCGATGGACCAAAGCGCAATTGTCGAAAGCAGGTCTTCGCCCTGCCGGAAGCGGAACTCCTCCAGCAAAGTTGGTTCCGCATTAAACGAGTTCGATTCGTGAATAATGTACCCAACTCCAACCACGGGCCGCGTTGCGCTTTTTACCATCACCGACAGCGTATCAAACAATTTTCAACGCAATTTTCAAGCCGGCGTCGTGTAATCTAGGACGAAGCCGAATGCCTCATCGAATTCGCGTTCTCGCACTCCTCTTTTTGTTGGTCCTGGTGATGTATTTTGATCGCCTGTGCATCGCCGTGGCCGGTCCTAGAATTCAGCGCGACCTGAATATGAGCCCTAGCAACTGGGGCTGGGTGATTGGTGCGTTCACGATAGCGTACGCCATGTTTGAGATTCCCAGCGGTATGCTGGGTGACCGTATCGGGCCCAGAAAAGTGCTGACACGCATCGTACTTTGGTGGTCAGCCTTTACTGCTCTTACGGGAGCGGTTACGGCATTTCCGCTGATGCTGATCGTCCGCTTCCTTTTTGGCGCGGGGGAAGCTGGGGCCTTCCCGAATGCGGCCACCGTGATTGGCCGTTGGATTCCCGATTCCGAACGGGCGCGCGCAACCAGCGTCATCTGGACCGCCACGGCCATTGGCGGAATCCTCACGCCGCTGATTGTGGTTCCCATTCAACAGCACTACGGATGGAGAGTTTCGTTCTTCCTCTTCGGTTCGCTCGGTATCTTTTGGGCCGCGCTTTGGTATTGGTGGTTTCGTGACACGGCAGCGGAGAAAAAAGGCGTTTCCGCCGCGGAACGCGAACTCATCGGCTTGCCTGTGCGCCGATCCGGCCACAGCTTGCCTTGGGCTATACTTTTCCGCAACGGCAATTTTATTCGTCTGCTGTTGATGTATCACACCTATTGCTGGGGCGCCTATTTTTTCCTGACTTGGTATCCCACTTATCTGCAACTGGGCCGCGGTCTCACCGAAGATCAGATGAAGATTGCATCTTCGCTGCCCTCCTGGGTCAGCCTTGTGAGCGTAATCGCCGGCGGGTATGTGAGTGACCGGCTGGCTCGCCGGCACTCCCTTCGAATCGCGCGCTCCGCCGTGGGCGCGACTGGATTGATTATTTCCGGAGTGTGCCTGGTCCTGGCCACCGTCACACGGGACAATACCGCGGCTGTAGGCCTCTTAACCGTGGGCGGGGGGGCAATGGGAATGATGATTCCGGTTTCCTGGTCCATCTGCGTCGATCTTGCGCGGGAACATGTCGGCGCAGTCTCCGGAGCAATGAATACTGCAGGCCAGGTGGGGTCGCTGATATCATCGGTTGCGTTCGGATATCTGGTGGAGTGGACCGGAAGTTACGACCGCGCTTTGATGCCGCTGGCCGCCGCGTTGATCGTTAGCGGATGCCTGTTTGCATCCATCGATCCATCGCGGGAATTGATTCCCCACACGCGCGAGACAGTCGCTAGTGAATTCTGAAGAGGAGTTTTATGAAGGCTTGGAGATTTTACGGATTTGGAGATTTGCGCCTGGACGAAATACCCACACCCGAGTTGCGGCCCGGGCATGTACTGGTCCAGGTATTGTGCGTACAGCCGAGTGTGACCGAGGCTCAGTTAGCGGCAGGCATTCGGACCCTCGCATTTGACCGCATCAAGAAGCGGTTGGAGACCGAAGCCCCCGTGCAATTGTTCGGCCACGAGTTCTGTGTGCGAATTCTGGAAATCGGCGAGGGGGTCACACGCTTCAAGCCGGGTGATCGTGTTGCCGCGCGAGCCAAGCTCCCGTGCGAGAATTGCCAGCTCTGCCTTTCCGGCCGCGGCCACCTCTGCCGCAAAGGTCCCATCATCGGCTTCCAACTGCCGGGCTGCTTCTCGGAATACGCGGTGCTCCCGGAGATTGCCCTCACGCTGGTGGACGATCGCATCTCCGACAGTGAAGCAGCGTGCCTGCAGTCGCTGAGCGATAGCGTCGCCTCCGTCGAGACCGCCCAGATTCAGATTGGCGACTCCATCGCCATCCTCGGCCAGGGCAGTATGGGACTGGAATGCATGCAAATCGCCCGCGTTAGCGGCGCAGGAAAGATCATCACGGTGGATGTACGGGACGAAGCTTGTGCCATGTCTCTGGAACTGGGCGCCGACCACGCCATCAACGCAACGAAAGACGACCCCGTGGAGGCAATTCGGGAACTCACCGGCGGTAATGGCGCGGATATCGTCTTTGAGTGCGCGGGCGGCAGTCCGAAACAGGGGCTTTCCGGAGTGAAGAGCGTTACGCAAGCCGTGGATGCCGTGCGCTCCGGCGGCAAGATCATCGGCGTCTCATGGTTCGGATCGCCGTTTGAGGTGGATATTGATTTGCTGCGTGAGCGGAGCCTGCGGTATCTCTTTCCGGATATCAGTACGCTGGAACACCTGCAACATACCGTCAGCCTAGTTGCATCGGGCCGCGTGCGGTTGAAGCCCACCATCACTCACGTGCTGCATGGAATTGACCAGGTGCCGCAGGCCTTTGAGATCACTGCGAACAAGGGAAAGTATAAGTGCATCAATCCGGCACAGGTGATGATGTGAGCATCGCGAAAACACGAGCCAGCTTGTTGCGGTTGGGAGCAGGTCCGGTTTCCGACGCCCTGGGCAAGACCGGTGCAATGGATCACGAGATTCGGCCGCGTTCGGCAAACGCGCACATGGCGGGTCCCGCGTTCACCGTGCGCATTCACACGGCTGACATTCTGATGGTGAGCAAAGCACTGTCGGAGTGCCCGAAGGGAAGCGTCCTGGTGATTGACGGACACGGCGAGGGCAACACCGCGCTCTGGGGAGGGCTAACCACGGCGTGCGCACTTCTCAAGGGCTTGGCCGGCGTGGTGGTGGATGGCGCTATCCGTGACATTGCCGAGATCCGCCGCAGCCGTCTCCCGGTTTTCGCGAGGGCGGTTGTCGCCGGTGCCGGAGGCGCCGAATACGCGGGTGAATTGAACGTCACCGTTTCCTGCGGTGGAATTGTAGTGACACCCGGAGACTGGATCGTGGGAGATGAGGACGGAGTGGTGGTGATCCCGTCTGCCCGGCTGGACGATACTATCCGAATCGGCAACAGCATAATCGAGGCCGAGAAGCGCATTGCTGCCGCTATTGCACGCGGGGCAGACCTGGGAACGTTGTTGCGCGTCGATGAAGTGTTGGCGGCCAAGGCGAAGCAGATCTTCGTACCGCAGCTGAGGGTTGGGGAGAAATAGCGAATGACGGCAAAGCCGCGAGTGTACCTGGTGGATTCGGAGGTTTCGCCGATTAGCCGCCAGGCGGATTTGGAAGCCGGGATTCTTGGCGGTGCGGCGGATCTCAATTTTCTTCTGGTGACGGACGCTCACGACCTTCCGGCCGAGGTTTTTGACGCGGACGCGCTCATCGTCAGCCGATTTCCGCAACTCACGCAAAGGGTGCTGGCGTCGTTCAAACACGTTCAGATGATCGTCCGGAACGGCGTCGGCTACGACAATATCGACGACGAGGCCGCCCGCACCCTCGGAATTCCGGTCTGTAACGTTCCAGACTACGGGACGGAAGAAGTGGCTGATTTCGCGATCCTCTTGACCCTGGCGCTGCAGAGAAGGCTGAGCGCGGCGCTCGCGGATGTCCGCGCGGGACATTGGAGCTGGAGATCCGCCGAACCCGGCCGGCGCCTTCGCGGACAGCGCTTCGGAATCATCGGCTGCGGCAGGATTGGCACTGCGGCGGCGCTGCGTGCGAAGGCGCTTGGATTCTCGGTGCAGTTCTACGATCCCTACGTCAGCAACGGTTACGAAAAAGCCATCGGCGTTGCCAGATGCGCCACCTTGGATGAACTGCTGCAGACTTCAGACGTGGTCTCGCTGCACTGTCCCTTGACTACGGAAACCCGGGCGCTCATCGGACTGTCGCAATTGCGTCGTATGAAGCCCGGCGCGTTCCTGGTAAACACGGCGCGTGGTCCCATGATTCCGGAACCGGAACTGATTGAGGTTCTGCGAACCGGGCATCTAGGTGGCGTCGCACTGGACGTGTTGGACAAAGAACCGGCCTGCTCACCCGAACTATTCTCTTTCCCGAACTGTCTTGTTACGCCGCACCTGGCGTTTTACTCAGCCGATTCGGTGGCTGAGATGCGTGCCAGCGCGGCTCGCAATGTACTGCGGCACTTGCAAGGCGAGGGAGCAATTAATATTGTGAATGGAGTGGCGCCTAAGCGGCCGGCGACTTGATATGCTCCTAACAGTGCGACCAATCCTAGCGGTCTTGCTCTTCGCCAACCTTCCCGCGTGCGCCGAGGACGGGAAAGCGCCGCGATTCGAATCGGGTGTGCAGCCCATCTTCCGTGCGAAATGCTTCGCTTGTCACGATGCGAAATCGCGACAAGCCAGCCTGTCGTTAGAAACCCGCGATGATTTATTGAAAGGCGGAAAATCCGGTGCAGCCGTCATCCCCAGCAAGCCGGTTGACAGTCTTCTGTTCACGATGGTCACTTCCGGGAAGATGCCGCTGGGGGGCGAAAAACTCTCGCCATCCGAGCTGGAAACCATTCGCAAGTGGATTGAGGGCGGCGCTCTTCGCGATTCCGAAGAGAAGATGATGGCGAAGGTAGTGACCGAGCGGGAAGTCCACGCCATCCTGAGCGCCAAGTGCTGGGTCTGCCATGGACGCACCGAGCAGAAGGCTGGCCTTGATCTGCGGACGCGCGCGGCTATTTTGAAAGGCGGCAAGTCTGGTCCGGCGATGGTTCCCGGGAAGCCGGCCGAGAGTTTGCTCATCAAGCGCGTTACTGCGCAGGAGATGCCTCCTCCTAAGTTGCAGGAACAGTTTTCCGTCCGCGGCTTGACTGACAGTGAACTCGCCAAGGTAACAAATTGGATTGAAGCAGGTGCGCCGCCTGACGACGAGAAACCGCTGAACGTAACTGCCCTCACTGATGCCTTCTGGGCATTCAACGCGCCGAAGGCAGCGCCCGTGCCGATTGTCAGGGCGACAGCGCGGGTGCGGAATCCTATCGACGCCTTCGTTTTGGAGAAGCTGGAAGCTAAGGGTACAACCCTCTCGGAAGACGCGGACCGCCGCACGCTGATGCGTCGCGCCTACCTGGATCTAATCGGCCTGCCGCCTACGCCCGAAGAGGTGCAGGCGTATCTGGCCGATTCCAATCCCAAAGCCTATGAGCAGATGATCGATAAGCTGCTTGCCTCGCCACAGTATGGGGAACGCTGGGCACGCTTTTGGTTGGACGCCGTGGGTTACTCCGATTCCGAAGGAGGCAACAGCGCTGACGACCCTCGGCCGTACGCCTGGCGCTATCGCGATTTCGTGATTCGCTCATTCAACTCGGGGAAACCCTTTGATCGCTTTCTGACGGAACAGATTGCTGGCGATGAACTCTTAG
>JBDUEM010000252.1:0-11363 GCA_040002435.1 Bryobacteraceae bacterium
ACCCTAATCAATTGGGAGGCCGGATTCCCGTCCTGCGTGTTGGCGGATCTTGCCGATGCCTGGGAGAATTGGGTGAGACGCGGTGTTGCCCGGTCGTATAGGTTCCAGCTGACATTCATGTCCGAAGCGCCGTCGACCAGTCCTGTGATCGCAATGCTTGGCATAGTATCCGTCGCGAGCGGACTGGAGAGTTTGCCATTAGAATCGAACGTGACGGTCCCGGTGACGGGCGTAATTGGGGAGGTAGTGTCCGCGTCCGGCAGACTGATGGAGTAATCCCATTCATTCGGCGTTGCGCTCTTCGTAAAGTCCACCGTAACGATGTGTGATGTACCGAGTGAATCGAAGAGCTCGATCGACGAGGAAAAGGCCTCAGTTGGAGTTCCTACGACACCAGCCGCGTTAAGGTTGATGTCAAAGGAAAAGCTCGTGCTTGCCACAGGAGCTTTCAACGTTCCAACCGGAATCAGAATATTACTGGTTGGAGCGTTGGAATTCACGACGCCGTTAATAGCAGTCCAACCTTGAACGGCTTCACCGGTCGATGTCAGAAGCCCGCCGTTCTTATCCACCTGTAAATTGCCGCCGCGAGTATAGAGAGTTCGGTCAGTGTTGTCTTTCACCACCAGGAAGCCGTCGCCTTGGATAGCCGCGTCTAGAGGACTATTCGTACTCTGAATGGCGCCTTGCGTAAACTGGCGAATCGTGGTGGGACGGCCCACGCCGAAGCCCACCTGTGTATCGCCGAGGCCGGCTCCGAGCGATTGCGTCACCAGATCGTGAAAGGAAACAGCACTTGCTTTGAACCCGGTGGTATTGAGGTTGGCGAGGTTGTTACCGACAACATCCACGGCCGTGGAATGAGCGCTGAGTGCGGATAATGCGGTTGAGAAGGAAGTAAACATAGGGTTTCCGTTAGCTCGCTGCCGCCGGAGTGGGTGCCGGAGTGACGGCCTGGTTGGCCAGGATGTCGTGTATCGATGTCAGTTGCTTGTTGGTATCCAGCGCCTGCTCCAGACTGCTGAACTGCGCCAGTTGCGTAATGAATTCGACCCCATCCTGCGGTTTGGTGGGATCCTGATTCTTGATCTGCGCTACCAGCAGCTGCAAGAATGTTGCCTTGTCCGTCAGCGCATCCTTCTGCGCACTCGGGGCGATGGGCGTTGAAGTAGTGCCTGGCGTACTCGAGGCGCCATTAATTCCGTCTATCATTCTGGTCTCCTTATCCTTCGTTATCCAGCCGCCGCTCCAATTCCATGAGCCAGTCGGGTCTTTCCTGATGCTGCCTTCGCTGTTGCTGATTTCCTCCGGGATTACCCTGCTCTCCGCCGCCGCTTTGCTGGTTTCCCGAACCGTCCGGGGAAGACTCGCTGCCTCGGGTGGCGTGCGCCTCCGGACCCTTTGCCGATGAAATCGGATAGGTTTCCGACGGAGTCCAGGTTTCGGTTTTATAACCCTTCTGATCGAGCGTGTGAACCAGCTCGGCCAGGTCGCTACGCAACGCGGAATTCAATTGATTGTCGGAGCCGCGAACGGACACCTGTACCTTGCCATCGCGCTCCACGATTTGCACTTCAACATTGGAATTTCCGCCGGAGGACGGTATCCGGATGGAGATCTCGCGTGCCGGCTCACTACGGATGGTCGGCTTCGTCTGAAGGTCCGTGTCCCGCACCGGAGCGGATTGCCTGGCTTCCTGTGAGACTGAGGCCTTGGTGGAGTTCTCCGGGCCGTGGGTAGCCGTTTGGCGCACCGCGAGGTCGGGCTGGGAGACTGGCTTTGGGTTCGTTGGTACATTTTCCTTCGTGCTCTCGACGGGCTCAGTCCTCGCCCGATCAGAGATGTGATCTGGAGGTAGTTGAGGCGCGGCCGCCTGCGTGGCAGGCTTTGGGTTCGTTGGTACATTTTCCAAAGCTGCCTCTCCCCGGTTTTCCGCTGGGGAAGGTGGGGGCACCCCTACCTGTTTCTGAGCGCGCGGGGCTGCGGGCATTTGTGCCGGTTGCTTTTCTTCCGGCTCATCGTGTTCGGTAATACGGGCAGCGAAGGCCATTGGTTCGGTCGAAGGCGGACCCTCGGCCCGGACTTTTCCGAAGGCGAGCGGAGGAGCCGGTGACTGTCGCGAATCGGTGGAAAGCTCCGGAGTCGAGCGCGACCGGACCGGCGGAAGGGAGCCATCACGCGTGAGCCCGCGGGACAAGATCGGCGTTGGAACCGGTGCGGTCACAGGGAGAGAGATTGAAGTTGGTGCCGCCGCGGCTGCGGCGACCGCCTGGGCGGGCGCCGGCTTGGCATCGCTCAACTCTGCCTGGCCCATCTGATCCGGGTCAATATGATCTTGTTCGGAATCTGTGGGCTCTTGTGAGAAGGCAGCCGTCCTGACAACTGGGACACCGGAAGGCGCCTGTGGCGTTGCCAGGGATACGGCGACGGGCTCTCCGGCGGGTACGGCCCGGGGAGCGGGAGCAGCCCAATTCACTGCCGGCGCGAGTTGCGAGGTGAGAAGCACGGCCTGTGGTTGCTGATTGGTGCCGCCGTTGTCAATTGCAGTATCTTTGTCCACATTCGATTTGCCGGACTTGACAGAGCCATCTTCCCCTGCGGATCGGCCAAGGTTGAGCGATAGTGCCGGCATGGAAGTTGGCTTTGTTCGTGAAAGAGGCGAGGCCGATATCATTGCCAGCAAACCATCTCCCTGGTGATCGTTCGGACGCCCGGGTTCTTGCAAACTCTTCGGATTCTTCTGAGGCTTCGCCGCTTTCGGGTCGGTTTCATCCGGTTCATGAATCTGAGTGGGCGACTGGGGCGTAACCTCTCCCGCGATTAACGATTCAAAGAGCGCGACGAAGTCAGTTGGTTGGCCAGGGAGAGTCTGGGATGAGACTAAGTCCAAGCTAGTACCCAACGTCAGCGCGCCATTCAGCGGGCCAGGTGACGGACGGACTGCCGCAGGGATTGAGAGGTTCGCAAAGGTCACGCGCTTTGCTAGGGCAGATGGCGTGCCATTCGCAGAAGGCGGTTTTTCATGGGGATAGCAGTAAGCAACCGGAGAAAGCGTTCCATTTCAGAACGCGCGCACCAGAATGGTACTTCTGTGGTTCTTATCGGCATGAACGCCTAGAGTTTGCAACAAAAATGTCGCGGCAGCGAAATTGCTTTAGATGGGGATCATGGATCCCTTGTCGATTTCAGCTGCCAGCGGAATGCGCTCGCGAATGGAAGCGTTGGACCTTCTGGCGAACAACATTGCGAACGCAAACACCACCGGGTTCAAAGCAGATCGGGAGTTCTACAACCTTTATGTCTCGCCGGAGGCATTGGAAGGATCGGGGATGCCGGACACGGTACCGGTGGTGGAGCGGCATTGGACCGACTTCTCCCAGGGTGTGACGACTCCAACCGGGAATCCTCTGGATGTGGCGCTGGCAGGTAGCGGATTCTTCGCGGTGGACGGACCGAACGGCAGTCTGTATACCCGTAACGGCAACTTCACCATCACGGCAGCGGGGACTTTACAGACGCAAGAAGGATACGCCGTGCGGGGCGAAGATGGAAAGCCAATCAAGGCAGATCCCACCAAGTCCATCTTGATTTCGACCGACGGCACGGTACAGCAAGACGGCCAGATATTAGGACGCATCGCCGTGGTCGAGATTCCGCAACAGCAGGATCTGCAGAAACTGGGAAGCACCTATTTTCAAATGAATGACGTGAAGGCGATGGTAAAGGCCGCTACTGGAGTGCAGCTTCAGCAAGGGCGGTTGGAGGGCGCAAACGGTGCGCCGGCTGAGCACGCCGTGAGGCTGGTGAGCGTCATGCGGCAGTTCGAGATGCTGCAGAAAGCGCTCTCGATCGGTTCGGATATGAACAAAAGGGCGATCGACGAAGTGGCCCGCGTAAGTTAGTAGTTCTTCAGGAGACGACAACCTATGATTCGAGCACTTTACAGCGCGGGCAGCGGCCTGACCGCACAACAGATGAACGTCGACAACATTGCGCACAATCTTGCGAATGCGAATACCGTGGGGTTCAAGATGCGGCGGGCACAGTTCCAGGATTTGATGTATCAAAGCTTCGTGCAGCCAGGCGCGGCGGCCGGCGCCCAGACCGTGGTTCCGAGCGGGCTGCAGATCGGACTTGGAACGCGCACGTCATCCAATGAGATCAGCTTCTCGCAGGGGAATTTTGCGGCGACCGATAATCCTCTCGACCTGGTGATCCAGGGCCGGGGCTTTTTCCAGGTCAGGCGGCCCACGGGCGAGCTGGCCTACACCCGAGCCGGTACATTTCAGTTGAACCGCGACGGGCAGCTTGTGACGAGCGATGGAGACGCGGTACAGCCGCAGATCACCATTCCACCTGAGTCGCAGTCGGTGACGATTGCATCGGACGGTACGGTGAGTTACACGCAACCGGGGCAGACGGCGGCGCAACAGGCCGGCCAGATTCAACTGGCCAACTTCACCAATCCGGCTGGCTTGAATAGTATCGGACACAACCTGTTTACGCCCACGGATGCTTCGGGCGAAGCAACGCTAGGTAATCCGGGCGGTCAGGAAGGGCTTGGTTCGCTGCAACAAGGCTATACCGAAGGCTCAAACGTCAGCGTGGTGGAGGAGTTCATTAACCTGATTGTCAGCCAACGCGCCTACGAAGCGAACACGAAGGTGGTGAAAGCCGCCGACGAGATGTATTCACAGATCAATAACGTGACGCGATGAAAATCCTCATTTCCTTCGTTGCGGCGGCGACGCTGCTGCGCGGCGGGTGCGTGGCGGTGGAAGGCGACCAGATTCTCGCCCGGGATGTGGCCGCCCTCATCCCCGAATTTGCCAGGGTTCCGGCGGCTGAAGTCATCGGGCTGGCTCCGCTGCCCACTGTACGGCGGGTTATGAGCGGCGGGGAGCTGGTTCGATTCGCGCGGAAGTTCGGCGTGGAGATAGTCGCGCCGGTGGACGTGTGCTTCGAGACGCCGACGGAATTATTAACACGCACCAAAGTGCTGGATCAGCTCAAGTCGGCGGTTGCGATGGACGATGTGGAGTTTGAGTTGATCGAATTCAGCCGCTACGCCGTTCCCGTGGGCGAGTTGAGCTTTCCTCGATCCGGCCTCAATGTTCACCCCTTGTTGACGGACCAGTCGATCGTCTTCTGGAGGGGAAAAGTGACTTATGGCGGAACGAAGTCTTTCGCTGTATGGGCACGAGTTCGAATGGGCGTGATGCGGGACAGACTGGTGGCCGCCGAGACGATTCGCGCGGGATCGGCAATCACCGCGGCGCAGGTTCGGGTGGAACGAGTGAAGCAGTTTCCGCTGGCGGAACAGCCTGCCGTGGCCGTCGCCGATGTAGTTGACCAGATTGCGCGGCGCACAATTCCGGCGGGGCAAGTGATGAGCGCCGCTTTCATGGCACCGCCGAAGGAAGTGCTGAGGGGCGCTGAGGTCGCGGTGGAAGTGAAGACGGATGGCGCGCGATTGACCCTACCGGCAGTGGCCGAAAGCAGCGGCGCGCTTGGCGAGACCGTCTCACTGAAGAATCCAGGAAACGGACATAGTTTTCGTGGCGTAGTGAGCGGGAAGAATCAAGTGCTGGTGACGGCGAAATGAGGCGGCTTACACTTCTCGCGATCCTGCTATCAGTATCCGCGCATGCCAAGACGATCGCGAAGAAGCAGCCTTCCGCCATCGATCGCTACATTGCGGATGCGCTGGAGCACCAGGCGGCGCCCGGACAATCGGCCTCTCCCGGCTCACTCTATACCTCGAACGGCTTGCTGGCAAATACAAGCCGCGACCTTCGCGGCGCGCTCGTGGACGATATTGTGACGATCGTGGTATCGGATCAGGCTTCGGCCGTATCAAAGGGCGGCACCAACAGTGCGCGCAAATCCAGCGTGAAGGCCGGAGTCACCGCCGCCTATGGAACGATACCGGCGACTGCACGGCTGGCTAATCTGGCGGGTGCGAGTGGCGACCAGTCCTTGCAAGGCACCGGCGAGACGACACGGGCAAATACGTTGACGACGACGCTCTCCGCCAGAGTGACTCAGGTGCTTCCCAACGGGAACCTGGTGCTGGAGGCAACCAAGAACGTCTCCGTAAATTCGGAAAACCAGAGCGTCAATGTCCGCGGCGTTGTGCGGCCGGTGGACGTCACGGCTCTGAATACCGTGCGCTCGGACCAGGTTGCAAATCTGGAGGTAAGAATCAACGGCCAGGGCGTGGTCGGAGACGCGATAAAACGGCCATTTATTCTTTACCGGATTTTATTAGGCTTATTGCCATTCTAGGAGTGTGATGAAAAGAGCGGCTGCGGCGATACTGCTGTTTGCGATGGTGGCTGAAGGGGCCACACGTGTCAAAGAGCTCGCCTCAATTGAAGGCGTGCGGGACAATCAGTTGATCGGCTATGGACTGGTAGTGGGCTTGGCCGGTACGGGCGACCGGCGGCAGGCAGTCTTCTCGGCGCAAAGCCTGACGAACCTCCTGCAACGCATGGGTGTTTCCGTTTCTCCGACCGCAATCCAGGTGAGCAATACCGCAGCAGTCATGATTACGGCGACGCTGCCTCCTTTTGCACAACCGGGAGCGCGCTTGGACGTGACGGCAGCAGCGGTCGGCGATGCAAAGACCCTGCAGGGCGGCTTGCTGCTGCTGACTCCCCTGAAAGGAGCGGATGGCCAGGTGTACGCGGCCGCGCAGGGTTCGGTGGTAACGGGAGGCTTTTCCGCTGGAGGAAGCGGGGCAAGCCAGACGCTCAACCACCCGACGGCCGGGCGCGTGCCCGGAGGCGGGATCATTGAGCGGAGCGCGCCAACACCCGCTCTCAGTTCCAAGATCCGGCTACAGTTGCGGCAGGCCGATTTCACGACGGCGGCACACATTGCCGCGGCCATCAACAAGAAGTTCGGGGCCGACGGGGGCAAAGTAGCTACCGCCGAGAGTTCCGGTTCCGTCGCAGTGCAGGCGCCAACCAGCTACGCCGCCAAGCAGGTGGAGTTCATCTCCGAAATGGAGGCCTTAACGGTTGAGACCGACCGGTTAGCCAAAATCGTAATCAACGAGAGGACGGGCACCATCGCGATGGGCAAGGAAGTGAAGATTGCTCCCGTGGCTATTCTGCATGGAAGTCTGACAGTGGAGATCGAGAACAACCTCCTTGTGTCGCAGCCCGAAGCATTGTCGGGAGGCCAAACTGCAGTGGTGCCTAAAGCGACCGTCGCGGTGAAAGAGGAGAAGGCGAGAAACATCTCCCTGAAGAATGGGGCCAGCGTGGACGAACTGGTACGGGCCCTGATGGCCATTGGATCAACGCCGCGCGACATCATCGCAATTCTGCAGAGCTTGAAAGCGGCTGGTGCGCTGGAAGCAGAGTTGGAGATCATCTAGTGACCATCGATTCGAAACTGGTGTCCAGCGCAGACCTAACCGCGAAAGTCAAACGAGACGATCCGGTGAAGGTGAAGGAAACGGCGCAGCAGTTTGAGGCAATGCTCATTGCGCAAATGATGAAATCCGCGCGCGAATCCAGTGCCGGGGGATGGGGTGGCGAGAGCGAAGACAAGGCCGGCGATTCGATGATGGACATGGCTGAGCAGCAACTCTCTCAGCTCTTGGCTGCCGGCGGCGGACTAGGTCTGGCGAAACTAGTAGTACAGGGTATTTCCGCGAAAACGCACACGTCAAGTTGAGGGCAGAGGACGTTCGCAACCGATAAGATTCTTAAGGAAAACATGCGAACGAGATCATCCGAGTGGCCGCCGTCCAACGGCACCGAGTTGCCGCCTCTTTCACGCGAGGTTTCGCGCAACAGGCAGGTTCTCACGAGTGGTGCCCTGTTTGAGCGATTGTCGCAGATTTACCTTGCCCGTATCGAGCTAGTTGCACCTGAGGTGGAGAATTCCACGTATCAAGTGCCCCCCATCACTCTGAGCCGGTCTATATTAAGGGAACATTCGGCTCGCTGATTCCTCAAGGCTGCACTCACCTGCTTAATTCCGGTATTTATTTTACTTGTCCCGGAATTCTTACGGGTGTATATTCCGTGTGTAAGTTTTCCAGTCTGAGTGCTTACCACGGAGCGTGCGAAATGGGATTTCAGATTTCGTCTGGTCGTTCGATGTTCCCGACAGCATTTTTCCTGCTGTCCCTGCTGTTGATGTCTGCTAATCCGGGATGGTGCCAGGGAAGCCTGGGCGGCCTGACCGGCCGGGTGGTAGATTCCTCCGGGGCGCCTGTACCGGGCGTAACAGTAACCATTCGGAATGTGGACACAGGTGTGGAGTTGAAAGCTACTTCGACGTCTGGCGGAGAGTACCTGGCTCCAAGCCTCCAGCCCGGCCGCTATCGAGTCAGCACCGCTCACCCAGGCTTCAAGACAGTAGTGCGCGAACCCGTGCAGGTCAGTACCGCCACCACTTCCAATTTGGATTTCACCCTGGTGGTGGGCGACGTCACCGAATCCGTTACGGTGGCCGGCGGCGGGGCGCAACTGGAAACCACCTCAGCGGAAATCGGCACGGTCATGCAAACCAAAACGATTCTGGACCTCCCCATCTCACTTGGCGGCGCCGCCACCACCGGCGCCACCGGTAGGCGCCAGATAGAGAATTTTATCTTCCTGACACCGGGGGTGACAGGAACACAATGGTCGAAGTCGATCAATGGTGCGCCTGGGTTCAGCGCGGAGATCCTGATCGACGGCATTGACATGCAGAACATCGGCGCGCCCGGTTTTATTGCCGAAGCCAGCCCGCCCTATGAGGCAGTGGAGGAGTTCAAGGTGCAGAACACGATGTATCCCGCTGAGTACGGCGGTGGATACGGTGTGCTGAATTTTACGCTGCGGTCGGGAACGAACAAATTCCACGGCGATCTTTTCGAATTCGTGCGCAACGACAAGTTCGATGCGCGCAGTTTCTTCACCGGCAGTAAGAAACCGATGCTCCGGCAGAATGAGTTTGGCGGTACGTTCGGGGGTCCGGTGGTCCTCCCGAAATATAATGGCCGCGACCGGACCTTCTTCAACTTTGCTTATTCCGGTTTCCGCCTGCGCGGCGGCGTTCCGACTGGCGCCCTGGTATCTCTCCCAACCGCCCTCCAGCGGGACGGCAACTTCGCCGACTATCCGTTTCCTATCTTTGACCCCGCGTCCACGCGGCCGGACGGAAACGGCGGCTCGACGCGCGACCAGTTTCCCAATAATCAAATCCCAAAATCACGATTCAGTGCGGTTGCCACACGTACCCTTCCACTCATTCCTTTGCCGGATTCGTCCGGTTACTTTAACAACTATGTCAATCGCGCGAATCAACCCAGCAAAGACGACGATTGGAGCCTCAAAATAGACCATCAGTTCAATAGCAAGCGGCGCATCTCCGGAGCCTATTGGGGAGTTCGCGGAAACACGCAAATCAACGGAGCGGTGGCCGGTGAATTAAACCCCGGCTTCCGAGACACACCCACCGTTGCCAGCGGATACCGTCTCAACTACACCGACACGATCAGCGCTACGGTCCTGAATCGCATCGGATTTGGATATACGCCTACGAGCCCAACCTGGTCCCGCTGGACGCTCGATCCGCGCCAAGGCAACAAAACCCTGCAGATCCCAGGTATCCCTGCCGATTCTCACGGCTACCCGATTTTCAACTTCGCGGGGCCAACCGCCTATGCCAGCCTCGGGAATTCCAACAATAACGGCACCGACCCACAATTCTTCCAGAACTGGAGCGTCTCGGACGATGTCAGCTGGGTAAAAGGCAATCATCAACTGAAGTTCGGGTTTATGTACCGGCGGCGCAAAATGACGGTGCTGGACCGGCGAAACGAGGGTGGAACATTCAATTTCAATTCACTGTCCACCTCTCAACCGAACAGTCCGGACTTCGCAAAGAACGGCAACGGATTCGCCAGTTTCCTGCTTGGGCAGGTTTACTCCGCCAACGCGGCCGTGCCGGCTCCGCTGCGCCACTTCTCAGACAATTTCATGGCCGCCTACGCTGAAGACATCATCAAGCTGACTCCTCGTCTCAATCTGAGTATCGGCCTGCGCTACGAACTTCCCATGTATGCCACCGAGGCGGATGGTCTCATTTCCTTCCTCGATCTGAGCCGCCCCAATCCGGGAGCCGGCGGCAGACCGGGCGCGCTGGTTTTCCTGGGTAACGGTGATGGCCGGACTGGGACAGACAACATCTTTGGCAGCTATCACAAGGCGTTTTCGCCGCGCATCGCGCTGACCTACAGCGCCAATAGCAAGACCGTGATCCGCCTGGGATATGGAATATTCCGCATTCAAACCTCGGTGGGGCGGCTCAACGGCTGCAATTACTGGTGCTCCGGATTTGGACTGCAGCCCTCCTATACCTCCACGAACCAGGGCGTCACGCCTGCCTTCGCGCTCGACAGTGGCTTTCCGGCCAATCCGCGGAATCCGCCTATCTACGATCCGTCACTCAATAACAACGGCAGCGTCAGTCTGATCAATTCGAACGCCAACCGGCCCGCGACGTTGCAGAGCTTCACTCTCGACATCCAACGCGAACTGCCTTTTGGCGTCATGCTCGATCTGGCTTATGTAGGGTCAAAATCGAATGGAACGTGGACAGGCCTGGAAGATGTGAACCAGGTGAATCCCGCCTACCTGAGCCTGGGCCAGACGTTGCTTTCCGATATTAATTCGCCCCAGGCGATCGCGGCGGGCATTGGGAAGCCTTACGCGGGTTTCGCAGGGTCGGTGGCGCAGGCGCTTCGTGCCTATCCGCAATACACGAATATCGATGACATGTATCAGCCGACGGGGTACAACTTCTATAACGCTCTGCAAATGCGATTGCAGAAGCGATATTCGTCGGGCCTGTCGTTCCTCGGCGCCTACACGTTGGCGAAAAACATCGGCTTTCCCGGCGGAGACATCTTCGGCGATACCGGCGGCGGAGGCGGCGCGAAGGGGATCGACACATTCAACCGTAAGCTGGAGAAATCCGTGGTCTCGGGGGATCAGACGCACATCTTCATCATGTCCTGGAACTATGAGCTTCCGGTGGGCCGAGGCAAGCGATTTTTCGCCGGCGCCAATACGGTAGTCAACAAAATCATTGCAGGCTGGCAGATGAACGGAATTCAGACATTCCGCAGCGGCACACCTATCGGAGTCGGAGGAGGAGGAACGCTTCCTCTATTTGGCGGCGCAAACCGCCCGGACTGGATCTCCGCGAATGTGCGCAGTTCCGTGCCCATCAGTTCCTTTGATCCGGCCCGCGACCGTTACCTGAACATCAGCGCCTTCGCGCAGCCGGCTGCTTACCGCTTCGGGAACGCTCCTCCCCGGATACCAAACTTGAGAACGCCGTTTTACACGAAT
>JBDUEM010000253.1:0-11336 GCA_040002435.1 Bryobacteraceae bacterium
GTCAACGGCGTGAGGGAGTATGCCACGCCGACACGCGGCATGAAGTTCTTCTTGTTATAGGCCCACAGTGTTCGGGGCTCGCCGTTTACATTTGGGAACGTTAGCCCGCCCATCACGCGGAATTGATCCGGAGAAACTTGCGGGATGGGATTTGCGGCATATGCGGCCTTAGCGGCGGCCTGGATTGGGCTCGCTGCTCCGAAGTCGAATCCTTCCACGCTTCGATCAAACCGCTCCGTCATGGGTGAGGGCAATTCGTAGCGCAGGCCAACACTGAACGTCAGGTTACGACTGACCTTCCAGTCGTCCTGGACATAGGTGGAGAAGATCTTGGCCTGCTCCGCGTAATTCGCATTGATGGGGAAACTGCCGCTCGAAGGCAAGCCATACAAGAGACTGGCGAGGCCCTGGCCGATGGGTGAACTGCCGGACGTGTCAAAGGGTCCACGTGTCCAATTGGTACCGAAAGTCAACGTGCCCGATGACGTACCCAGATCCGTCGAGTTCCGTTTGTAAATGCGATAGCCGACGCCTCCACGTATCGTGTGCGTGCCGTGGACTTTGGTTAAGTTCACCGCGAAATCGTGCGCGTCCACGGGGTTCCAATTCTGATTCTGCACGGAAAGGGAGGAATAGCCGGTAGTATCAATGCGCGGAAGGCGCACCAGACGTGGATCAATCGCCTTGATCTGGTTGACGAAGGTGGATGAGAAGCCGAGACCGGCAAGATCCCAGCCTACCTGGTCCGGAAAAAAACCGTCGATGTACCTCGTATAGCTGTATCGGGTATTGACGAAAAGTTCTGGCGAAACCGTATAAATGTGATCGATGGCCGCACCGCGGTTGTAGCGGTACTGCAGGTGGCCGACGGCATCGTTATGCCGCTGGTCCTGGACGCGGCGGTTCCTGGTCACATCGGCGCGCACAAAGAAACGCTGCTTTTCAGTGAGGATGTGGTCCACCTTGACGATGTGGTTATAAAAGGTATCGTGGGAGTTCCGCCCATTCGTATAGTTATTTACTCCGTCGGCATTTCCTGGCAGATTCGGGTTATCGAAGAGCCCGGCAATTCTCGCCCCAAGGGGATTAATCTGACTGGCTGGGATGCGATTGTTGGCCAATGGCAAACGGCTGTAAAGACCTCCCGCGGCCGGTGCGATGGAATACGGATCATAAATCTGATACCTGGTGCCGAGCGCTAACAGGCTCGAGAAATCGCCGGCGCGCTGGGCTGCCGTCGGGACGGCTTCATAGCCGATGGAGACAGGATCAAACGTCCAGATGCCTTCATAACCGTACATGAAGAATGTCTTGTTGCGGCCGTCATAGAGCTTGGGAATAACGATAGGGCCGCTGACATTGCCGCCCCACCGATGCGATTTGTAGGCGACTTTGGGCGAGCCCACGCGATTCAGGAAGAAGCGGTTCGCGTAGAAGACGGGGTTTTGGTTGAAGTAATAGGTTTGACCGTGGAGCGCGTTCGTGCCTGACTTCAAGCTCATGTTTACAGTGACCCCACTCATGTAGCCGTAGCCGGCGTCGAAAGAAGCCGTTTGTACTTTTACTTCCTGCACAATGCCGGGAGGCGGCGAATATGCGAATCCTGTGTTGGCGTTGTTCATGGCCCCATCGAGCAGGAATTGTGCCGTGCCGACCCGTGTACCGTCGCCGGCGATGGCGGAACCCGATCCTGTGTCGAATGGGCGCACGTCCTTCGGAAAGGTTGGCATGAAGAGAACGCCCGGCGAGAGGGCGGCCATCGGTATGACATTCCCGGTCAGCAGGGGCAGATCAAGAACCGCTTTGCTGCTGAGTACTTGCCCCATGGACGTAGTGGAGGTGTCCAGCAGAGGCGTGTCAGCGGTGACTTGGACGCTTTCCGAAGCTTGCCCCAGTTCAAGGGAAACATCGATGGTGATGCGTTCATCCACGCGCACTTGAATCTGTGAACGCAACGATTTCTTGAACCCAGGAGCATCCACCGACAACGAATATGGGCCGGGAATCAGGAAGGGTAGAAGAAAGTCACCGGTGGCGTTGGTGGGTGCAGCGGTGTGAACGCCGGTGGCGGTATTAGTTGCAACTGCGTTCGCGCCTACGATAGCCGAACCGCTCGGATCAGTCACGCGTCCGAGGATTGCACTCGGCGCTTGCTGGGCAGGTAGCAGGCCCGGTGCCAGAAAAAGTGCGCCATAGATCAAGTATCTAAGACGCCGAGCGTACATATATATCGCCTCCGACATGAGCCGCCTGAAAAACTACTGTAGTGCGCGATGCTATCACGGTGGTTTGAGAATCGTCAATGAAAATTGAGTGGCATGAATGCGGTACGCTGCGGTGAGCACTTTATGCAAATAGATCTCCGCCTTCTGTATAATCAAGGCACCTCAGTGTTGGAGCGAAACGCATGGTTCGAGTTGGCACACTTTCCGTACTGGCTCTAATAGCGGGAGCTTCGGCGCCTGCGCAAAATTCCAAGACTATCTCCTTCACGAAGGATGTAGCGCCCCTCCTCGCGGAGAAATGCGTGCACTGCCACGGGCAGGATTCCACCATGGGCAACCTGGATCTGCGCACGCGCGAGGGAATGCTGAAGGGCGGAAAACACGGTCCTGCGATTGTTCCGGGAAAGGCTCAGGCAAGCGGCCTTTATGGGCATCTCACCGGTGCCATTCAGCCGCAGATGCCACTCGGCGGGCGGGCCACCACCGAACAAATTGCAACTCTAAAAGATTGGATTGATGGGGGCGCCGTCTGGGATTCATCCGCTACGATTACTTCTACGGTGAGTCCGGCCGAGAAGAAGTTTAGCGAGAAACAACGGCGCTATTGGGCATTTCAAGCCGTGGTCAAGGCTCCCGCGCCAGCTGTCAAAGCAAGCGATTGGGTGCGTACTCCGATAGATTCTTTCGTACTGGCGAAGCTGGAACAGAAGAAGCTGAAACCCAATCCTCCCGCAGACCGCATAACCTTGCTGCGCCGGGCGACGCTCGATCTCGTGGGGCTGACACCGACGCCGGAGGAGGTCCAGTCTTTTCTCTCCGACAATTCACCCGATGCCTTCGCAAAGATTGTCGACCGCTTGCTAGCTTCCCCTCAATATGGAGAGCGCTGGGGTCGCCATTGGCTGGATCTGGCTCGATATGCGGACACCAATGGTTTTAAGTCGGACGAGACACGGCCAAATATCTGGCGATATCGCGATTATGTGATTCAGTCGTTCAATGATGACAAGCCGTATGACCGCTTCGTCAAAGAACAGATTGCAGGGGATGAGCTGTTTCCGGGTGAACCTACTTCGAAAATCGCGGTTGGCTTCAATCGCCACTACACGGATGAGACGAATCAACCCGTATTGGAATTGCGGCGGCAGGAAACGCTGAACGACATCACAGACACCGTTGCTTCGGTTTTCATGGGAATGACGTACGGCTGCGCGCGCTGCCACGATCATAAGTTCGATCCGATCTTGCACAAAGACTACTACCGGCTGCAGGCATTCTTTGCAAACATCCGCGCGGAAGACGACGTGATTCTACTCTCAGGCGACAAGCGCAAGGAGTACGACGCAAAATTTGCCGAGTGGGACGAGAAGACTCGGGCGATCCGGCAGGAAATGCACAGCCTGGTCGAGCCGCTTTGGAGAGCGAAGGCCGAATACTACAGCATCCGGTTCTCGACGGGTACGAGGGAGGCGTTGAATACGCCCGTCGACAAGCGGACGCCGCTGCAGGCGATCCTCGCTTTCGACGCGATGCCGCAGATCACATACAAGGACGAAGATTTCTTAAAGGAATTGAAGCCCGAGCAGAAAAAACGCTTCCTCGAATTGCAGGCTGAAGCGAAGAAATACGACTCGGAACGGCCTCGTCCGCCGATGGCGCAAACGGTGGTCGACAACGGCATGGAAGCACCTAAAAGCTTTGTGCTGGCCAGCGGAGGATGGGATACGCCCAAGGAAGAAGTGCAGCCCGGCTTCCTTTCGATCCTCGATCCGAGTGACCCGAAGATCACACCGCAGCCAGAACTGAATTCGACGGGCCGTCGTTCGGTTCTTGCCAACTGGCTGGCCGATGCAAAGAATCCTCTTACGCCCAGGGTGATGGCGAACCGCATCTGGGCTTATCATTTTGGCGATGGAATTGTCGGTACCCCCAGCGATCTCGGCATGATGGGTAACCGGCCAACCAACCCGCAATTATTGGATTATCTTGCCGCTACTTTCGTCGAGAATGGCTGGAGCGTCAAAAAGATGCACCGTATGATCATGCTCTCCAGCACCTATCAGCAATCATCGGCCTATCAGACTGCCGCAGCCACCGTGGACCCTGATAACAAGCTGATGTGGCGCTATCCGAGGCATCGCATAGAGGGTGAGGCGATGCGTGATTCCATGCTGCTGGTTAGTGGGCTTCTCAATCCGAAGATGGGCGGACCGGGCGTTCACCCGCCGCTTCCTCCCGGCACTGTGCCGATGCGCTACGGCGGTTGGACGACAGAGAAGGATTCCAGTGAAGCCCACCGGCGTAGCGTCTACGTGTTTGAGAAGCGCACGATGACCTATCCGATGTTCGAAGCATTTGACGCGCCGAATCCGCAGGAAAGTTGTCCGCGGCGCTACCGAACCGTGAGCCCATCGCAGTCGCTGCAGTTGATGAACGATCAGTTGATTTTAGAATGGTCGCAGAAGTTGGCGTCGCGCGTGCTGAACGATGGCGGTTTACTGCCGGCGCAACAAGTGGAACGGGCCTTCCGTCTGGTGCTGTCGCGATCTCCGAAGCCTGTGGAAGAGAAAGAACTGCTGAGCTTCCTGCGCGAGCAGCAAACGCTGCTTGCCGCCAGGTTGGCGAATAATGAGAAGGTGCCGCTGCCGGAGAAGATTCCGAACGGCCTGGACCCCGCGCATGTGGCAGCATTTGTAGACCTCTGCCACGTGCTTTTGAATTCAAACGAATTTCTGTACGTTAACTGATGAGGTTCTCGAGTCATGCTGAATAAGCTTCGTCATCATTGGAACGTTTCATCCCGGCGCGAGTTCTTCTCGCGCGCCGGTAGTGGATTAGCCGGTATCGCGCTGGCGAGTTTGTTCAAGGAGGACGGATATGCGGCAACCGCTGCATTGGCCGATCCTCTTCAACTGAAACGGCCGCATCACCCGCCCCTGGCGAAGTCGGTCATCTGGCTGTTCATGGAAGGCGGTCCCAGTCACGTTGATCTGTTTGATCCGAAGCCCCTGCTGACCAAACTTAACGGCAAACCGATCCCTGACTCGATCGAGAGGCCGAAACAGACGTCGCGCGGCACCGGGGACAACACGCTCATGGCCTCGCAGCGAACATGGAAGCAATATGGCCAGAGCGGAATGTGGGTCTCGGACTGGTATAAAAACATCGGGCCGCATGTCGACGACATGACGATCATCCGCTCGTGCTGGGCTGACGGCTTGAATCACGTCGGGTCCGTCTGCCAGATGAATACCGGATCCATCCTGGCCGGGCGGCCTTCTTTGGGAGCCTGGACAACCTATGGACTTGGCACGGCGAACAAGAATCTGCCGTCCTTCGTAGTGCTGACCGATGACAAGGATCCTCTTGGCGGATCGAACAACTGGAACTCAGGGTTCATCCCTGCCATCTATCAGGGCACTCAATTCCGTCGCGGCGATACCCCTATTCTTGACCTGAAGCCTCCCGCGGGAATCAGCGATGAGCAACAACGCCGCGAGCTTGGCCTGCTGAACCGGTTGAATCGCATCTGGTCAGACGACAAGACCGACGACACCGAATTAGACGCGCGAGTTAGATCCTACGAATTGGCCTATCAGATGCAATCGGCTGGCGCCGAAGCAGTAGATCTAACCAAAGAATCGGAAGCCACGAAGAAGATGTATGGCATCGATGAAGAGGCTACGTCGGTATACGGGACGAATTGCCTGATGGCACGACGGTTGGTGGAGCGAGGCGTCCGTTTTGTTGAGCTCTATTGCGGATCCGGCAGCGGTTGGGACGCCCACAATGACATCGAAAAGAATCATGGAAAGTGGTGCCGTGCTTCCGACAAACCCATCGCTGGTTTGTTAGCGGATCTGAAGGCGCGCGGGATGTTGAAAGACACGCTGGTTGTCTGGGGCGGCGAGTTTGGCCGCACTCCCTTCAATGAACTGAGTGATGGCCGCGATCACAATCCGTGGGGCTTTACGATGTGGATGGCTGGTGGCGGCGCAAAACCGGGCCAATATGTAGGGTCCACCGACGAGATCGGCCTGCGTGCCCAGGAAAAGCCGGCGCACGTGCACGACATTCACGCTACTATTCTCTGGATGCTCGGCCTCGATCATATGCAAACGACCTACATGCACAACGGTCGCGCCGAAAGGCCTACGGTGCTGGCCGGTGAAGTGGTTAAGGAAATCTTCGCGTAACCCTGCCATGAAAAACTTACTATTGATTCTCCTGTCGGCAGCCATTCTATCGGCTGCGCCCGCAGGTTCCGAAACCGGCAAGCAGGAAGTGCTTGCGGCGATGGACGCCTATAAGAACGCGATGGTTCAAAAGGACGGTGCGGCTTTGAAGAAATTGCTGGCCGACGATTTAACCTACGTCCATTCCACCGGTAGCTTCGAAACCAAGTCTGACGTGATCAAGGCGATCACGACGCCAACCACCATTGTGGAGAAGATCGAGTTTTTTCCGGAGACGACGGTGCGCATCCACGGAAACACCGCATACGTGAACGGTAAGGTTGACTTGTGGCACAGCACTACCAATGTCGTGCACATGCAAGTCTTGCACGTCTGGGAAAAGACTCCGCAGGGTTGGCAGATGGTCGCGCGCCAAGCCACAAAGATTGCTAAATAGGACTTAACGGCCAATCCCGACGCTAGTATCCAGCCTCGCCGTCCACATTGAATGCCTTGAGCGGAAGTCGAATGAGATCTCGGATCTCGAAATCCAGGTCGCAGCAAGTCACGGAAAATGTCCAACTCGAAGTCGGCAATTCTGCCACCAAGCTCGAAGTCCTACCCACCGCGCGAAGCGGCGAGGTCGGTCAAGACATCCGACAGCGCGAAGTCGTAATTTCTCACCACTGAACGGCCACAATTTGCTCGACTTACTAAATTCGCTCGCGGCGTTGCCGATCTTCCCGGCAGTACCCGACCTAACGGCCTCGCTACTAATGGCCAACGCGCGACAGCATCGATACCCGGACCGAAACTAGGGGCAAGCCCGCCTTTAGGTCGGGCTGAATTCGGGCCGAGCCCGGGCACCAACAAGCGGCGACGATTCCAGCGGGCAGATTCGACTCGCTGGATACGTGAAGACAAGGCCATAGCTCGGCCATTGCGGCGATAGCTTACGCGCGCGCGCAGTCGCCCTGCCACCCAAATGCCTACTCAATTCGCGGCGAATCCGCCGATAACGTAGGGCGCCGCGGGTGAATACTCGTTGAAAACATTCGGAAGACCGGGTATATCTTAGCCTCCGGAGCAAAAGGCCGTACGTTCGAATCGTACCGGGCGCACCACAGCTTCCACCCTCACCTCATCCTAACGGCTCGCCCGCACTGGCCGCACGAGAATCGCAAGCACCAAGCCGGCAGCCAGCAACACTGCAAGGATCCGCAGTGGACTGTCGTAGATGTGAATCTTGCTCACTCCGGGCGCCAACCCAGCTCTAGCCTGCGCCGAAAGCTCCGTTATGATCATCGGCCCGGCGATCGCGGCGCAACTCCAGGACGTTAGAAGCGCACCGTGAATGGCGCCGACGTTCTCCGGGCCGAACATGTCGGCCAGAAATGCCGGGATGGTCGCAAAGCCTCCTCCGTACATGCTGAAAATTACGAAGAGCGCTGCTTGAAATGCGATCCAATCCCCTTGCGTGGCCAGCCGCGGGATCAAGAGAAACAAACCGGCCTGTGTCAGGAAGAAGATGACGTAGGTGTTGCGGCGGCCAATATAGTCCGATAGCGAGGCCCAGAAGAATCGCCCGCCCGCGTTAAACAGGCTGATAAACGAAACGACGGCTGCGGCCTCAACCGGAGTCTTCAAGAACATGTCCTGCATCATGGGAGACGCCTGAGCGAGGATCCCAATACCCGCGGTGACATTAATGAAAAGAATTCCCCAAAGCAGATAGAACTGCACAGTGCGTATGGCATGGTTGCGCGTAATGCTCTGATCTGTGATCATCTTGCCGGCATTCGTGGACGGCGTCCAATCCTTCGGTTTCCAACCAGGCGGAGGCCGCCGGATGATTCGCGCGCCAATCATCATCACACAGAAATAAATCGCGCCCAGAGCGATGATGCAATTAGCGACGCCCAACGCTTTCATCAGCGACAGATTCAGATATCCGGCAAGAAACGCTCCGCCTCCGAATCCCATAATCGCCATACCGGTGGCCATGCCGCGACGGTCCGGAAACCATTTCACAAGCGTGCTGACAGGGGCGATGTAGCCAAGCCCGCATCCCATACCGCCAATCACGCCCATTCCGAGAAACACGAGCACGGCTTGCTTGACGGCGAGACCGATTCCGCCGAGGATGAGTCCCGATCCGAAAAGAAATGCAGACGCAATGGCGGCAACCCTCGGACCGCGCCGTTCCACCCAGGGGCCGCCAAACGCTGCGCTCAGGCCAAGAAAGACAAGCGCAGTGCTGAAAGTTGTATAAGGGGGACTGAACCACAGAGGCTGGCCCGGTAGCAGCGCGACAATTGGTCTATTGAAAATGCTCCAGCTGTAGACCGAGCCAATGCAGATATGGATCGCGACGGCGGCAATCGGAATCAGCCAGCGGTTGAATTGGGCCCCGGCAGAAAGTTCCGCACGATCCGCCGTAGCGGCAGTCCAGGCTTCCTCGGGGAGCATCTCAGCAAGTGTACCTCGTGAAGAGGGGCTCGCCGGGCGGCGCTAACGTACCAACGACACCGGCTGGCCTTCAATGGGTAGCTCGCGCAGGAATGGAATGTGGTTCGCTTCGCAAGCGATACCCGACACCCGGTTCTGTAATGATGTAGTGCGGACGCGCCGGGTCCCCTTCCAGCTTTCGCCGAAGGTTGCTGATATTTACTCGCAGCAGGTGCTGCGCATCTTCGTAATGCGCGCCGCCCCAGACCTCTCGCACCAGCTGACGATGCGTTAAGAGTTTATTCGCGTGAACGATAAACATCTTGAGCAGACTGAATTCGGTTGGTGTTAGCTGCACATCTTCATCGCGAATGCGAACCGACCTTCCCGCAAGATCGACACTGAGATCGCCGGTCACGAATACAGGGCCGCCTTCCGGTGGACCCGCCCGGCGTAGCGCCGCTCGAATTCGTGCAAGCAGCTCACCCTGGCTGAATGGTTTGGTGAGGTAGTCGTCCGCACCCGCGTCAAGCGCTTCGATTTTTGCGAGTTCCTCCCCCTGAATGGAGAGCATCAGAATTGGGGTTTGGGTCCACTCACGAAGACAACTCGTCACCTGTTTACCGCTCATGCCCGGCAGACCAAGATCCAGCAGGATAAGATCGGGCCGAAAGGCCGGGACCACCTGTAATGCTTCTTCACCGGAAGGAGCTTCCTGTACAGAATATCCGTGAGCTTCCAGAGAGGCCCGCAGAAACCTGCGGATACCCGCCTCATCATCAACAATCAAGACCCTTGGCCCTGCATCAGTCACGCTTTCCCCTCCAGCGGCAGGAAGAAACTCAATTCGGTTCCTCCTTCAGAACGGCGTGCCGCCAGAATGCGGCCATTGTGGACTTCCACGAATCCCTTGCAGATAGAAAGACCAAGCCCCGCGCCTTTAGGAGCACCCGGTGGAACGGCGCGAAAGAATTTCTCGAAGACGCGTTCCAAGTCGCGCTCCGGAATGCCGCAGCCGCTGTCCAAAACCCGAACCTCCAGCTCCTCTCCCTCCAATCTCGCGTCGAGTTGAATGGAGCCATCCTTACCGCCATACTTCAGGGCGTTGTCCAGCAGATTTACCAGCACCTGTACGATCAGTACATCATCCATGGGCACAAGCGGAAGGTCGGGCGGAATGATAACGGAAACCCTTCGCCCTGACGCGGCCGCCCCTAGCTGATAGAGCGCGGCGGTCACGATGTCATGGAGATCGCATAATTCGGTCTTGACACGGAGAACGCCTCCTTCCAGGCGTGTCATGTCCAGTAGATTTCGAACCAGGCAGTCTAGCCTCACTGCTTCTTCGCGCGCCGTTTCCAGCAGAATTTGCTGAGTTGGCTGATTCAGTAGCGGACCGTCGTCCAAAATTGTATTCAAAACGCCAAGAACAGATGCCAGCGGCGAGCGCAGGTCGTGGGAGATGGAACTCAGCAGGGCCCTCTGCAGTTTGTCCGTCTCTTGCAGCACCTCGGCGCGCTTGGCGTTCCGGGATAGTTCCGCCCGGGTGATCGCAAGCGCCGTCTGATTTAAGAAGATATTCAGCAGTTCGTTCTCACCGGATAGGCTCGAGTCGGGGATTCTGGTTCGAAATCCGATGACGCCCACAACCGCTCCTCCGGTTTTGAGTGGCCGGTAGCACGTGCCAAGTCCCGATCCATGGACGCGAGTGGCCTCTTTCTCATTCCGAAGAACCCAGTGCGCCTTTTCGTGGTCCGCTTCGTCAACAAGCAAATCTGCGCTCCGAAAGCGTTCAGCCAGTCGATCCGACTCGGGCAGCCACACCACCATAGGAAGCTGAAAGGCCGCGCGAAAGTGCCGCGTAACCGTCTCCATGATTTGGTCCAGCTCATTGCCCGCAGCCAGCGACTGAGTAAAGGAACTCAGCGCGGCCGTCGAGGCCTCCCGGCGCCGGGCGCGTTCCGCATCTTCCCGCGCCGTAACAATGAAAGTACTGATGACTAATCCAATGGTCACCAAACCCGTGGCGGCAATCAGGTTCCAAATGTCGCCGGCGACAAAGCTGCGATGTGGGGCGACAAAGAAGACGTCCAGTGAGAGGGCGCTCGCGACCGCACTGAGCACCGCGGCGTGAAGGCCCCAGCATAGAGCACTAAACATCACCGCCAACATATAGAGAACGGCAAGAGTGGAGGTCCCGATTACTGGTGCAATCCAAAACCCGGCGATCGTGGTCAGCGCGACGATTGCAGCTGAGATCAGGACCGGCCGCCAGCGCCCTGCGGCCAATAGCTCACCACGCCAACCCACCGCATTTCTTGCGAAAGCCTTCCAGGGCAAGGCGAAGTACGAACCAAAACTCAAAGGAGATAGCGAATTTTGAACTACGTCGTACGGAGTATCCTTTCGCATCATGGGGCGTCGCAATCGGTCCGTGCTCCTTTAGTGTAGGGGCATCCCCGGCGATTATCAAGGACGCCTGCCTATT
>JBDUEM010000254.1:0-11198 GCA_040002435.1 Bryobacteraceae bacterium
GGAATCCTTATTCACATCCCAACGGAATGTCTATTCTCATCGACCGGAATACCCATCGAACAACGAAGTGCCGCCAGATACCTTGCTGATACGCTTTGAACCGTTCCTCAATCGTGCCATCGACTTTGCGCTAGGAGAGGGCCTCATCAGCCGAACGGACGGTGCCCGGATTGAGCTCAGTCAAAAGGGGCGGACCCTGGCTGCCGAACTCGCCTCGGAGCAAGCAGTTTACGAGACCGAGAAGCGCTTCATCGAAACCGTGCGCTTTCGCGTGACCGAAAAACTGGTTGATGGAATCTTCGGAGGAAAGGCTTAGCCTATGAAGTTCCGGCGCTTGAAGCTCCACGTCTTGACGACCGACGGGCCTTACGGCGCAACCCAGGATTTTGCAGACGGGTTGGTCGTGATTTGGGCTGACAACTCGATGGGGAAGTCGACCTGTGCCAAGGCGATCCTGGTGGCGCTTGGCATGGAAGCGATGCTGACAACGAGCGAGCAAGACCTTCCCTTGCCGCCAGCGGTTAAGACGCAACTGGACAGCCCCGGTGGCGCGTTCGGCGTCCTGGAATCGGAAGTGTTTCTAGAAATTGAAAACCATAAGCACCAGCGCATTGTGGTACAGCGGACCATCAAAGGTGTGCGTGACAAGAACCTCATAACGGTGCACGAAGGGCCCGTCTTGACCTCACCTGGAACTTCCGTCCCAACGCGAGATCTATTCGTGAGCCGCCAAGGGGCTGCAACAAGGGAGCATGGGTTCCATCACTATCTAGCGGCATTCCTCGGCTGGTCCCTTCCCGCGGTCCAGACCTATGACGGCAACGAATATCCGCTCTACTTGCAGTGCGTTTTTCCCTATTTCGTAGTCGAGCAAACACGTGGCTGGTCCACGTTACAGCCGCCGCTGCCGACACATTTTCGGCTCAGGGACGCCAACAAACGCGTGGTCGAATTCCCATTGAACCTGGACGCGCATCGGATTGCTCTCCGGCGACAAGAATTGCAGCTCGATAAGACACGGATCGAGTCAGCTTGGTCCACCGAAGTGACGCGGCTGAAGGACTTGGCGGAGCGGGTCGGAGGAACCCTTCAAGGACTACCACATCATCCCCTAGCAAGCTGGCCTCCCCAGGTGCTGCCGACTATTGCCGTTCCGGTCGGCGACGCTTGGCTGACCATCGAGCAACGCACCGAGGAACGTCAAAAGCGGCTATCTGAGCTTTTCGCAACTGAAATTCCGAAGGTGGGCGAAATTTCGGAGTCAGCGCAAGTTGAGCTTGCGGAGGCTGAGAAAAAGGTCCGGGATGAACAGACCCTGCTCGCGCGCCTGATGGATTCTCTTGAGATGGAAGAGCAGGAAGTTAAGCGGATCGAAGAGCGGCTAGTGGCCATCGATGAAGATATTCAGCGTAACAAAGACGTTCGGACCCTCCGTCAACTCGGTTCCCGCAAGGATTCCACGATTGACAATGGCGCTTGCCCCGTCTGCCATCAAGCCATTAGTGACAGCTTGGTTCCCTTGGCCATTGAGCAAGTAGTCATGTCAGTTGACGAGAACATCCAGTTTCTGACGTCGCAACGTCACACGTTCGCGGTCGTGCTAGAGAATGCGCGTCGCGTCGCCGCCTCCCGTCAGCAGCAGGTACGGGCCCTCAGGGAGGACCTCGGCGCTACCCGCGAGCGGGTCCGGGTTCTGAGGCAGACGTTGGTCGCCGACAACCGTTTGCCGTCCGTGGCCGCAATTCAGGCCCGCGTTGAGTTGGAAAACGCTTTCAGACGTGACGAGGAGGCGCGGAACCTGTTTGGCGAGATGTTAGGAAAGTTTGAGCCTCTCGCTGATCGCTGGCGCGCCTATCAAACAGCATTGCAGGAGCTTCCAAGAGAAGATGCGAGTGATTTGGACAAAGAGAAGATTGCGGCGTGGACAAGTTCGTTGCGCAGCCAATTGTCTCAGTATGGCTTCAAGAGTTTCGATCCGAATCAAATCTCGATCTCATCGGACACGTACAAACCTGAACATGCCGGCTTCGAGCTGAGTTTTGATCTTCAAACGAGCATTTCTGCCAGTGATCTCGTGCGCACCATTTGGTCCTATCTTTGCGGTTTGCTGGAAATCGCGCGTACTCTAAATACCAACCATCCTGGCTGCATCATCTTTGACGAGCCCAAGCAGCAGAGCACTAAGGACGTCAGTTTCGCAGAACTGTTGAAGCGCGCGTCCGACGCGGGGCAACACGGGCAGCAGGTCATATTCTTCACTAGTGAGAACCGAGATCGATTGAGCTCCCACCTGTCCGGAATTGGACACACTTTGTACTCCATCGAGGGCAGAATCATCAAGAAGACCTAATTGACGCGCAGTGTAGTCGCGAAGCAGGCTACGCAGTGCTCAGCTTGCCCGGCGGTGATGGGTGCCGCAGGACCATCGGACTACTGGCGGCCCTTGTTCTGAGGTTACGAGGGCTGGACGTCACGGTCTTTGGCAAAACCCGCAATGCGCCCAACGCAGGTTCGCGCCGGATTGCTCCCGATAAACGCGCTTGCGTCAGCTAACAGCTACTCCGGGTGATTGTCGGCGACTCGTACAAAGGTTCGGATATCGAACCCTGCAGCGCCGGCAATCCTCGCAAGTGGTCCACAAACGGCGTTCGAGGGAATGTAGCCGATAACCTGCTTGCGGCATGGCCGCCGCTTGCATGGCTCGTCCTCATTAGGAAGGCAAAACGTCCAGCGCCCAGAACGATTTTGCGCCTGTTGGGCCTCGAACAGGGCGGTGTGAGAATGCCTACCACCACATCCTGCCGCTCGGCGAGGTACGTCGCGCTCGCGATGACGACGGCCGGCCGGACCTTGGTTTCCTGCGCGCCGACCAGTACGCCGACGACCACATCGCCAGGCTTCAATCCCGACCCTCTGATTCCTCAGCGTCGAGGCGGCGCAGGGATGCAGCCCTGAAATCGTTCAGGTCTTCATCGGACCAGGAATCAGACCAGTCGATCCGCTGGTTCGGCGCAAGTGCCGCCAGTCGCTCCGCGAGTGCCGACAGTTCTGACGACGTATCCGGAGGCAGGCGGCGGAACGCGTCTACCAATGACGCTTCCCGCTCGTTCAGCTGCATTTCCATATCCCGATTTCAGTATAGCGGCCAAACTACAGGCCTGGAACTCCACCTGGCCGTGTAGTCGCTTAAACAGACCAATGTTCTTAGTGAGGGCTCGCGGCCAGCGACGAAAAGGAGTCTTCTTTTTTCGTTGGAGACTGATGTTGCCGGAGGGTGAAGGCCCGGCCAGCAGATCGAAGACTCTGGCAGAGAACGGTCAGCGGCGGGCCTTCACGCCAGCCCTGATTATGTTGATCGCACTGCCAGAGGCGATAGACAACGCTGACCCGGGGTGATCCCCCTGGACCTGTTGAAGCGGCGATGTCCAGTTTGCCGCGACGACACAATGGTCGGGCACGGACAGCGACTCCGTCAGGGCGACGATGATCGGCACGATGGTATCTGGGTGCAGCGCGGAATCTGTCTGCCGTCCAGGAAGACCTTCACGATCTTGCCGGATTGGCTCGCACCGTCGGGGCACTACAGTCTGCGGTATCGACAGAAAGGCGCGCCAGTGCCATAAGCTCAGAAGGCCAGGCAGCACATGGGCCCCTCGCTATGACTAGGACTTAAGCGTATTTATGCTTTTATGCTAAGTTGAAGACGTATGCGCACCACTATTGACCTTCCCGATAACCTGTTTCGACGCACGAAGGCGGTGGCTGCTCTTCGCGGTTCGAGCATGAAGGAACTCATCGTTCAGGCAATTGAGCGTGAATTGACCACCAATGCAGGGAAGCCTTCTCATCGGTCCAAGTTCCCTGTAGTTCATCTCAAGAGCGGCCGCGAGCTCAATCTTACCGGCTTCGATTTTGATGATCTACTTCCCTGATGTCCATCTTTGGATTGCATTAGCCGTTTCCGGTCACATTCACCATGCCGCCGCTGCGGCATGGCTTGAAGAATCCGGGGATGAGACGCTTGCTTTTTGCCGCGTCACGCAGATGGGGTTTCTGCGGCTACTCACGAACGAGCGGGTAATGGCGGAAGATGTGTTTACCGCTGCTAAGGCGTGGCGATTACTGAACGCGATCCGGGCGCAGGATGGAGTGATTTTTGCGCCCGAACCTCCCGCCCTTGAGCGCACCTGGCAAACTATGACTGCGACTCACAAGGCCGGGACGAATTTCTGGACCGATACGTACCTCGCCGCATTCGCGATAAATTCCGGCTATACGTTGGCCACCTTGGATCGCGGTTTTCACAAGTATAAAGGACTCTCGGTCCAGGTTCTGACCCTATCCGATTAATTAGGAGTTTGCTCTTAGCGGCTGCCCGCCGTGCGGCGCGTCACTCGTCGCGGTCAGACCTGTAGCCGCCATTGCCGGCGCGATTCAGTCGAAGGGGCCGGTCAAGGCCGTCAGCGCCGAACTCGCGAAGGAGGACGCAAGGGCATGCCCTTCAAACTGCTCGCCAGTCAATTGGCCGGTGGCAATCGAACCACCCGGTGAAGTTCAGTTCCTCAAAACGACCAGCTACCCTTGAGGATCTTGAGAGTATTCGCACTTGCCCGTCCGGATTCGAACGGTGGGACAGAAATGCTCCACATGAAACGTCTCGCCCCGGCTATTCCAGAGTTTGCGCTTACCGTAGGGATACCGCTACATCGGCGAGGTGCGGCACCGTGACGCGATGAGTCCTGAGTCCGTTTGCGCGTCATTCGTTCGGAGTCGCGATCTCGAGACGAATCGCCGCGCGGTATGATGTTGGTATGACCAAGGCGAAGATCGCAATCAGTCTGCCCGCGGATCAGGTCGCATGGGTTCAGCGGGAGGTTCGTGCGGGGCGAGCAGGTTCGGTTTCCGGTTTCATTGCCAGGGTCTTGGCCGAGCAGGAGAGACGCGAGTCTCTGCGAGAACTGGTTCGGGACTTGATAAAACAACACGGCGAGCCCTCGGCTATGGACATCCAATGGGCAGAACGCGTACTCAAACAGCGGCGGGGATAGTTCTGGATACCGGCGCGCTGATCGCCTTAGAGCGTGGTGACAAGCGGATGATCGCCTTGCTGCAGCGGGCAGTAGCGCAAGGCCGGGCTTTCCGCGTGCCTGCGGGCGTCGTGGGACAAGCCTGGCGCAACGGCCGCGTTCAGATTGCTTTGGCCCGGTTCTTGCGGAGCGAGGAAGTTGAAATTGTTCCTCTTGACGAGCAGCTTGCCTGTTCCTGCGGAGAACTCTGCGGCGCAGCGAGCGTTTCCGATGTCATCGACGCGTCGGTCGTGATCATCGCTAGAGGGCGGCAAGACGTAATCGTTACGAGCGATCCCGGTGATCTACGCCGGCTGGATCCAGCAGCTCAGATTGTTGCGCTGTAGCGGTTCGCGCAGGCTTCGGCCCTCTTAAGAAGGCTCAATCCGAATATCCGGCGCTGAATCGGGTACCTATGTCTTTCTGGGACCTCTGGTTTCGCTGGCAACGCTCGACACCGGCTTAGCGAAGGTAGCTTCTCACTCCGCCCGCATACGGCGACTTCGGCACTTCACCGCTGTGATACCCCTTGTCGGCGACAACTCCTCCACCCAAGCGGCTGGATCTTTCGTGCCGCGGCCTGCGCCTCTGCTGCAGGGTCACTGCTGGACAAGCTGGGGGATGAACTAGCCAGGATAAAGCCCATTGACAAGATCCTGAGGAAGTGCACAGGATTGCTTTTCCGCGGTTACCGTAGGCCAGCGTACTCGGCACGGGCGTTTTGCAGGATCGGAATATCTGCGTCGGCGTCTTTCCAGCGCGTAAGAAAGTCCCGATATGCGGTGCGCGCCCCGGCCCTGTCACCCGCCAGTGAGAGCGCGCGAGCCAGTTGTAGCTGAGCGAGCATTCCCACCGGGTCGCTAACCATCACCCCCGGGCGAGCCACGATCTTCCGGAACTCGGATGCAGCAGCGAGGCCGCGGTGGGAAGCCAGATGAGCCAAGCCCCGGACGTAGATGGGATAGAGCGTGCCGAATCTCCCGGCGACGGTGCTTCGCTGCACGCCCAGTTCCAGGGGAACGGCGAGCTCCAGCAATGTGTAGGCGCGTTCCGTATCTCCGCGGTTCAGGGCCGAGAGTGCGCGAACCACCGGCAGATAATGAAAGCGCACGGCGGTGTCGTTCGGGAATCGCCGTTCCATGTCGCCGGCGAGAGCGTCGCTCCTGGCTGAATCGCCTGCAGTTGCCAGGGCGAACGCGGCTCCGAACTCCACCTCGCGGCTCGTAGAAAGCTCCAGGGCGCCGATAGCTCGCGCCGCGGCTTCGCGAGCGTTCCCGAATAATGCCTCGCGGATGGCTGCCCCGCATTCCCAGAGACCACCCCGCTCGGGCTGGCCGCCGTGACGGGCCTGCTCCACCGCGCGGCCGGAGACATCTCTGGATTCGTGCAGACGGCCAGCCCACGCAAGGGCGCGCGCTTCGCTTTCCGAGATCCAGTTTTCTGCAACGGATCTTCCGCGAGCCTGCGCCACGACCGCTTTCATTTCTTCCCGATCGCCCACCAGGAAGGCGAGATCGTGGCCGAGCATCAGGAACTCATCGATATCGAATCCCTGGTTAACCGCGGCCGCAAGCACCTGCCGGGCTTCCGCGTACCGGCCAAGATAGGAGAGGTTGGCCGCCAGGTTGTAGCGAACGATCGCCTGATTGGCTTTGAGCTCGATGGACTTGCGGGATTCGGCCACAGACCGCTCGAACTGTCCGAGGGACCGGTAAATGTGCGCGGCGAGCAAACCGTGCGGGGTTGGATCACCAGGGTAGGTGCGGACCCAAGCCTCGAGTGTCTGCTGCGTCTGGTCGAGATTTCCGGAGACCAGCGCGGCGTAAGTGAGATCAATGAAGAAACGGTCGATTTCAGAGGCGCGATCGCGCAAGCGCCAGGAGCGCCGGGCGAACTCCCCGGCCAAATCGGGTTGATCCATTTGGCTATAGCAACGCGCGATATACGTATAGGCGATGGCGAGTCCGGGATCGATTTCCACAGCGCGGCGAAAGAGGGGCAAGGCAGGCCTGGCCCCGCTCGACGCAACAACTTTCCGGGCAGCCGCGAACGCTTCGGCTGCCGCGCGCTGAGCAGCAGGTTCGCGGACGATGGAGGCCGGCTGGATTCCGGCGCCAAGCCGACGGGTGGCATCGACGATGGCAGCCGAAACGTCCCCGGCATTTTCCGCTTGGGTCTGGACCTCATGCAGAATCTCGCCGTTCGCACAATCCCAAGCGCGCAGGCCAATCAAGCGACGCGGTTCGAGATCCATGACAGAGCCTTCGACGAGCATCGATGCTCCGGCGGCGCGGCAGACCTGCCTCGTGGTATCGGGCGTGACGATGCCACTCTCCGTTTTCTGAGGGAGGACACGCAGGTGCCCGCCGCGCTCGAGTTCAGCAATCACGCGGGGACGGATCCCGGCATCGAAACCGGCGACTACCACCGCACTATCCGCCGCTGTGGGGGATGGGCTCATGAGGAAGACTGCACCGATGGCGACAGCGCCCAGGCACGCGGAAGCGATGGCGGCTTGCAGCCGTCCAACATGAAACGGTAGAGCGAAGGTAGCGGATTGCCGCTGCGTCAAGTCTTTCAGCAGCGCGCCGGCATCCGGGTAGCGCCGCTCGCGCTCCTTCTCGAGAAGCCGCATGATCACAGCACAAAGCGCGGCAGGCAGGGCCGGATTCAGCGTGGAAGGTGCGGGAGGACGGGCGTTGAGGAGCGCATCGATGATGACCACCGTGTTCGGCCCGAGGAAGGGCTGGCGCCCCGTGGCGAGTTCATACAGCACGACACCGAGGGAAAACAGGTCCGTGCGTGCGTCCAATTCGGCGCCGCGAGCCTGTTCCGGGGACATGTAAGCTGTGGTGCCGGCGATCATACCCTCATAGGTTAGAGACTCGCCCTGTGTCAAACCGTTAAGCGCCGGTAAGGGCATGACCTTGGCGAGACCGAAATCCAAAATCTTTAATTGTCCGCCAGCCGTTACGAAGAGATTCGCGGGCTTGATGTCACGGTGTATGATGCCTTTGGCGTGGGCGGCCTGTAGCGCTTCCGCAGCCTGAATTGCGATGTCGCAAAGGTCGTGAAGCGCGAGAGGCCCGCGGCGGATGGTCTCATTCAGGCTCTCGCCTTCGAGCAATTCCATCACAATGACTGGCTGCCCCTGATGTTCCTCTACTCCATAGATGGAGCAGATGTTCACGTGGCTCAGCGAGGATGCGGCGCGCGCTTCGCGTTCGAGCCGTTGGCGTGCGCGAGGATCGCGTGCGAGGCGATCGTGCGGAAATTTGAGGGCGACGTGACGGCGGAGGCGGAGGTCTTCGGCCTCGTAGACCACACCCATGCCGCCGCTGCCAATGGCTCGCAAGATCCGATAATGGGCGACGGTTTCGCCCACGCTTGCGGCTTCGGTTATTACGGAACTGCCGGACGGCGCCGTTGCGTCGGCGACAGCGCGGCCGGCGACGTCCCACGCCGCTTCCTCGAGGAAGGTGTCCGCCTCGCGGTAGCGCAGGAGCAGGCGTTCCACCTGGCTACGGAGGTCGCCGTCGTTGGAGCAGCTTTCCGCAAGAAAGGCGGAACGGCGGTCCTCCTGGACTTCCAGAGCCGCGTGGAAGATGCGGTCGATCAGTTGCCAGCGGTCCGGCTGCATATCGCTCACGCGCTCAGTTCATTCAACAGCCAGGCCTTGGCGAGTTTCCAGTCGCGCAATACGGTTTCCTGCGAGACTTTGAGCACCTCAGCGGTTTCCTTGACGCTCAGTCCTCCAAAGAAGCGCAACTCGACGACGCGAGCCTTACGGGGATCCAATTCGGCCAGACGAGTGAGGGCTTCATCGATAGCGACGAGATCGGATCGAAGGTCCGGAGAGACGATGGCCGAGGCATCCAGGCTGATACGCTCCAATCCGCCGCCGCGCTTCTGGAACTGAGCGGAGCGGAACAGATCGATGAGGATGTTGCGCATGAGTCGCGCGCAGACGGCGAAGAAGTGCGCCCGGTTCTGCCACGATACGCGTTTGAGGTCGACCATGCGCACGTACAACTCGTTAATCAGAGCCGTCGCCTGGAGTGTATTTTGGGGGCGCCCCCTCGCCCTGGAACGGCGTGCGGACGCATAGAGCTCGGCGTAAACCAGCGGCGTCAGCTTGGCGAGCGCGTCTTCCTCGCCGCGGTTCCACGCCTGGAGCAAACCGGTAATGTCATGGGTGGACTGGACCATGACGGGAAAGCCCTTTCATTAGTTTCGTAGTCTAGCACGGCGTCGAGAAAAAAATTTCGACACACGTTTACGGTTTTCAGGCACCGTTCTCGATTCATACAGTGAGAAGCGGTTTCACCAGGAGGAAACACATGAGAACATTTTCGATGGTAACGTTGGCGATTTCCTTGTCGTTGTGCGCGCACGCGCAGCGCTTGCGGCCGCGGTACACGTTGACGGACTTGGGGCCGATCGGTCCAGCGGGTCAGGTGCTGAACATCGCCAGAAACGGCCTGGTTGCGGGAGCGTTGCAACAACCCGACAACACCGACCATGCGGTGCTGTTCCACGGCCGGCAAACGCTCGACATTTCAAAGCCGGGCATTGGCGGTAAGAACAGTCTTAGTTATGGGGTAAACATCTTCGGGCAGACTGTGGGCGGGGCGGAAACGGCCCAGCCGGATCCAGGAGCGGTGGATTTCTGCGGGTTTAAGGCACTGGGTCTGTCCAGCAACGGAGCGGTATGTGCGGCTTTCCTCTGGCAGGGTGGATTGATGAGGAAACTGCCCACACTTGGAGGCAACAATGGTTCCAGTACGCAGATCAATACATGGGGCGTGGTGTCGGGAGAGGTGGAGAACACGACGCCGGATCCGGGCTGCCCTCAGAGGTTTCAGTTCAAGCCGGTAAAATGGCAGGGCGGCAAAATCATCCAGTTGGCGACCTACCCGGGGGATCCGGATGGCGTAGCGTATGCGATCAATGACGCCGGTCAGGTTGTAGGCTCGACGGGCACATGCGCGCCGTACAATCCGAACTTCCAACTCGCTATGGTTCCCGCGCATCCGATGCTATGGGAAGCGGACGGCACACCGCGGTACTTGGGAACGTTGGGCGGAACCGGAACCAGTCCCGATGCGGCGAATCTCACGATCAACATCAATAACAGGGGACATGCGGTTGGCACGTCAGCGCTTGCCGGGGACGAGACCGGTCACGCGTTTCTCTGGACGAAGGAGAGGGGTATGAGGGATCTGGGGACTCTCAGCGGCGATTTCGCGAGTGGAGCGGTCGCGATCAACGACAACGAGCAAATAACGGGTATTTCGATCGGCCCGGACGGCCCCCGCGCTTACGTGTGGCAGAACGGCTCGATGACCGATCTGAACACCCTGGTCCCACCGACCTCGCTACACCTGCTTTTAGGGACTGGCATCAATGAGAGCGGTCAGATTGCCGGGATTGCAGTCGACACCAGAAACGGTGACGTGCATGGGTATGTCGCTACGCCGTTGGATTCGGCGCACGAAGATGGCGTGCCTCTGTTCAGCGTGGAAGATGTGCGTCGCGTGCTTGAGCATCTAAGGCCGCTGAGCCACCACGGAATCCGGTTCGCGCCGGGATGGTGAGGTGACGGGTAGCGGGGCTGGGACGCACGCTCCCGCTGCGTTTGAGCCCCGCAATTTCCGCTGGAATGCAAGCGACCGTCAGACCACCCTGATCTACATGCAGGTCACGCTGCTTGAGGTCTACCAGCAATATGCGTGTGCTGTGGCCCAACACATCCGACCGATTTCAAGGCTGCAATCGTGAAACGCTCGCGCCGACCAATCGTCCATCCGCTCGCCCTGGTCTTCTGGCGGAGTCGAATCCATCGCTCTATCTCTGGCTTCAGACACGGTTCGAACCTACCGTGCAGCAACACGCCACTTTCTGAACTATCTGGATGTCCACCACTCTGACATTAACGCTCTGGATCAACTTCGTCGCGATCCGCACATGCACCGTGACGCGATGAGTCCTGAGGCCGTGCTGAGGTCGAGATCCGCCACGAGGAGGCTACGCCGGGGCGCCCGCGTTGGTGTAGGATGTCATCAGATCGTCCAACTGGAGCAATCGCATGAATGTCCGCCACCTCGTGCCGTCCGTGAGCCGCTGGCTCCT
>JBDUEM010000255.1:0-11057 GCA_040002435.1 Bryobacteraceae bacterium
GGCCGTGGCCGCCTCCAGCATTGGACAGTACGAGGAATCTGTGCGCGCGCTGGGCGACTACTATCGCACGGTGGAACTCGGCTTAGGCGCATGCTTCCGGAAAAGCGGGCCGGTGCCCGTGAGTGCCGGCCAGACAAGACCAACCCGCGCCGCTACGATTGGCGCAGTGGTGTTCGGTTCCGATCAGGGACTGGTGGGGCAGTTTAATGAAGTAGTCGCCGACTATGCGGTCAAGACGTTGGCGGCTCTACCTGCCCAAGCCGAGGTTTGGGCCGTCGGTGAGCGGGTTCATGAGCACCTTGCGGACGCGGGCCTGCCGCTGGTTGGACTCTCCGCCGTGCCGACTTCGGTCAAGGCTATCACCCCTCTCGTCGGACAGATTCTCGTGGAGAACGAGACGCGCCGCACCAAGGGCGAAGTCGCCGAACTCCACCTCTTCTATAACCGCCCGACGTCCGGTGCGTTGTATACGCCCGTCAGTCAAAGACTGTTGCCGCTGGATGAAAGATGGCGGCAGAAGGTGGCCGAAATTCCCTGGCCGACGAAACAGTTGCCTCAGGTCATGGGTAGCGGTACCGAGACTCTTCGCGGGTTTATCCGCGGATATCTCTTCGTCTCACTCTTCCGGGCGTGCGCCGAATCCCTCGCTAGTGAAAATGCCAGCCGCTTAGCAGCCATGCAACGCGCCGAAAAGAACATCGACGGATTGCTTCAGGATCTAGACCGGACGTTTCACAGTTTGCGTCAGAGCAGCATCGACGAGGAACTGTTCGACGTCGTCTCCGGCTTCGAAGCGCTGACCGGCGAGGAGAGGTGATGCGCCCTAGCTTATCTGCAAACCACAGTCGGTTCTCCGTACCGCGATCGGCACGCTGCTTTTATAGACCGCTCCGGATAGCCGCTTCTCGCTGTTTTGCTTACTGCGTCTTGACGTCGATGGTTATGGCGCAGGAGCCAACTGGAAATACTGCCCAGCCTCGGCAAACAACCGCTTCCGCTCCGGGGGATCTTTCTCCGGCGCCGGCACAGGTAAGCGTGCATCCCGTAGCGCACGATGAACAGATCCGCGCGAGACTCCAGCGAGTTCTGCTTGCTACCGATTCGTTTACCAACCCGCAGGTCCGGGTGGAGGACGGTGTTGTCTTTCTCCACGGGAAGGTGGAGTCCGGTGACCTGAAGAAATGGGCTGGCGATTTGGCGCGGAATACACAGGACGTCGTCGCAGTCGCCAACCAAATGGAGGTCATCGAGCCGTCGGTATGGGATTTCCGTCCAGCGTGGAGCGGATTATTGATCTTATGGCGCGATTTTATCCGTTCCCTTCCCACCTTCGGATTTGGCTTGCTCATTCTCATCCTGTCGGCGGGGGCCGGCAGGCTGGCAACACAGGGCGCCCGGGCATTCCTTCTCCGGCGGATTAGCGCCAATCTGCTTAGAAATGTGATCGCGGGGGGAGTAGGGGTGCTCGTTTTTCTGTTCGGCACTTACATCGTTCTAAGAGTCTGCGGCCTGACGCAACTGGCCCTTACCGTGGTTGGAGGCACCGGCCTTATTGGGCTTGCCGTTGGCCTCGCTTTCCGGGACATCACGGAGAACTTTCTCGCGAGTATCGTCCTTAGCATGCAGCGGCCATTCGAAACAGGCGATCTGCTTGAGGTAGTGGGCGTGACAGGATACGTGCAGCAGTTGAACGTGCGTTCGACCATCCTGATGACCCTTGAAGGTAATCTCGTTCAGATCCCGAACGCCACCATCTACAAGAGTAATCTCCGAAACTTCACCACCAATTCCAACCGGCGCGAAGACTTCATCGTGGGCATCGGCTACTGCGATTCCATCAACGCCGCCCAGGAAATTGCGCGGAAGGTGTTGGCAGACCATCCCGCCGTTTTGAATGACCCCGAGCCCTTGGTTCTGGCGGACAGCCTGGGGCAGTCAACCATCAATCTGCGCGTGTACTTCTGGCTCAACGGCCGCGAACACAGTTGGTTGAAGGTACGGTCTTCCGTGATCCGTCTGGTGAAACTCGCCTTTCAGGAGCATGGCATCTCAATGCCCGATGAGGCCCGGGAGATCGTATTCCCTCAGGGCGTCCCCGTCACTATGCTGGATGGTAAACCCGCTCAAGAGCCCAATGTCAGGCCAAAAAGGGAGCTGCCTGCAGATTCGTTGCACGGGGCGCTCAATGCAGTGTCGACGAAAGCGGAAGCTGGTTTTTCCAGTGAAGCCGTTGTCATCGAGGAACAGGCACGGCAGGCACAGCCATTGAAGCATGCGGAGAATCTCCTGCCGGTTTCGCCGGGCGCCGCTGCCCCGGAGAAGCCGGCGAAGTCAAATCGTTAAGAGAGAAATTGACAGCGGTAGGCAGGGCGCTTGAGGCGCAACCCACGCCGCTCATGAAATTGGGAGGAAGAAGATGAAAATCAATTCGAAGGATTTCCGCGTGCGTCCCGGAGACAGGGTAAGGCTCACGGAATGGCCGACGGACGTGAAGCCTATTTGCAAGTCCAAGGACCAGTATCAGGAACTCCTTGCGGAGCACGTGGAGAAGTTGAGTTCGCTGCAGCGCCTCCACTATGCTTCCAACCGCTACGCCTTGCTGCTGATTTTCCAAGGAATGGACTCAGGCGGAAAGGACGGCGCCATCCGGCACGTGATGTCCGGAGTCAATCCGCAAGGCTGCCAGGTATTCAGCTTTAAACAGCCGAGCCCCGAGGAGTTGGAGCATGATTTTCTATGGCGCACATCGCGCTGTCTGCCCGAACGCGGACGGATTGGCATATTCAATCGTTCCTATTACGAGGAAGTGCTAGTCGTCCGGGTCCATCCCGAGATTCTCCTCAGCGAGCACCTTCCGGATGAGTCGGTCTATAAGGAGGCTGTTTGGAAAGGGCGGTATCGCTCCATCGCGGACCTGGAGGAACATCTCTACCGCAATGGCACCCGAATCCTCAAGTTCTTTCTCCACCTGTCGAAGGAGGAACAAAGAAAACGCTTCCTGGAGCGTATTGACGATCCGGACAAGAACTGGAAATTCAGCATCGCGGACATTCAAGAGCGGAAATACTGGAAATCGTACATGAAGGCTTATGCTGAATGCCTCCAGGAGACAAGTACTCACCACGCGCCTTGGTACATCGTTCCCGCCGATGATAAGGAGAATGCCCGCTTAATCGTCTCTCAAATTGTTCTGGATGCCCTCGATGACCTTAAGATGGCCTACCCTAAGACCACCGCGAAACGCCGGAAAGAATTGGAATCAATCCGCAAGACGCTGACGAAGTGACGTTGAATTAGAATCCAGACGGACCGCTGCCAAGTTCGCTGGTGTGTCAGCCTCGCCGTCCTGCGCTGCCTGCACCCGTTCGGCAATCTTCTGGCCGCCGATGCGGTACGGGGTCCACTGTGGGGCCGTCAACCCCTGGCGATGAATGCCTCCCTCGCACGAAGCGCAAACTGAAAAAGTGTCCGCTTCTATCCTACGAGCGCCTTGGATCTGGCGGGAACGATTGTAGTCTTTGGGTATCTCCGGGCCCAAGCGTCCTTGAACAGCGCGACGAGGCTACCCCGGCGATCATGGTTTGGCGCCGCTTAAGGCCAAGGTTGCCCTGTCTTTTTCTTCTTCAATCCAATACGGCGGCAGCCCGTAGTGGAAATAGAGCTTGTTTTCGTATTCCCGATCAATGGGCTCACTGTCCACGTATTCCGGGCCGGACTTGATGGCTTCGCGGGTAACGGCCACGAAGACCTTCGATTCCTCCCAACTCACGCGTTCCACCCAGGCGGGAGAGAGGAGCACCCTCTTACCTGGCCACCAGTTCTTGGTGGCTACTTCGAGGTAGCGGATTGCCCAAGTCTCATCATCGACAATGAACCGATCCACGTGGCCGACTTCGCCATCCTTTGCGTCGATGTGATATCCCGAGACTCCATCTGTGCTACGTAGATGCGAATCGCTGGACGCCTTGCTGGTACGTTCTGCAAGGGTGCCCGCGGCGGCAGTCATCGCAACCAGGCCAGTTGGGTAGTACGATGGACCCCACATATAGGGACCGTTCCAATAGTAGGGATAACCGTAATACCCGTAGTACTCCACTTCATGCTGCCGCGAGACGGGCCTGTGTGTGTCGATGTTCGGCGCATTCTCGACTTGTTTTCGGGTCAGAGACACATCGATCCGGCTTGCCTTCCAGTCGACCTGCTGGATGGAGTGTGGAGAGATAAGGACCTTGCTGTCTCCCAGCCAACTACCGGTTTGCACCGTCAGGTAGCGGACCGCCCAGACTTGATCATCAAAATACAGTTGATCCACGGTGCCGATTTCGCCGTCTTTCGCACGAATTACGAGCCCCTTTAGATTCTTGTTGTTCGTTAGCATTTGAATTCCCCCTCCTGGGGGCGTGGCCTAGATCGCGTTGACCCAACCGCCACATTCCCTTGACTAGCGCGCGCCTGCTCCGACGACTTCGCAGGAGTGCACCGTCGTGTTCAGAGGGCGTGTGTTTTGAAGGATGTCTCTCGCCTTGTCGACTTCCGATGCCGTGCCGTGGACCAGAAGCAGATATTTATCCGTCTTCAGTGCCACTTCGTACTGGACGACGCTGTCTTTCGGAATACCCATGCCTACTAGGCCGGCGCCGATTGCGCTCAATCCTCCGACGAGCACCGCTCCTTCCAGCGCTCCCACAATCCACGCGATTACAGGACCCGCCACCAGGACTGGGCCGATGCCCGGAATGGCAAAGAAAGCTGACCCGAGGAGCAGCCCCCAGAAACCTCCCCAAAACGCACCGGCCTTGCCCCAGTACTTCATTCGGTCGCCGGTGTTGTAGTAACCCGTCACTTGTTCATCGGTGTGGGTACCTTTGCCGATAATCGACAAAGTACGCATATCGACCCCAGCACGCTGGAGTTCCTTTACGCCTTCTTCCGCTCCCAGATGCGTTTCATAAACCGCCACGACTGCATTATCTTTAGACATTTTGTTCTATCTCCTTGATGTTTGTGTTTCTTACGATTCGTTCCCGTTAAACTCTATTCGCGGACCACATGCCGCCACGCCACCAACGCAAAACCAAGCGGTTAGCCAAGTAGTGGACGGCCGGCGGCAGCCTACCGCTGAAGACTCTCTCCCTGAAGCTGCAGCTGTTGTACAGCGTTGAACCAGTCTTCGTCCGGTGATCCATCCGGACAACCTCTTTCTTCCCACAGCCCATGAGCAAGCATGGCGACATCCTCGTGCGCGATTGCAACGTTTCCGTCGGCAGGCTCCTGATGCGATGGGTATGTGTGCTCGTGAGCCTTTTGGGAATGCTCACGCGCTTGCCTCGAGCGTTCATGGCCGGTTTGATGGTCCTGCTTTTCGTGAGCCTCCGCTGCTACTAGATGAGCGTGTGCGGGGCCGTTGTGCATCTCCGCGGCCCGTTGATGATTCTGGTTGCCTGATCCCTTATCTATTCGAGTGGGCATTGTTGAAAGACTCCCTCTTTGACCTGATTTGTTGTGTGCTTCCTTGCAAGTTTGTAAACACGACCTGAATAGTGCCGTGCCAGTTACCGGTAGAAGCAGTGCGATGGGACTGTGCAGCGAACTCATATTGCTCGGCGGCTTCGTGTTCTAGCAGGTGAACAGCGGTTCCTTGGCTCTTAGCCGCGTACGTCCACTCTAGAAGCACGGCTCGTACCAATTGCTTGCGAGCCGCCCGGACGGAGTTCCACCTGGAGATAACCAAAAAAATCCATGTCGGGAAGTGCTTGCCTCCCGATTGGTGTGGCGGAAGTACGGGGCTAGGCGGTGCTGGGCCGACGATACTGCGCCAATTGACCGCATTTGGTCAGAGTCCCGCGGACGGAAGGACGATTCTTGCCATCCGTGCGTCCAAATTCAAGAAATGTTCAAGTGCAACCCTCGCCATTGCTTTGCGAGCTTGCATGAATGCGAAAGTGAGTGTCTATCCGGCGCGCGAAAACGACTTGCTGCCGCCTTGGGGTGGTGGTCCAGGCCTTACGGACTGCTGCCGAATAGTGCTCCTACACTTGCTGTCACCGCCATTGCCAACGCGCCCCAGAACGCAACTCTCAACGCACCAGCTATTACACCGGCGCCGCCAGCCCTTGCCGCCAATGCACCTAAAAGAGTGAGGAATAACAAAGAAGTTCCCGAGATTAGAGGGAGCAGAATCGACTCCGGAGCGAAGACGGTCACCAGGAGCGGCATTGCCGCCCCAACCGCAAAGCTGCCCGCGGAGGCAAAAGCAGCCTGAACGGGGCGTGCACTGAAGGCTTCAGAGATCCCCAGCTCGTCCCGAGCATGTGCGCCCAAAGCGTCATGAGCCATCAATTGTTCAGCCACCTGCTTCGTCAGCGCTGGCTCCAGTCCGCGAGTTACGTAGATGGCAGCCAATTCAGCATTTTCAGCTCCGTTGTCCGATTTCAGCTCAGTCCGCTCAAGTTCCAGCTCCGCTCCTTCGGTGTCCGCCTGCGAGTACACCGACACATACTCACCGGCGGCCATCGACATGGCGCCAGCGGCTAGACCTGCAACGCCCGCGACTAACACGTTGGCGTGGGTTGCATGCGAGGTGGCTACCCCCAGCATCAGGCTCGCAGTTGACAGAATGCCGTCATTCGCACCCAGGACTGCCGCGCGCAGCCAGCCAATACGTCCGATGCGGTGTCGTTCTTTGGGGCCTATGGGCATTCGTCGAACTCTCCTCCGCCTGACCTAGCGGCCCACTCACCCGACTCTTTGCGACCTCGAACTCCGAGCAACCAGGATTCAGCGATTCGGAAATTCAAGAACCACCCGCGAAGGTACGTCGCCATGCTCCAGCCGCTCGAAGATCGCGTTGATCGATGACAAGGGCTGCAGTTCAATATCAGCTTTGACCTTGCCGGCCGCAGCGAAAGCCAAGGCTTCCGCCATATCCAAGCGGGTTCCAACGAAAGAACCACGGATCGTGATGCAGTTTGCCACTATATCGAAGAGCGGCACTGGAAACTCTCCCGGCGGCAATCCAACTAGAACGCACGTGCCGCGCTTTCGCGTCATGCCGATTCCTTGCTTAAATGCCGCAAGCGACGGTGCGGTGATAAGTACACCGTGCGCTCCGCCCCCGATCTCCTTCTTTAGCGCCGCGCCCGGGTCCCCCGTCTTGGCATTGATAACAAGATCGGCTCCGAGGCGCGTGGCGTGAGCAAGTTTCCCATCATCGATATCAATCGCACAAACAAAAAGCCCCATCGCCTTGGCATATTGGATGGCCAGATGCCCCAGCCCGCCCGCGCCGGAAATCGCAACCCATTGGCCTGGCCTCGCGCCGGTTTCTTTGATTCCCTTGTACGTCGTGATGCCGGCGCAAATCAGCGGTGCTGCTTCTGCGGCATTCAGACCCGCGGGAATATGGGCCACGTAGTTTGGGTCCGCGAGCAGGTAGTCGGCAAAGCCGCCATTCTTTGTATAGCCGCCGAACTGCGCCTCAGCGCACACCGTTTCCCAAGCTGACAGGCAATACTCGCAATGACCGCACGCGGAATAGAGCCAAGGTACGCCCACTCGGTCGCCCTCTTTCACGATGGTCACTCCCGCCCCTACTGCGGCCACCAATCCAATGGCTTCATGACCAGGTATAAACGGAGGGGTCGGCTTTAGCGGCCAGTCACCATGCGCCGCATGGAGATCCGTGTGACACACACCGCAGGCTTCCGTTTTGACCAGGATCTGGCCTGGGCCTGCTGTAGGGACGTCCAATTCCCGCAGGACCAGTGCTTTCTTGAATTCAACGACGACGGCCGCCTGCATAGTTTTTGGCATGGTTCAGGCCGCCACGTCAATCGACGCCACTCGGACGAGTTTGTTGTTTGCGAACTCCCGGATGCCCATGCGCGACAATTCGCGACCATAGCAGGAGTTCTCGATGCCGCCGAACGGCCGGTCCAACGTTGTCCACTTTGGATGTTTGCCACGCTCGACGTCTTTGGTGAGGACGGATCCGGCCGAACCAAAATCTGAGGAACGCATGCCGATTGTTTCACGATCAAAAAAATGCCCGCCATCAGATTGGGCCCCGTACATCCTGGCTTCCGCGGACGGTGGTGTCAGGCGTTGCGGTGGCAGACATACTTCTGTGTTCTTGGCGTAGTAGTCAGTGATGTCCGCGATCCGCTTGCCCACGTCGAGCATGACCGGCTTTGCAAACTCATTCACGCGAGCAAGCAGGATCGCGGCAGTCGCTGCGACCAGTGCTTCCAATCGCTCATCCGTGCGCTTGTCGAACGTCTTTAGGGTCTTGCCTTTGTGGGCATTGATGCTTTGATGGCTCATGGCTAGGTGTACGTTCTTCTCCTTGTATAAAAACTGCGATGGCCGCAAGCTCACTACTGGCAATTCAAGCACCGAAACTGACCCTGTGTAGCGAAACACTCCCGGAAGCGCGGCCGGTTGAGTTCCAGTGCAATCCGCACTCTTCGTTTCGGGACGTCGAGGGTTCACTGGAGGGTCGTTTTGACGAAATACGGTCAACCATACCCGTGTTGCGAACTGTCACGTTTGCACAAGTGCTACAGTCGTTAGTGAAGATCGATAATTGGCTCCCCACCGTGCCGGACGCAAATTCTGTTATTGACCGCCGGTCTCTTGAACCAGCAAGCGAGGAACCGGAGGTGATGGAAAACCGCGTCACCACCAGGCAGGCGTCTGGACCACAGTCCTCTTCCTGGCTTGCGAAACACGGAGCGGAAGAGATTGAGCTATTACTACGGTCAATTCTCTTCCATCCGTCGGCCCCTGTTTTGTTAGCAGACAGCGATCGCCGCTACCTTCAAGCCAGTTTTGGCGCCAGCAAGTTGCTGGGCCATCCTCGGGAAAAACTCATCGGCCGGAAATTAGACGATTTCGTTGAGCCAACCTTCCAAGCGCTGATTTCGGAGCGATGGCTGTCCTTTCTCGAGATAGGACAGCAGGAAGGAACGCTTCCGCTTAGGGCCGCAGATGGAAGTCCACAAACGGTCGACTACTTCGCAAAAGGGAATCTGTTACCCTCGCGCCACTTACTTGTGCTACGCGAAAAGACTACTGAGTCCCCGTCGGGACGGGCCGTTAAGGGACCTCCACATGCAGTTGTTCCGGCCTGGGTGCAAGACTACGCTCTATTTTTGCTGGATGCCGACGAGATGATCGTCGCCTGGTATGCGGGGGCTGAGCGCATGTACGGCTACGCCAGTAGTGAGGCGATCGGCAGGCTGATCTCATTTCTGCTACCGAACGTAGACGTCCTCCGGGCCAAGCTTCGCGAGGACCTGTCACGCGCTTCCGGCGAAGGGCATGTCGGCACTGAAGCCTGGCACGCACGCAAGGACGGCGGCCGATTTTGGGCCAATGTCATCCTCATGGCGCTGAAGGATGAGGAGGGATGCTTGCAAGGTTTCGCTGGCATCGTGCGCGACTTCACTGTTCGGCACGGGGGAGACGAGGCGTTACACCGTGGCCCCAAAGAACTTCGGGCCATAGCGACGGAATTGACGGTGGTGGGTATTGTTTCCGGCGAGTTTGACCAGATCAAAGAGGCGAACGACACGTTTCTCGCCATGGTTGGCTGCAGCTACGATGATTGCAAGAAGGGCCTGCTCCATTGGCCCGATTTCACTCCGCCCGAGTACCTTGGGCAGGATGAGATAGCCCATGAAGAAGCTTTGCGATTCGGCTCAAGCACTCCAGTAGAAAGGTATCTCCTTGGCAAGAGTGGAGATCGAATCCATGTTCGCCTTGCGATGGCCGTTCAAAAGCTATCTCCGTTTCGATGGATTGTTTTCGTCGTTGACCTTCGGCAAGTGGACCGGCTGGAGGACGTGGACGATGAGACAACGGATGTCCCCCACAATTTCGAAGAGATCGTAGGCGCCAGCACCGCGATGAAGCGGGTGATGCAACAGGTGGAACTGGTGGCTCCGACGGACGCGACGGTGCTCATCCTGGGAGAGACCGGCACCGGCAAAGAACTGGTCGCGCGCGCGGTACACCGCACCAGCCCCCGCAGAAACCTTCCTTTTGTAACGCTGAATTGTGCCGCCATTCCAACCGGACTGCTGGAAAGCGAGCTCTTCGGCTACGAGCGAGGCGCATTCACAGGTGCTTTGTCGCAGAAAATTGGCCGATTCGAAATGGCCAATCGTGGCACTCTCTTCTTAGACGAAGTGGGCGACATACCTCTGGAACTGCAGCCGAAGCTGCTGCGCGCACTTCAGGAAAAGTCCTTCGAACGGCTCGGCGGCACCAAGACGATTCCAATTGATGTGCGACTTGTGGCGGCTACGAACCGAAATCTTACCCAGATGATGGGGGAGAAACTTTTCCGGAGCGACCTCTACTATCGGCTGAAGGTGTTTCCCATTACGACGCCGCCGCTGCGCGATCGCCCGGAAGACATCCCTCCTCTCACGCGGCATTTCACCAAGAAGTATGCCGACAAAATGAACCGCGACATCAAGAAGATTCCATCGGATACGATGCGAGCTCTCGTCAATTGCCAGTGGCCCGGAAACGTAAGGGAGCTGGAAAACTTCATCGAAAGATCGGTCATCCTCTCCAGCGGTGCCAGTCTGCGGGCTCCTATCAGTGAGTTACTGGTCAACGAAGGGGATGCCACCAGCGATTCTACGCTCGAGGAAGTGGAGCGCGAGCATATTCTCAAGGTCCTTAGGCACTGCAACGGAGTAGTCACGGCCGCGGCTACGCGCCTCGGGCTGCATCGGACAACCCTCAACGCGTTGATGCAACGGTTGGGGATTTCGCGCAAGGATTAATTCGGTTTCGCCAGTCATAGTTTGAACTGAAGCCTCGATGGCGCGCGACGAATTTGCGAAACCCAAAATTTGCATAGGGTGGGTCGCGAAACTGCTCCGGATTGATGGATCATGCTCATTTTTGTGTACGGTGCAACGCCATACAGAGATTGACGGCGATGTGGCGCGGCGTTATGTAGGTTTTTCAAGAGCTCGCGTATCCGGCCACCAAAGCGATCGAGATCGATCCATGGTCCTATACCGCCCACCGGCAGTTTC
>JBDUEM010000256.1:0-11042 GCA_040002435.1 Bryobacteraceae bacterium
GTTGACGCCGGACAGTCGCCGGGCTCTCATTGCCTCCAGGCCGCGCGCTTGCCCTGCGCCGAATGGGGCGTTTTGGTGGTCAGTTTTAGCGAGGCGGGTCTCCCGGCGTTCCTACTTTGGCGGTGGGGCGCGAAAATTCGCTTAATTGATGCCTCTCCGATAGACAACCAAGAGCGAAACTCAACCGCACCCCACCGTGCAAAGAATAGCCTGCAACGGTATTGTTGAGAAGGTCCAACGGTACTGCGTGAAGGAAGACCAGCCAAAATAGACAGTAAGTACCCAAGACGTGTAAAAAATGATGGGGGATCAGCACCAGTACCGCTAGACCTTGTAATTCATTTCGTCGATTCGATTGAAAGCAACGCTTTGGCTGTTGTTGTGTATCGGCCTGCCGCATCGCGGTAAATGGTTGATTCAGAAGGGACACGGCATCTTATTCGGAGGTTAAGGACCATGTCCCCTAAGGGACCAAGGGAACTTCCATCTTATTAGATGCCGTCCCGGTGCGAATTGTTTACAAATTTGTCACCCCAGCAACAGCGAGAAGTTTCTGAGCTGTTAGATTTCGGAACACTGCTGTCCAAATTAGCCTGGGAAGTGCAGATGGCGTATTGATATAGCAGGGCGTAACTCTGATGTTTGCCTACAGTGGAAAAGCAGGTTGGGGGTGACACAGGGACGCGGTGTGCGGCGCGTGCGGTCCCGATTATTCGGCTAAATGTTGCTCCCTATTTGGATTTTTGCGAAGGATCCTCAGAAGTGCTGTCCGAATTGTAAGGTGGCGAAATCCAAGGTGAGTTGGGCGTCGTGAATCCCGGCTAGAGCAGGCGAAGGGTGGAAAGGATTATTGAGCCAGGCAACAGGTCACGATAGACGAAGAGTTGTTGCCTCAGCAGAGCTACCAGAACATGGCGATCATCTGCGCCCAACTGGAAAAGCCTCGCGCGTGCCGCTCGGCTATGTGTTCCTTCACCGCAACTTCAAACTCTTGTCGCGGAATCAACTTCAAAATTTGACTGAAGATACTGCATACTCGATTCATGGTAGAAATCCGTTGTTGGTTTTGGTTCTTGCCTGAACCCAACTCCAACATAACGCGGGCTTCCACCTCAGTCCAAATATGACCACCCCGCCCACACTGGCTCGGCTCTAATTTGGACAACAGTGATTTCGGAAACACCACCGCACATTACCTCAAGGAAATCATTCAGGAAGTTCAAAAGAAGTGGGCTTAAGTTCCTCCTCGCAGACAGATTGAAGATTAATATAGGCAGAAATTCGATGAAGCGCTGGCGGTAGTGGGTCAGTTTGAAATTCTTAATTCAGCCCAGCGACACGCGCTGTCTCTAGGGAAGGCTCACGATTTGGGCAGTTTCTGGAGTAGCGCTGTTCGGCGCTCGGCTTCGACTCTGGTGGCAAGGGGAGCACGGTCGAGACGGCGACCGAGACTAGAATCAGCACCTATCTTGACGGCCATTGCGCTTGGGGTCATTTCCCAGACGGCGTAGCTATCGCCGACGCTCACGACATAGAAACGCACCTGCTCGAATTCCATGCAGGGAATCGTATCATGGCAAAGCCTGTTTGTTATTGCCGGGAACGTCGCTCTGAATGACCCTTGGATGGATGCAATAGAGCATCGCGCCCTAACCATCGCCAGGCCCGGCGCTTCGCCTCAATCTGGTCCAACCCCTTATTGGTGTCGGAGGAGATATTATTGAACGCAAATGCAGACCGGGACTTTAGTGGTCAACAGGGAACGCTTCGCGATTCAGTTTACAATGCGGAAAAAAGACTCAATCAGGCTTTCATGCCATGCCCAGAATAGTCCCATGGTCGGATCGACGTACGCGCTGAAAAGCCGTTCAACTTGTTACCTGAGTGGCGACGAGGCCGCGATCCGTTCAGCCTCCATCGATGGTGCTGTTCTCATTACCGGCGGAGGCGAGGTCTATAGCTTGCAGTTGGACGGCGATTCAAACGGCTTTACTGCGCTCTTACTGGACGATGAGTGACCCACTTGCCGCCCGGAGTGATGAAGCCCCGGTAGTTTTCACTATGCCCTATACTCTCATTGATTCACTTGAGCGAATTTTCACTTGAAACTAAAGTTGGTCCGGTCTCTCAAACGTGAGAGATAATACACTCAAGTAAAGGCCGACAAAATGGTTTCGGTTACGTTGATGCTTATATTCGACGACATCGACCTTGGTATCGGGCTGGCCCGTATTGCAAGGCTCTCTTTTCGCATCGGCGAATTCGCCATGGCTCGCCAATTTCTACCGGACGCCGAAGAATGCTATGCCAGGGCCGAGCGTTTTGCGGCCAACCTTTCCGCGGAGGACAGCCGAAGCGCCACGTTGAGTCTATATACACTCCGGTTCGCGATTGAAATACATAACCATTCCGGAGAAAGGGATATACGTTACACAAACTTGGATGGGTTGATCATTGGCTAAGCCTTCAGCGTCGTCGAACCCGCCCCCCTGCAAGTCGAAGAGGCAAGGATTCGCCCGTGAATACTTCCAAATTGACGGAAACCAGAGACCGGCGGAGGCTTCTCTCTCGTGATCGATGCATCGATTATGCGTTACTGGCCTATTTACTAGCCGTCACAGCCTGGGTTTTGGAACCGGGCTATCGATGCCAGTTCATGAAGGGCAACGGGGAGGAAAGCACGGCCTCTCTGCCTACTCAGAAGAAAGGAACGGGCAACCAGGAGACGACCGTAGCAACCAGAGAGACAATGCTCCAGGCAGAGACACTGACAAAGCCAGCTACCAAAAACCAGTCAACTAACCTTGCCATCACAGAAGATAGAGCAGTTCGACAGGTTACAGTTACGGCTTATTCTTGAAAGACAATGAAATGTGCCCACGGAGCTTGAACTACTATCCGACTCTCCCATCCGACCCTTGATCCGCTGCTTCACCAACTGTTCCTTGGGACTGCGGCCACTGCCGCTCAGCCAATCTTCCAGTTTTCGCATAGGCACCTTGTGCTCGGGCTCTGGCTGACAGGCAGTCACGGTGAAGATCGTCATCGGGCCGGGGGCCTGTATACCGCACTCTTTGAAGGTGACTACTGCGAGACAAACGGCTTCGTGCAGAGATTCCGCCGTCACCGCCACGGAATGTGTGATGCCATCGCCATCCGTGAAGCTGACTTTGCATTGCGCGATTCCCACTTTTGGAGGTTAGCATATTCGCCTTGTGTTCCCCTGCCGTAGGAGTCGAGACAAGGCCGGTGCAGAAGGAGGGAGCAAGGAAGGAAGGGCTTTTTCGCTCTTCGGATACTATTAGCGGCCTTGGTTCACTGTAGCGTTATTTCTCGACTCCGCCACTGTCGGCATTTGTATATAGATATATAGATATGGAATATGTATACGCAGGTTCGGTGATCAAGCGAGGATTCGTAACTTCACGGGCGGCGACGATAATGGAGCTAGTTTCCAGTGTGACTGCGCAGAATCAGGTTAGGCGCTTCAGTAATGCTCCGCTATTAGATATTTCCGAAACGGCATCTTATCCGAGATTGATACACAAACGCGAAGTCCACCTATCGGGCGTGCAGAGAACCGGCGGGCGTAAGATGAACGCGAACTCCCGAGCAACATTGCTGCTCACCCGGCCCGGCCCGGAAGGACAGCGAAAATAGTGTCATATCATCTTACCTGGGAGGACCGTAACCATGACCATCGAGGATAGAGAACTGGCGGTTTATCACGTCATTTATGAGTATGCAAATCTCATATCATCTGGTGAGATGGTCACTACGGGCCAGCACCTTGGGAAATGCTTTGATCCACCGATTAACACACACTTGGCCGATGCGTTTTACTTTAGCTGCCGGAAGATGGCGGACTTTTTCCTGAGTAGGAGTAAAGAAAAAGATGACGTGTTCGCGAGCCACTATGTCAGTACCGTAACCTTTGATCTTCCTGTCCACGAACGTTGGCGCACATCCCTGCAAAAGCAGCTAGCCCACTTGACTTATTGGCGAGACAAGAGTGCTGAGGAGATTGAAAAACCGGCGCAAGCAGAACTTTTCAATGAGTTGAAGACAGCGTGGGTTACTTTCCTGCAACATCTGCCGGAGCCCTACAGGACGGATTTCGACACCGCGATTATTGGAGCAAATAAAAAGCAAGGATTCGAGCACCTTGATTTAAGGTAAGGCGCCGGCACTGGGTTTGAGTATCAAGTGCCGGAATTGAGTGCTTTGGGGTACACAAGGTTCAATCGCATTCTGAATTTGACAGCCACCCTGACAGCCAAGCCGATGGACTCATGCGGACGCATCCCTCAAAACCATCACATCCGCCTGCCCAATTTCAACAACATAGCATCCAGTGGACGCCCGCGGACGCCTTTCATTCGGACTCATAATCCGTTGGTCGTAGGTTCAAATCCTACAGGGCCCACCAACAATATCGAAGCAGCTTGCCCGGCGGGTGACCGCTTGGCGTAACTCTTAAAACGACAATTTCAGCCCGAACTGAATGAGCCGTTGATCCAGCGCCGAAGTCCAAGCCTGAGACGGGGGCGCAATGATTGCACCCAGCGTATCCACGCTCGCCGTTGCATTGATTCCAGTCACATTCGTGTGGTTCAGAATGTTAGTGGATTCGAAGAAGAATTCCGGTTTCCAGCGCTCGCCGATGGGGAAAATTCTCGAATAGCGCATGTTCAGTTCGTACGTAGACGGGGCGCGCAGCGTGTTGCGGCCGACGTAGAGAGGCCGCTGGAAGGCAGTGCCTGTGGACGTGTCTCCGTTCAGGACTCGATTGCTGCCCATGTTGAAATTCTCGCCCGACTGCGCGTTGAACAACAGGGCGATGCGGTTATTGCTGAGCAAATAGGTCAGCGGCTTTGACGAGAGTTGGGTGGAAGTATCCCACACGGCGTTGGCGTTGAAGGCGTGCCGCCTATCTGTGAGAGAGTTGCCGCGGTCGCGGCTGCGGTTTGTCACGTCCGACAGGTATGCGGATGCTGAATCGATGTTGTTCTGCTCGGGAGCATCGTCGATGGAATGCGACCAAGTCCAGGTGGCGAATGCGTCCACGCCATGGCCAAAGCGCTTGGTGAAGCTGAGGTTCAATCCGTTGTACACCGACGTACCCACTGATTCCGCCGTGATGATGTTGTTGTAGGCGGGGTTGATGCGGCCGGTTCCAAATGTCGGCCGGCCGTCGGCGAGGGTTCCACCGTTGCGAATCAGATTGAGGTTGCTCCAGATAGGCAGCCGATTACCGCGCGTGTACAGATAGGTGGCGGTGACGCCGGAATTGGCGCCCAGTTCGCGCGACACCGAGACGTTGCCATTAATCGAATAAAGGCTTGCGAAATCGGGCGATACCGTAAGGATGTCCTGGGTGGGCAGCGTGAAGCCCGTGGGAGATCCGCTGAAGACGTTCGGGAATGACGGGGCGAACGGCTGCGTCGGTGGCACGTTGACGGTATAGAAAGTCGGCGAGCCATTCTGCAGAATCGATTTCCGGTACTGATCCGTCTGGAAGGGGTCGTAGAAAATGCCGCTGCTTGCCCGCACTACCCACTTTCCAAGACCGATGGCTGCACCCAGGCGAGGCGCGAAATTGTTCTTGTCGGTACGGAAGCTCTTCGAAGACGCCAGCGGCGAACTCGCGTTTGCCGGCGGAGGGCTGAAGACGTCGTAGCGGACGCCATACGTGATGGTAACGTTTGCCCGTGGCTTCCAACTATCCTGGCCGTAGAAGCCAGCGTAACGGGAATTATAGCTGAGCGATGGTTCACCCACCATCTGGACGAAAGTGGAATAACCCTTCGGAGCTGCTCCAGAGACGGCCGCAAGATAAGCGGCGATGGAGGGGAAGTTATAAGTAGCGCTTACGGCCTGCGTTTGGATATCGCGAATCCAGCGCAGCGAGGTGCCGAACTTGAGAGAGTGCTGATTCAGGTTGTAGCTGAAGTTTTCGGTGACCTCGGGAGTTCTCTCCTGATAGAGGAATCCCGTGTTCGGCGAATTGCCGAAATTGGCGACGCCCGAAACCGTGATGGACGGTCCGGGAACATTCGCTTCAAAGCTATTCTGCGCCTGAGCGCGGTTGGGAATCTGTACACGGAGTTCGTTCACCGCGTTTGGCGAAAGCGTCGAGACCAACTGTACGGCACCGGCGTGGGACCGGTCCACGAAATTGTACGTTTGCGAGATGAGCGTCAGACCGCCGCCATTGTTGAAGGGGGAATCGTTGCGGTGCAGGTTGTATCGGATCGAGACCCGGTTCGACGCATTCAACTGCCAGTCAGCCTTGGCCAGGAAGAAAGTCACCTTTTGCTTGAAGGGGATGGCATCCGCGTAGTTCGCCGGAAGGCCGAGTTGCGCAACAACGGCCGGCGTGGGCGACACCGTGGTTGGCAGATCCCGCACCACGCGCTCGTAGGATCCAAAGAAGAACAGTTTGTCCTGGATGATCCGTCCACCCACGCTTGCGTTGTAGGCGTTGACATTCACGTCGGGGGTGGGACGGCCTGCAGCAAGCAGCGCGGGGCGCGCGCTGAACGGAGTGCGGCGGAAAATATAACCGCCCTGACCGTGATATTCGTTCGATCCAGACTTCGTGATGGTATTAAAGACGGTTCCGACGGTGTTGCCGAATTCGGGCGCAAATCCGTTGCTCACGGTTTGCACTTCTTCAATCCACTCATTGGAAATGGGGAGGAGGCGAATGCCCGCGCGATCGCTCTCCGTGTTGTTCGATCCGTCCAGTTGATAATTGATACGGCCGTTGAACCCGTTCGCGTTCACCTTGCGCGGCACGCCGAATTCGGTATTGCCGCGGCCGGTGACGTTTGGCTGCTGCAGGATAAAGTTGTAAGGATTGCGGGAGACCAGCGGCAGGTTGCTGAGCACGTAACTACCCAGGCTGCGACCGGTGTCGGTGCGGCTGGGATCGATTACCGCAGAGGAACCGTTGACCACCACTTCCGTGGACACCCCTTTCACTTCCAGCCGGACGCTGAGAGTGACCGTACCGCCGGCGGTGACTTCAATGCCGGTCTGCTTGAGAGGCGCAAAGCCGGAGGCATCTACGTGGACCTCATAGCGGCCGAGCGGCAGCACATTGATGCGGTAGAACCCGGTGGATTCCGTGTCGGCGCTTTGCTGGAAGCCCGTATTGACGTTCAGGGCGGTGACCTTCGCGCCCCCCACCGCAGCGCCCGAGGCGTCCGTGATCGTGCCTAGAATTTGACCGTTGATCGCAGACGCCTGTCCGAAGGCTGCGCTGGAGAGGGCGGCGGCCAGAACCGTCGCCAGTAAAACGCTTTTTCCTGTCATTTCTTGTTATGTCCTTTGTCTATCCGCACTGGTTCATCCGACAATGCTGTATTCGTATGCGCTTCGGGTCAATTGATCATCGCGAAAGCGCGTGAAACGGAATGGGCTGAGATCGTAAGTCTCCGACCGTCCTTTCGTCACCAGTTCCGTGACTGCCAAGCCTACCGACGGGGAAAGCTTGAATCCATGGCCGCTGAATCCAGCGGCGAAGTAGAATCCATCCAGGCCCGAAACGCGGTCGATCACCGGCTGGCCGTCCGGCGTAACGTCATAGAGCCCTGCCCAGCCGCCCTGCGCCAGGCCCTCCGATAGCACCGGGAAGCGCCGAAGGGCCGCCTCGGAGTACTGCTCGGTCTCCTCATAAGACGGCGCGGTGGCATAGTTGGTGAGGTCCACTCGCTGATCGTGCCCCACGTCGAGCGAGCCCACCATCAGAGTTGGGCTCCGCTCCGGTTTGAAATACCAGCCTTCCACCAAGTCCAGCCAGACCGGCGTGGGCGTGCGCCAGGAGGGTGGGCGCTGCAGGAGGACCACGGGATGGCGCGTCGCACGGAGCGGCAGTTCGAGCCCCACCATGGCCGAGATGCGATCGCTCCACGGGCCCGCGGCGTTGATTATGTTGTGTGTGGTAATCTCACCGGCAGTTGTCTGCACGGCTTCTACACGGTTTGTGTTCGTTCTGATAGCGGTGACTTCGGTTTTGCGGAAGATCTGCACGCCTTGCGCTTCCGCCGCCTGCGCGAAGCTGTTCGCCGTTAGGGAAGGGTCGGCGTAACCGGCATCTGGCTCATAGGCTGCCAGCGCGATGCCGTGCGGCGAAATTCCAGGTTCCATGTCCTGGATCTGTTGGACACTCAAAACCTCGGCGCGAATCCCCAGGGTTTGGTGCATTGCCACCGTGTTCCGCAGCGCCGGCGCGTCGTTGGCTCCACAGGAAAAGACTCCACCCGACTGCACGAATCCCGAGCCGCCACCCACCTCTTCGGCGAAGTTTTGGAATACGCGGAGGCTGTCGCGAGCCATCTCCGCCAGGGTGCGGATGGTGTAGTGCTGGCGCACGATCCCGCTGGATCTGCCGGTGGGACCGGAGGCGATATGCCCCTTCTCCACTAATACAACGTTCTTCATGCCGCTGCGGGCCAAGTGAAAGGCAATGCTGGAGCCATTCACTCCGCCGCCGATGACCACGGCCTCGGCTGTTTTATTCACGAAACTTCCCCTGTGACTACTTGATGAGATACGAAAGATTTGGATTCAACCGTGATGGGGCGCCAGGACCGGGAGGCGATCGAACAGCTGTTTCGACTGCTCCAGTCCGTGCGGGCCGCTTGGGGCCAGGAGCCAGAAACGCTCCTCGTCATGCTTGTTGCAGTCAGTCTGGAACAGCCCCTGGCTTTTATGTTCGGCGATCACCCAGTTGACGACGATTTGATAATTCAGAGAGTCTTTGAAGCCAAACCGCGCCGTGCGATCAAAGCGGAATACTGGCGCGCCGGGCCACGGGGACGTCTCAGGGTGTGCTGCGAGCCCTTCAAACGGCAGAACGGCATCGGAGGAAGCTGCGGGATCGCCGGCGAGAACGGCTGGGCGAAGGTCCTCCGGCAATCGCCGGACAGCTTCCAGCGCGAGGAGAGTCGCCGCCTTGTGATGGCCGTGCGTGCCCGCAGTCGGCAGCAACGTGAAAACGAAGTCGTAGCGTTCGCGCCTCATCCTCGCGGTTAAGGCTTGCAGGATCCGGTTCGTGTCCCACTGCGCCAGCGCTTCCGATGCGTCCAGTGTGAAGCGCGTATCTTTCTGCTCCAGAAATTGATGCTCCCGGATGCCGAGAATGCGGCCGGCCGCGAGCGTTTCCTGGCGGCGAATGTCCGGCAAGCGGGCCCGGCCCACGCTTTCATTTGTGAGGCTGGCGTTGTAATACAGTTCCGCCAGCTGTGAGTAGCGGTAGCCCGCCTCGCCGTTGGTAATTACCACTTGGTCGACGGTGCCGTGGAGCTCTTTCGCGATGCGGTAGACCGTTGCGGCAAAGGTATATTCGTCGTCCGGGTGCGCGACAACCAGCAATATTTTTGGATGTTCCGCGGGTTCCGCGGAGGCGGTAGCGCGGGTTGACGCCGCGAGCCCCAGGGAGAGAAGGAACTGCTTTCGGGTGATCTTGTTTTGCCAAAGGGAAATAGCACGTGCTGCAGCACTCATTTTGAAATCCTCAACTTGCTGTCAAAAAGGAACGGGAGGAACTACGGCCGCGAGTGAGTGCGACAACAGCTTGCGAGGACGGTTAAGACAGTGCGGAAAGACATAATCTACCCTATGTCTATAGAGATTACTATAATTCAGTTCTACCGGTCAAGTAGGCTAATCAATCGGAGGCCTTCGCCTTCCGGCTCGTTCTTGATCCGGCACTGATTGTCGAAAATCATGGTCGCGCGTTTGGCCGCGGTGTAGGCGGGCCATTCTGGCAGCTTGTCGTGTCCGGGTTTTCCCTCGCGTGCGAAATTGGCCCACGCTCTTCCCATCTTCGAAGAAAGTGCGAGGGCTTCCGGACCGCCGCCCGAATAGCGCGGGCAAAGGTCTCCGTTGTCAAAAACAAAGGCGATGTCGCTGCTGTGAAAGGTTCCCGGCCGGCCATCGAGCACGGGCGTTCGCCACGCATAGATGTACTCGTAAACCGGCGCGCCACCTTGAGCCGCTTTGCGTTCAGCCTGCGAGATCGCGTTCTGCCTTACGGTGGCCGCTGAAATGGCCGCCCAAAGGCCAAACGGCGTCTCCTTTGGATACTCACGTCGATAGGCGGCAATGATATCGGGCGCCTTGCCGGCATGCCGTTGCTGGACGTGCGTGCTGAGATCGTCCTCGCTGAAGGTGTCGAGTTGGGGGTTGTCCACTCCATTCACAAATTCATTCAGGCACGTGCTGATGAGCATGGGCACACTGGCGGATACCGCAGGCGCCGCGGGTTCGAAGGGATCCGCCGGGATAATCTTCCCGTCGACGAAGGGTCCCCAACTGCGGCCCGGCCCGGATGAACCTTGCGCCGCCAGCCGCCGCAGAGCCGCTCCCTGCGCTGTCACCAAGGCGACCGCGGGCAAGGTGTGGAGTTTTTCGATCTGCAATTTTGTCAGCTTCAGCTCTTCGAGCACAGCCGCGGCGAGCTTGGCGGAATTTTCCTGAGTGCCCGACTTCAGAGTGGAACCGCTCTGCACTCCGGCGCGATGGAACAGACCTTTGGCCGCCGGCATCACCATCAGCGTGGACACTTTGCCACCGCCGCCTGACTGTCCGAAGATCAGTACGTTGCCCGGATCGCCGCCGAAGTTCGCAATGTTGTCGCGCACCCATTCGAGCACGGCAACGTTATCGAGCATCCCTACATTGCCGGAGCTGGCATAGCGTTCGCCGCCCAATTCGGCGAGGTTCAGAAAGCCAAAGACGTTCAGCCGGTGGTTGTGGGTCACGACAACCACGTCGTGATTGCGCGCCAGATTTTCGCCGTCGTACGAAAGCAGGTCGTTCCCGCTTCCGCCGGTATAGCCGCCGCCATGCATGAAGACCATCACCGGACGCTTGCGATTCGAGGCTCCGGGTGCCGGGGTCCAGACGTTCAGGCGGAGATGGTCTTCCCCGCGCTGCCAGCCGCCCGTGCGGTAGAGGAGGAAGTTGTCCTCATCGCCGCGCGTGGTGTTGTCGCCGTTCTCGGAAATATTGATGCCGCTGGGACACCCGGG
>JBDUEM010000257.1:0-10953 GCA_040002435.1 Bryobacteraceae bacterium
ATCTCCAGTTTCTGCTCCTCTGATAGCGACACTCCCTGGGGCATTACCGCCGCGAGAGACGCCTGGTATGCCCGGCATACCAGGTCGTCCACCATCGCGCTGCGGGTGGAAACTGCCGTGGCGGCATCGCCGTCCGACAGAAATCGGCTCTTGATCAGATCGGGGCTAGAGTGCTGACTCGCCACGGTCTTCGTTTCGAATCCGGATGGCTTCAGCGACATCGTATATGAAGATCTTACCGTCTCCAATGTTGCCCGTTCGAGCGGCGCCGGACAACGTCTTAATTACTTCTTCTGCGCGCGCTGAAGGAACCACCAGTTCCACCTTAACTTTCGGCAGTAGATCCACGTTGTATTCCTGCCCGCGATAAACTTCCTTGTGACCCTTTTGACGACCGTGGCCACGAACTTCGGTGATGGTCATTCCATCGATTCCGACCGCCTTCAGAGCTTCCTTCACCTCTTCCAACTTGAATGGTTGGATAATCGCTTCAATCTTTTTCATTCGTCACTCCCTTTTCCTCTTTAGGATTCGAAATTGTAGCCTTCTTCGCCGTGCATGCTCACATCGAGGCCGGTCTGTTCTTCCTTCGCATCGACCCGGACGCCTATCAAGACGTCGCTAATCTTCAGTGCAATCAGCGAGCCTACGATGGCTAACCCAACGGAGACTCCGCAACCGATCAACTGATTTACCACCTGCATTCCGTTGCCATCGATCAACCCAAGAGCCGCAGGTTGCCCAGCGGCGTTCTTCAGCGCATCGTTCACTGCGTTCGTCGCAAAGACCCCAGTTAGAATTGCGCCCAGAGTTCCTCCGATACCATGCACGCCAAAGGCATCAAGAGAGTCGTCATAGCCAAACTTCTGCTTGACCTTCACGACCATCGTATAGCAAACAAATCCGGCGGCAAGACCGATGAACAAAGCAGGAAACGGTTTGACGAAACCGGATGCGGGCGTGATGGCGACCAAGCCCGCCACGGCGCCCGAGATACCGCCCAGCACGCTCATCTTGTGTCCCTGGATCTTTTCAGCCAGAATCCAGCCCAGAGCCCCGGCAGCGGCGCCGAAATGAGTGGCCACGAACGCACTGGTGGCCAGTGCGGAGGCGCCCAGAGCGCTGCCGGCGTTGAAGCCAAACCAACCGACCCACAGCAGGCAAGCGCCGACGAAGCTCAATGTCAGACTATGCGGCTTCATCTGCTCGTTCGGGTATCCTTGCCTCTTGCCCAGGTAAATGGCGCACACCAGCGCTGAGACGCCCGATGTGATGTGAACCACCGTTCCGCCGGCGAAATCGAAACACGGGATCTTACCGCCCGAGTAGGCGTTGAGCAGTCCGCCTTTTCCCCAAACCATGTGTGCCATGGGAAAGTAGACCAGGAACATCCACAAGGTGGTAAACAGCATCATCGCGCTAAACCGCATACGTTCGGCATAGGCGCCTGTAATCAAGGCCGGAGTGATGATGGCAAACATCAACTGGTAGACCATGAAAGTTTGCTGTGGAATAGTTCCAGCGTAGTCCCCGTTCGGTTCGGCACCTACGCCATTCAGGAAAAGATAGCGGAGGTCGCCGAGGAAAGAGGATCCCTCACCGAACGCGAAACTATAACCACAGATTGCCCAGAGCACTGTTACCAGACCCATGAGCACAAAACTCTGCATCATGGTGCCGAGAATATTTTTCTTTTGGACTAGCCCTCCATAAAAGAGGGCAAGTCCGGGACCCGTCATCATCAGGACTAACGCGGCGCTTACCAACATCCATGCGTTATCGCCGGCCGATTGGGCACTCTTCACAGCCGCTTCCAACGCGGCGATCTTAGCATCTGTTCCCTGCGCAGTCTGTGCGACAGCGGACTGCGCTTGAAGCAGTGCGCATCCTGCGGTCGACAGCAGTAAAGTTGTTCTCATAGGCCTCAAGATCATAGTCATCCTCACGACTTGGTGTATTTGCACACGCGGCAAATCCTCTCCAATATGCTACGCACGCATCGGTTTGAGGAAGCTAAACCTTTATATCGGGGCCATTGAAATTTTCTATTGGTTTTCCATACGGACCCGCCGCTACAATTGGGTTGCGTTTTAGACAACTAGAAATCTTGACATGGGAGAGTGTATTCGCATGCGATACCCGAAGTGTGTTTCGATAGGTTTGGCTCTATGGTCTGCCGTCTCGTGTATGGGGCAGGCCCCGCCAGCCGCTACGGACAAACCTGCGGCGGCAACCGACAAGCCGGCGGACGCTACACCCCCTGCACCGCCTACGTGGTCCGTTGGTCCGATCGACTTCAGCGGACTCGTTGATGGGTATTACGCCCTTAATTTCAACCACCCTGCGACGCAGTATAACAATCTGTACAACTTCAATGTGAAGGCAAATCAGTTCAGCCTGAATATGGCTAAGCTTTCCATGTCGCACACTGCCGACCCCGTCGGCTTCCAGGTTGATTTTGGATTTGGCCGGGCCTTCGATATTATTCATGGCGGCGAACAGGCCCCCAGCATCTTTCGTAATATCGAACAGGCATTCGTGAGTTTGAAGCCTAAGGACGCGAAGGGCCTTCAAGTGGACTTCGGTAAGTTTGTGACCAATGCCGGCGCCGAAGTGATCGAGACCAACGCCAACTGGAATTACTCGCGATCCCTGCTTTTCGGTTGGGCAATTCCGTATTATCACTTCGGAGTTCGTGCGTCTGCGCCTGTCGGTGCGCACTTCAACGGGGGTATCTCACTCACCAATGGCTGGAACAATGTGGAAGACAACAACTCGGGAAAGACGGTGGGTCTGTCTGCTAACTTCACCTCGAAAAAGGTGACCTGGTTCAACAATTATTACGTCGGTCCAGAAAAGAGTACCTTCGACGCTGACGGCTTCCGCCAGAAGGGCGTCCGTAACCTTTACGACACAACGTTGCTATTAACACCGAGCGACAAGGCCAACTTCTACATCAACTACGATTACGGTACCGATAAGAAGACCGACAAGGGAAGCAACACCTGGACAGGCATTGCTTTTGCGGCTCGTTTTGCTCCAAACAGCACCTGGGCCTTCTCTCCGCGCATTGAATACTTCAACGACCGGGATGGCTTCTCAACCGGGGTTGCCCAGAAGGTAAAAGAATTTACTCTGACCGGGGAGTACAAGATGGTGGAAGGTCTGCTGGCACGCCTGGAATACCGGCGGGATTGGTCCGATCAGCCATTCTTCGATCGTGGCAACAGCCTTGCCAATGCCAAGAGCCAGACCACCATCGCCCTTGGAATCGTGGCGTTCTTCGGCCCGAAGAGGTAAGAGTTCGTGATCTGCGGCGGCGATCCAAGTGGGAATCGCCAGCCGGACGAGAGTAAGCATCCATCAGTGAAGTTCCGTGTCTAACCACGTACGTTAGCCCAATTCTTGCATCGATCAAATAAAGGGAGAACCCATGGTTTTAGTAGGAATTTTGGTTACGTTTTTAGGCTTCGTCATCAGCCTCTTGAGTTTAGGTATGGCCTCAGGAGTAAGCAGCCGCATGGTGATGGTGCTGGTCGGCATTCTGGTCAGCCTCGTCGGCATCGTCGGCGTGATTAACAAGGCGTATGTGAATAACGCGATATGGAAGAAATAGGACAATGGACATGAGAAAACTTCTTCTTGGATTCACGCTTGCGCTGAGCCTCACTTGCCTCTACGCGCAAACGCCTGCCGCAGCTCCGCCTGCGGCGGCGCCACCCCCTGTTGCCGCACCCGCGGCTACACCATTGACTGATGCTGACCTCAAGAACATCCCCACGCCCAAGGCGGAGGATCGAGCCAAGGGAGATCCTGACGGCGGCCTTACCGGAAACGTTTCCGACATCGCCGTAGCTGATCCGATTACCGACAAGACACCCAAAGCAAAGGGCCTCACGCTGGGCGATATGGCCAACCAGGTGGGACAGAACAAAATAGCTATCAACTTTGTGTGGACTCTGATCACAGGCTTCATGGTTATGTTCATGCAAGCTGGTTTCGCAATAGTGGAGACTGGACTTTGCCGCGCGAAGAATGCGAACCATACCATGATGATGAATTTCATGGTTTACGGGACCGGCTTGCTGGCCTACTGGATCTGCGGATTCGCGCTGCAGATGGGGGGCGTTGGAGCGCTTGGAAACCTGGGGGGCACCCCGCCTTTGGTTAACGAGTTCGCGATCACGCTGTTCGGAAAGCCTTTCGGGCTGTGGGGCCAGACAGGGTTCTTCCTGATGCACAAGGGCACCTATGATGTCGGCGTGATGGTCATCTTCCTGTTCCAGATGGTGTTTATGGATACGGCGCTTACCATCGTCACTGGTTCGGCAGCGGAACGCTGGAAATTCACCGCGTTCTTGCTATCGTCTTTCATACTGGGCGCATTCACCTATCCGATCTTTGCGAACTGGGCCTGGGGCGGCGGCTGGCTTGCCAACCTCGGTGCAAACTTTGGTCTGGGTCACGGCTATTCCGATTTCGCGGGATCGGGAGTGGTGCACGCGGTAGGCGGGCTGAGCGCACTGGCACTTGGGCTCATCGTTGGTCCCCGTATCGGGAAATTCAATCGCGACGGGAAACCGAACGCAATTCCTGGTCACGACATCACCTACGTGCTGCTCGGATGCTTTATCCTGGCCTTCGGCTGGTTTGGATTTAACCCCGGATCAACCCTCGGCGCTTCAGGTAATGGCGGTCTTCGCATTGGATCCGTCGCGGTAAATACAATGCTCGCTGGTATGACCGGAAGCTTTGGAGCAATGTTCTATATGTGGATGCGTTACGGAAAGCCGGATGCATCGATGACGGGCAACGGGCTGCTGGCTGGTCTAGTCGCGATCACGGCTCCCAGCGGGTTCGTGAATCCGGTCGCCTCGGGCATTATCGGCGTCATTGCCGGTGTCCTCGTTTGCCTCTCTGTAGAATTTGTTGAGCGGACGATGAAGGTAGACGACCCTGTCGGCGCCATTTCCGTCCACGGCGTGAATGGCATCTGGGGAGTCATCGCCGTCGGGTTGTTCGCCGACGGCAAAAGCAACTACGGCGGCTCGTGGAATGGCGTTAACGGGTCGGTCACTGGATTGTTCTACGGCGACGCGGGTCAATTAGTGGCCCAATTGGTTGGCGTGTCCACGCTCCTTGGCTTCGTGTTCGTGATGACGATGGTCTTAAATCTGATTCTCGACATGGTAGTAAAACAGAGGTCGCCAGCTAAGGATGAGTTGGAAGGTTTGGATATTCCGGAGATCGGCTCGCTTGCCTATCCGGAGTTTCAGTTGAAGTAATTTTATGTCCACAGCCATTACTGCTCCTAATCGGCTGCCGGCTATACCCTGGCGGGACCCTCACACGGTCTCGCCGGAGAAGTTGGCGGAATATATTCAGATGCTGGAAATAGCATGCCAGGAAGATCCCCGCTCCGCGGATCTTCGCACCTGCCTGGGCATGGCGCAAGCCATGAACTACGATGTCTACAAATCGATGGACTCACTGGAGGCCGCCATGGCTCTTGATGAGGAACATTTTTTTGCGCGATTCAAGTACGCGGAACTGCTTTATCGTCTCCGCGCGCTGCCTCGTGCGGAAGAGGAGACCAAAAAGGCTATAGAAATAGCCAATGGGAACTGGGAACTGTCCATGGCGCGCCGGCAATTGCAGGAAATACGGCGTCTAATGAGAGAAGGTACACAGAAGCCGGCCTGGACCAAACCCCTCACCCAGCCCGTGATGGGTTTGCTGCTGTTCGTAACGATCGTCAGCGTGGTAATGTTATGGCACTAACAATGAAGTGGTCCTATTTCCTGGCCGCATGTATCCTTGCCTGGCTGTTGCTTCTTTCTTATGGCGCTCCGGTGTTTGCTGTGGCGATTGGCACTGCTGCGGCGGCATCATTCACGTGGTTTCAGAATCGCAAGTAGGCAGTGCGGGGTTGGACAGCAGCGCTCCAACCCCTTTTCTCTCCCGCAGACGACTAAATGATTATTGGCGCCGCCTTCCCTCTTCTCAGCTTTTTTTCCGTCAACAGCATGCCAGAGGCCGTACAGATGCCTCTGGCGATGCTGATCATCTTCGGTACCGCTAAACTTCTTGCTGAATTGTTCGAGGCGATGGGGCAGCCTGGAATTGTGGGTGAGATTCTTGCTGGTGTCCTGATTGGTCCCAGTCTGTTGAACTGGGTGCAGCCAAACGACCTGCTGAAATCCCTTGCCGAGCTTGGAGTCATGTTCCTGCTATTTAGGGTGGGACTCGAAGTGAAAGCGTCCGACCTCACGCGCGTCGGCGGAACTGCCTTACTTGTTGCGGCCGTCGGCGTAGCAGTGCCGCTCGCAATGGGATGGTATATTCTTCGCGCCTGGGGCGCACCTCAAATTGAAGCTCTGTTTGTCGGCGCGGCCATGGTGGCCACCAGCGTCGGCATCACGGCGCAGGTTTTGACCGCAAAAGGTCTTCTGTGGCACCGTGCCAGCCAGATCATCATCGCGGCGGCTGTTATCGATGATGTGCTGGGTCTGCTGGTGCTGGCGGTGGTGAGCAGTCTCGCCAAGGGATCTGTGGACTACCTGCAGCTTGCCCTCACCGCTGCGGTCGCAGTAGGGTTCATTCTCCTTGTGATCCGCTACGGCACAGCTGCGATGGGGAAGATCGTTCCAAAAGTGGAGGCAACTCTTCATGCCGGCGAGGTGCAGTTTAATTTCGCGCTACTGATTCTTTTTGCACTGAGTGTTGTGGCTGTGTTTTCCGGCGTCGCCGCCATCATCGGCGCATTTCTTGCCGGAATGACGCTGGCTGAAACGGTGAACCGCCGCGTGCACGATCTCGCTTCAGGTATCTCCGAATTGCTCGTGCCGTTTTTCCTGGCGGGGATCGGGCTGCACATCGACTTGGCCGCCCTCGCTGATCGATCGACGCTCATGCTCATGCTGATTATTCTTGCCGCCGCTGTCTTATCGAAACTGATCGGATGCGGACTGGGTGCCTACAGTTTGGGCAAAGCCGATATGTTGCGGATCGGTTTGGGCATGGTGCCTCGAGGAGAAGTGGGAATGGTGGTGGCGCAGCTTGGACTGAGCATGGGCGTGATTGCGAAGCCGATTTACAGCGTTGTGGTCTGTATGGCAGTCTTCAGTACGATTGTGGCGCCGCCGCTGCTTAAGTTTTCCTACCGTGATGTGAAGCCTCAGGGTGCACACGACGATTTCCGGTTGGGTTAGCGCTGCCGTTCCGCGACGACAGTGATTTCGAGGTCTTTCGCATTTTCGATAATGCGATCACGGTCCCGGACATCGCGGCACAGGAATAGTTGTGTGATCCGGTTTTGGTTTGCAAATTCGGTCAGAGCTTTGGCCACGTCCGGCGCCGCGATTACCTTCGTGTCTATCTGGAGGTTTCGAGCGAAGCCGATGTGCCGCTCCACCTTTTCCCTCTCAGAGGCCGGCATCCCGGTCATTTCCACATCTTTGGCTACTGTCACCGCGAAGCACTCGCCGTGCAGATAGTCGGACACGCGCTTGCCTCTGCGGATGAGTCCGGCGGTGGCCGGGTCGGCTGTCAGGTAAAGGAGAATCCGAACGTCACGGATTGGATTCCGGATAGGGATCACTCGATCCTCCACGTGGTCCTCGCGCCGGTCCTCCACCTGATGTGCCGCCTGCCGCAGCGCGATTTCCCGCAAGGCAGTGAGGTTCGCTTCCGTGAAAAAGTTCTCCAGCGCGTGCTTCGCCTTTTCCGGTGCGTAGACGACGCCTCGCTCCAGGCGGTGAACCAAGGCCCGGGGCGTCACGTCCACCATCACTAGTTCGTCAGCGCTTCGAGCCACCCAATCGGGAACGGTCTCACGAACACGAATGCCGGTCACCTGCCACACCTGATCGTTCAGGCTTTCCAAATGCTGGACGTTCAGGGTAGTCAAAACGTCAATGCCGGCCTCTTGGATCACTACGACATCTTCCCATCGCTTGGCCCGCGTTGACCCCGGAACATTTGTGTGCGCGAACTCATCCACCAGGCACACCGTGGGGTTTCGAGCTAGGATTGCCTCGGTATCCATTTCCTCGAAAACCGCGCCCTTGTAGTGAATGGTTTTACGCGGGATGGTTTCCAGGCCTTCCGTCTTGGCTATGGTGTCTTTGCGGCCATGTGGTTCAAAATAGCCGATGGCGATATCGATCCCAACCAGTTTCAGCTTCTGGGCTTCTTCGAGCATCCGATACGTTTTTCCAGAGCCAGCGGCGTAGCCCAGATAGACGGTAAGCGAGCCTTTGTTCTTAGCGGGTGTGAGGATGTGGAAAGATGCGGACATCAATTCCCTCCGCTGCCTGAATCAGGCGGTCCAGTGGATTGGAGTTCCAGAGCGACCAGCGGCGCCGCTGTGAATGCCCAGCGAAGATTTGCGTGATGCGGTGAGTCCGCGCAAACTCCAGGATCGCACCGATTGGATCGCCGCAGTCGATGATGTGAAGTTCGGCGCCCAATTTTCTGGCGAGGTCGAGATTAGCCTCCAGCGATTCCTGTAACTCGCGGGTGAGATCGGGCTGGATTACGTAGACCACGAATAGCTGGCCGTGAAACGAAGCCGCGTTTCTACTGCCGCTTTCGATCATGCGACGAGCGTTGCTGCGCGGTGTGATGCACACCAGAATCCGTTCCTGTGTTCCCCAGGATTGTTGGATTCCGTGCAGATCCATATAGCGCTGCAACTCAAGCTCTACTACTTCTGCTGCCAGCAGCAGAGCCAGTTGGCGCAGCTGCGACAGCTCTTCAATCTGCGAAGGTTGCCTGCGGCCTAACGTCACTTCTTCGGGAGGCACATCCACAATCACGATCTCATCGGCGCGGCGGATAAAGTCCTCCGGGACTGAGTTCGCCGCACGCATCCCTGTGATGCGTTCCACCGCCTCCTGTTGTTCTGCCACGTGCTGGAGGTTGAGGGCCGTCAAAACCGTGATGCCATGTTCGAGAAGTACCAACACGTCCTGCCAGCGTCTGGCGTGTCCGCGGCCCGGGGGATTGCTCAGCGCCAACTCGTCAACCAGGCAGACATGCGGTTTTCGTTGCAGAATAGCAGCCAGATCCAGGGTGCCATCCCCGACTACTTCGATGTTGCCCAGGCGGCTTCGAAGTTCCTCTAGCCCCCGGGGCTGAATGGAGCCGATCACAACATCCTGCCCGCGTTTTTGCCGGCGAAAGGCTTCATCCAGCATGCGCACGGATTTTCCAACTCGTGGTGCATATCCGAGGAAGATCTTCAGCCTCCCGCGTCCGGCCTGCGATTCCTCGGCCTCCGCGCGGCGCAGCAGTTCGTCTGGCGAGGGCCGGCAATAGTCAGAGGCTCCCATTCACTTCACCACCGGCGCCTCGTTGTCCAGCGCCATGTTGATGGTGAGTACATTGACACGCGGCTCGCCTAGGATGCCCAGTTGCCTTTCCTCGGTAAATCGACTCACCAGCGCGCTGACTTGCTCAGAGGTCATTTTCCTGGCGGCCGCTATGCGCGCGGCTTGGGCCTGTGCATTGGCCGGGCTGATGTGCGGGTCGAGGCCGCTTGCCGAGGTGGTGATGGCATCCGCAGGAATCGGGCCTGTGAAGCTCGGGTTCTCCTTTCGGAAAGCGGCGGCCGATTCCTGCAATCGCTTCTCCAGGGCTGGGTTTGTCGGGCCGAGATTAGAGCCGGACGAACCCCCAGCGTCGTATCCTTGGGGACCCGCCGCTGACGGCCGCGGGTGAAAGTATTCAGGCTTGACGAAGGATTGGCCGATTAGCGCGGACCCGATGACATTTCCGTTCGCCTCTATGAGGCTTCCGTTTGCCGCCTTCGTGAAAACTGTCTGTGCAATCCCGGTGATTACCAGTGGATAGACCAGTCCTGTGATTACAGTAAAAATCAGGGTGATGAGGAAGGCGGTCCGCAGTTCTTTCAGCATGTCAATTTCTCCTTACGCAAGATGCAAAATTCCAAGCAGGCGGTCGATGATCCAGATACCAGGGAAGGGAACAATGACACCGCCCACTCCGTAGATCAACAGATTCCGCCGCAAAAGCGCGCCGGCCGATAGTGGACGATACTTTACCCCGCGCAGGGCGAGCGGTACGAGCGCAATAATAATCAACGCGTTGAAAATCACCGCCGACAGGATGGCGCTCTGCGGGCTGTGCAGCCCCATGATGTTGAACCGCGCCAGTGCCGGATATGTCAGCGTAAACATGGCAGGGATGATGGCGAAGTATTTTGCCACATCATTTGCGATGGAGAACGTGGTGAGGGCTCCGCGCGTGATGAGAAGCTGCTTTCCGATGGCAACCACTTCAATCAGTTTGGTGGGATTGCTGTCCAGATCCACCATGTTGCCGGCTTCCTTCGCCGCCATGGTTCCCGTATTCATGGCAACCCCGACGTCGGCTTGAGCCAATGCCGGCGCGTCGTTTGTGCCGTCGCCGGTCATCGCCACCAGCCGCCCACTGGCCTGTTCCTTCCTGATGAGGTCCAGTTTGTCTTTCGGCGTTGCTTGCGCCAGGAAGTCGTCCACGCCGGCTTCCGTGGCGATCGCCGCCGCGGTCAATGGATTGTCGCCGGTGATCATCACGGTGCGGATCCCCATCAGCCGCATCTGGTCAAACCGCTCCCGCATGCCACCCTTCACGATGTCCTTGAGGTGGATGGTTCCCAGCACGTGCGAGTCTTCCACCACGACAAGCGGTGTTCCGCCACTGCGGGCAATGTTGTCGGTCACACTGGTGACGGTCTTCGGGAACGAGCCACCCCGGGCCTCAATATACTTGCGCACCGATTCGGTGGCCCCTTTTCTCACCTGCCGTCCGTCGATGTTCACGCCGCTCATGCGCGTCTGTGCGGTGAAGGGAATGAATTCGGTGTCGTGCGCTGAGATCTCACGTCCACGCAGCCCGTATTTCTCTTTGGCCAGCACGACAACGGAACGTCCCTCCGGTGTTTCGTCC
>JBDUEM010000258.1:0-10687 GCA_040002435.1 Bryobacteraceae bacterium
TCGCGGTGACGTGCGCGATCTGATGCGCAAGAAGCGCCGCCAGTTCTCCCATGGTTGCGGACTGGATCAAACCGGTACTAACATAAACGATTCCACCGGGAAGAGTGTTCGCCAGCGGTTGCTCGGATTGGACGGTTTTTACCTCGATCCACCCCTCTGCGCTGAGACTCTGCGCGATCGCTGCGATCGCTTCGGGCGTTTCGACGATCGTCCACTTCTTGCCGAGTTCTTGGAGAAGATGCCGGGCCATGGCCTCTTCACTGTCGATAGCTGACGCAGCCAAGGCGGAGAGGAACGTGAGAACAATGACGCGTCTCATACCGACGATTCTAATGCAAGACTGGTAGTGATGAACTGGTCTGCGATTGGAGCGGTGATGCTGGGGCTTGCGGTAATGTCGGGCGCTTTTGGGGCGCATGCGCTTCGAGAGCGTCTGGACGCCTATTCGATGGGCATCTGGGAGAAAGCGGTTTTCTATCACTTCGTGCATGCGCTTGGATTGCTGGTTGCTCCTCTGCTTGCGCCGAGAGCGGCAAATACCGTGGGCGTCCTGCTGTTTGCGGGAATCCTGCTGTTCTCCGGAAGCCTCTACGCCTTGGCGCTGACCGGAGTGCGGACGCTGGGAGCCGTGACGCCGCTGGGAGGGATCGCCTTCATCGCGGCCTGGCTCTGGTTGGCCGTCGATTTGTTTCGCGGCAAAACATAGGGCACGCCGGCGCGCGTCTGGACATCCTGCACGCCCTGGAAGCCTTCGGGGATTTCCTCGAGGAAGATGGAGAACTCCGTCTCCAGACGCTGCTTTCCGCCGATCCATCGGTACGACGGCGTATCGAACAGCGACGCCCGCTCGACGCTTTCGCGCAGCCCCTCGGCAAACGGAGACGACCCGAATTCGAGGCCCCGCGCGATGGTTTTTCCGTCCCACGGAATGGCTGTTGCCATTTGATTCTCCTGCCAGTCGGCCAGCCACGGATTGCCTTCGCTGGGGAAAGTGTACCCAATGAGGACACGGTAGTCCGGATGGTAGAGCGTGAAGAATTGCTCGCTGCGTGTGGGGTCCAGAAGCAGCGCGGCGTAGCTCCCCGAGTGTGGCTTGGATTGGAAAACGCGGAGATCGCCATTTACACCGTGGGGCCACACTGAACCGGCGCCGTCTGCCGTCAAGACCCGTGTGGCCGATGCGTCCAGGACCGTCTTGCCGGGTTCGATGAACGGAGGTCCGAAGGTGGCGTGTTGCATCCAGTTCATCGGACGGTCGCTATGGATCAGGTTCTCCACCCATTCCTGCACGCGGACCACACGGCTTCCAGCGGCGACGGTTATCGAGCGCTCCACCCGATACTGCGTCTTCGGCAGATCTGCGCCGTAGCGCAGCGAGGTTGCGTCCGCGTCCATGCGATGCCACTCGACGATTGGGGCTTCGCCGTGGTTGCCCAGCCCGGCGAGCGCTTCGTCCCGTGACGGCGGACCGTATTCGGGAAAGCAGAGCATGTGGCCCATGTAGCCGCTGTGGACCCAGCGGTGCGGATCGGCGCCGTAGAGCGAGTTGTGTTTCGCGTCGTCGTACTGCTGCGGTTCGATGGTGGGATAGTGCGGCACACGCATCGGGTTTAGGTTCTTCCTAGGATCGTCCGATAACAGACGGACTTCCGCGATGTGGCCTCCTCCAGAAAGCACGCTCACGCGCATCAGGCCGTTCGAGAGCACCCAGGCGCGGCGTCCGTGGAACGTTTCTTCCTGGAGAGAAAGCGTCATCTTCCTTCGCTGATGGTCCCGCTCAACGACTGGAGGAACGCGACCAGTGCGCACTTTTCGGCAGCGGTCAGTTGGAGTTCGTGCAATTCGGTATCAAGATGCGGGTTGGCATGGCCGCCGCGATTGTAATGTTCCACTACGTCTTCCAGTGTCGCAAGGCTACCATCATGCATGTAGGGCGGCGCGGCGGCCACATCGCGGAGGCTCGGCGTCTTGAAGGCTGCTGTATCTTCGGGCCGGCCTGACCATTTGGCTCGGCCCTCATCTCCAGCGCCAACTCCCGTGTTGTGGTATCGCTCGTCCGTAAGATTCGGCCCAACATGGCAGGCGATGCAACCACCTTTTCCACGGAAGATTTTCAAACCATCCTGCGCCTGCGCGTTCAAGGCTGCGCGATCGCCTGCAATGTACCGGTCATAGGGAGAGTCGCCGGAAAGAATGGTGCGGACGTAGCTGGCCAGCGCCTGGCGCAGTTCCTGTTCGGTTACTCCGACGCGTGAGGCGGCGTCGGCTACCGGCAGATCCATTTCCAGCGGATTGGCAATGGGTCCGCCAGCCTGCTCCTCCAGGGAGGCGGCGCGACCATCCCAGAAAAATGATTTTCCGTATGCGCGATTTGCGATGCGCGGGCTGCGGCGGGTTCCTTTTTTTCCACCCACGCCCAGCGCGACGGGACGCTCGTCTGAAAAAGCGTGCTTAGGATCGTGACAGGTAGCGCAGGCGATGGAGCCATCGCGGGAGAGCCGTTTATCGAAGAAAAGCTTTCGCCCCAGCGCGACCTTTTCGGCAGACAACGGATTGGATTCCGGCGCGGGAAGATAGGTATCCAAACCGAGTGGAACCTGCGCCTGCGCCATTGCGGCACTAAACAAGATCCAGGCAGCCGCGGGGATCATGGAAGCTTCAGGGACCAGACTTCGGAACTGGTGGAACCGGCGGTGTAGGCTATGGTGCGGCCGTTAGGATGGATTGAGACGCCGGGAGGCGCATCGATCTTCTGCACCGGAGAATGATCCAAAGGGATGCGCACGAGGCGGACGCCATCGCCGACGAGGATTGCGCCGCCCTGCGGAGCCCACGCCAGTTCGATTGGTTCGGCAAGCGTTGTTTCATAGCGTTCCGCGCCGACGCGAAGCTCTGTTCCACAGAGAAACGCCTTGGCTGCCGAAGTACACGTGTCGGGCGACTGGGGCACGCGTGAAGCGGCCGCGGTTTCGATATCCACCCGGTAGGCGCCTTCGCGGCCGAGCCGATCCGTGCCGTGCACCAGGATGGCTTTTCCATCGGAGGTCCAATGAGGGGAATCCATGCGGGCCAGCTTCGGAGCCACTTCGCGTTCCTCGTCACCCTTGGCGGCACGAAGAACCAGCACGCGGGTCTCTTCACCGAACGTCTCGGTGCCCCGGCGGGACAGGAACGCTAGCCATTGGCCATCGGGCGACCATGCCGGGTGGGAGTTGCGGCCGGGAAAGCGGATACTGACCGGACGCGGCTGGCTTCCGCCAACTTCCGATGCGAAGACGTCCGTGCCACCGGTGCGCAACCCGTAATAATATGTCCCATCGCTTGTGATGCCCAGCGGCACCACGCGGCCGAGATTATTAGCGATGGACCGCGACTGTCCATGCGCAACGTTCAGCACGCGTACGTCGACCCCGCTGGAATACACGATGCTCTGGCCGTCCGGGGTCCACGCGGGAAACAGGTGCTCGCCCGGCTCGGAGATCAGGCGGCGCTCCTTCGTGCCGTCCACGGCCAGCAGGTAGATAGTTCTCTCCCCCGCGCCCTCCGCGGCAAAGGAATCGTAGACGATCCACCGGCCATCGGGCGAGAGATCCATCTTCTTGGGATAGACCCAATTTAATGACTTCAGAACCTTGGGAAGTCCTCCGGCCGCGGGCTGCATTACGATCTGGCTGATGTTGTCCTTGCGGAAGAGCAGCGTCAGGATCTGGCTTCCGTCAGGCGACCAGGCACACGGTTGAACGAATCCGGCCTCTTCATTACGGAAGACGGTGCGGGGCTCGCCGCCTGCAAGATCCACGACGCGCAGTTCATAGAAGCCGAGTTCGTTGAACCAGGCATAGGCGATGCGCCGCGAATCCGGCGAAATGGTTGAAAAATACGCGAATTCTTTCGAAGCGGCGGGGCGCCTGGTGACCAGCACCGTGCGGCCAGTCGCCAGTTCGCGCAACGCAAGGTCGCCCCGCTCCACGTACGATAACCACTTGCCGTCCTTTGAAGGGCCACCCAGCAGAGTGACTGAGGGTCCGGTCCACACGGCTCTGGGGGGAGTTAGGGTGGCGGCCAACAGCAGGATGGTGGACAGCGTTTGCACGATCTTATTTACAAATTCTTCATCAACAGTTCGCGGATCTCATTGTCGCTATACATGCCCTCGGTACGAAGCGCGTAGGCACAGTGCATTTCGAGCGCGCCACCTGCAAATGCAATGGACATCTCGGGCTTTGTTTTCACGTTCTTCAGCTTGACCTTCTTGAGGGTGTCGCGGACGGCTTCCTTGCCCATGTCGTCCTGGCAGATGACACGCAGGGCCATGTTGAGCCGATGGCAGGAAAGATTGTCCATGAAATTCAAGGCCTCCAGGTCATCCGAGAAGCTGTCCCAGTCCACGTCGTAGGGGATGGGCGCGCCGCAAATCTCCTCGATCTCCTTCACACGCTCCGGTAGCGTGACATCCTGCAGTTCCTTTATTTTTCGCCGTTCGTTCAGACCCATGTCGCCTCCGCAACTATTTAGACTCGCACAATCCACTGGCGCCGGTACATGAAGTACGCTATCAGGAACATCAGTCCCACGTAGGCGAGCGAATAAAGCAGGGAGGCGTTTGCCGGGGAAGCGAGCGGCGCGAACGCGTGCTGATAGATCCAGGTGTGCAGGCTAATGGTGGAAGCGCCCGATTGGACTCGGATGGATCCCAACGAAACGTCCAGGAACTCCGACGCCAGGTATATGGCGATGGGATTCATTCCCATGACTATCAGGGGCCGGACCGTGCGCCGGCGGCCCATGCCGTCGATCCACCAGATGGAAATCGCGAGCATGATGAAATCCAATCCAGCCATGAAGAGGGCGAACGAACTGGTCCAGAGCTTCTTGTTGATGGGCAGCCAGATATCGCAGATCAAACCCGCGGCCAGCAGCAGGCTTCCGGCGAAGAACATCCAGGTGGTGCGTTCGGCCAAATCGCGCTTCAGGCGGAGAATATGGCCGGCCATGATCCCAAATAGCGCCGTCGCCAGCGCCGGAATCGTGCTGACGATTCCTTCCGGATCCCAGGTCTTGGTGGAACGATAGTTATGAGCGCCGAGGATAATGCGGTCAACATAGTGCGCCAGATTGCAGTCCACATCGAGATGTCCTGCGCCGCATCCGGGCACGGGCACCAGCGTCATCAACAACCAATACGAAGCGAGCAACGAGACAATCCAGATTACCTGGCCGCGGATGCTGGTGGTGAGATAGATGGCTGATGCGATGACGTAACAGATGGCCAGACGCTGCAGAACGCCGAGCACACGCATGGTGGAGAAATCGAACCTGGGGAAGAGATACAGGAGCAGGCCCAGGACAAACAGAATGGTGCCGCGCCGGAGGATCTGGCTAAACAGCTGGGAGCGGGGAACGCCGGCTTCCATCCGTTTCGCCAGAGAAAGGGTGATGGCGACTCCGATGATCCACAGAAACGAGGGGAACACGACATCGGTGATGGTCCAGCCGTTCCACTCGGCATGCTGGAGTGGACCGTAAGCGTCGCGGCCGCTGCCAGGATCGTTCACAACCACCATCAAGGCGATGATGGCGCCGCGAAAGGCATCGAGGGCCAGCAACCGTGACATGCCCGTTTGAGGCGTCGTCGTACTGATGGTGCTCTTGGTAGTTGTGCTCTCGATCATGCGTCAGGTCGTAAGTGGGCGCCGCTGATCTCCGGCGGATTTCGTGTGTTAAGAAAGGATATTTTACAACAATTTAGTCCTTATGTTCCCGCCACTTGGCGGAATGAGCCGGAATCTCCCCTGCTTACGGGATTGAAATGTGCTGCTATACTCAGATACAGGAAGGCGATAAGCTTTTCTGCGATTGCATCTCTGGCCTCTCCTGTGCCGCTCCTTCGGGTCCGGTTCTCTACGTAGACCGGGATCGAGCGTCGATCTTTCTGAAGGAGCAATAGAGTGACCAAAATTTTTGTGGGGAATCTGAATTTCCAGACCACTCAGGACGACCTGTCAGCGGCATTCGCGCCGTTTGGCACGGTCGACAGCGTAAGCGTGATAACCGATCGTGACACAGGTCAGCCCAGAGGATTTGCATTCGTGGAAATGTCGAATCGGAATGAAGCGGACGCAGCCATTTCAGCCCTAAACGGTGCTGAGTTGAATGGCAGAGCCCTGAACGTAAACGAGGCGCGCCCCAAGCCAGCAGGTGGCGGAGGCGGTGGTTTTCGTGGCGGGGGGGGCGGTGGTGGCGGATACCAGAGCCGCGGCCGTGGGGGAAGCGGCGGACGCGGGTCCCGCCGTTAGATCGTAATAGCCTTCCTGAAGTTAGTATAGGGTGCGCCTCCCGAGAGAGGAACCTTCCCGGTCCTCCTCTTGGCGGGGCGCGCTTCTGTGTGAGCTGTGAAATCAAATCGAGTGAGGTGACTTATGGCCGGTCGTGGAGCAACCACATTTGAAAAACGTCAAAAAGAGCAGAACCGCAAGGAGAAACGGCAGGATAAGATAGCCCGCCGGCTTCAAAAAGGCGGAGAAGGGAAATCGGATACCACAGATTCATACGTCGCTGATGATGTGGGCACCAATCTGGACCGTGTAAATACAGCCGATCCGTTATATGGCAAGATTTCCGGTGAGGCTATCTAGTTCTACAGCATTTCCAGCGGCTTGGCTTCCTTGGGCCGGGGAAACGCTTTGTCAAGCAGTGAAAGTTCTTCTGCGGTAAGCACTAAATCCATCGCATCCCGATTCTCTTCGACATGATGAACGTCGGAGGATTTCGGGATTGCGATGATCCCTTCCTTCCTTAAAAGCCAAGCCAGTGCGACCTGCGCCGGTGTTGCATCCCGATTCAAGAGCTTTCGATCACGAATGAGCCTGCCCTGTTCCACCGGGGAGTACGCCATTACAGGTATGCCGCGGGCGGCGCACCAGGGTAACAGATTGTGTTCCACACCGCGGCGGGTCAAATTATAGAGGATCTGATTCGTCGCTATGTCCTTGCCGCCGGACAAAGCCCAGGCTTCCTGCATATCAGAGGTGTCAAAGTTGCTGACGCCAAATGCGCCAATTTTTCCTGACTGTTTCAGTTCCTGGAATGCATCCAGGGTTTCGCTCAAGGGGACGGAGCCGCGCCAATGCAGCAGGTAGAGATCGATATTTTCGACGGCAAGGCGCTTCAAACTTCGCTCGCAGGCGGCGATGGTTCCGCGCCGTGTCGCATTGTGCGGGTAGACTTTGCTAACCAGGAAGACGGCGTCGCGTTGACCTTGAATGGCCTCGCCCACTACTTCTTCGGCCCCGCCGTCGCCATACATTTCCGCAGTATCGATGAGTGTCATGCCGAGATCAATGCCCCGGCGCAGGGCGGCACTTTCCGCGGTGCGGCGGCGCGAATCCTCTCCCATTTTCCAGGTGCCCAAGCCTAAGGCCGGGACCTCGCGGCCACCAGGTAGAACAACGTTCTTCATTTCTCCGTCACCTCAATCACGCGGTTCACTTGCGACGTGTTCTCAACCTGGTGTTTTCCACCGGGCCAGTCGACTTCGATGCGGTCCACCTTTCCGGCATTGGCTATGCCGAAGTGCAGGCGGAAGTCGCTTTGCGACAGATAACTGCCACCGCTTCGGACTTCATCGGTCTGCACATGCTGCCCGGCGACGACACGAACGCGGGCGCCGATCGCGCTCCGGTTTGATTTTGTGCCCGTCAGCTTCACGGTGATCCAGTTGCCTGCCGGCTTGGACGATAGCTTCAACAATGTTGGCGCCTCATTCTGATTATTGACGACGACTTCTATGGCGCCGTCGTTATCGAGATCGCCGAATGCAGCGCCGCGTGCGGAGTGGCGCTCCAGAATGCCAGGTCCGGAGGACTCGGAGATGTCGGTGAATTTTCCGGTGCCATTGTTGCGATAGAGAATGGCACGGTCTTTGTAGTGGACGTCGATGTTCAGCCGCTCGACTTCCGGGAACACATGCCCGTTTACCAACAGAAGGTCTTTCCACCCATCGTTGTCGATATCCAGGAAGCCGCAGCCCCAACCGACAAATCTTGTGTTACGGTTCATTCCGGCACTTTGGGTGGCATCCTCGAAATCACCATTGCGGTTATTGCGGTAGAGGGTCTCGCGCTCGTCGGAAAAGTTACTGCGAAAAATGTCGAGCCATCCGTTGCCGTCGTAATCCGCCGCAGCGGCACCCATGCCGGACAGCGCTTTGCCGTTTTCGTCCATGGCCGCGCCGCGCAGCAGGGCTTCGTCCAAAAACTTTCCATTGCCTTGATTGATGTAGAGAATCGACGGAGTTTGGTCGCAGGCTACGTAGATGTCCATCTTGCCGTCATTGTTGAAATCACCCGTAAGGACCCCGAGTGAGTAGTTTTGTGACGGTGTGGCTATGCCGGACGATTCGGAAACGTCAGTGAATGTGCCGTCACGGTTGTTGTGATAGAGAATGTTGCGGTCAAACGGGAGGCCCCGTGGACCACAACTGACGGGAATGCCGCGATACCAACAATATGGGTTGTCACCAGGCTTGGGATTGGTGGCTGGGTCGAACTTGAGATAGTTGGCGACGAATAAGTCGAGGTAACCGTCGTTGTCGTAGTCGAGAAAAGCGCAGCCGGTGTTATAGCGGACACGATCCTGAAGCAGATTGGCGGATGTGGTTACTTCGTCGAAGTCCTTTCCGGCGCGATTGCGGTATAGGACATTCTGGCCCCAGTAGGTGACAAACAGATCCGTGAAACCGTCGTTGTCATAATCGCCGGCGCAGACGCCTTGCCCCCAGCCGCTGTGCGTGAGGTGAAGCTTCGCGGTAACGTCTTCGAAGCGGCCACTACCCATATTGCGGTACATACGGTTGGTGCTGCCGGGACCCGAGATTAGAAAGATGTCGGGCAATCCGTCGTTGTCGTAGTCAATGACGGCGACGCCGCTGCCGGTGGTTTCGATGATGTCCTGTTTTGACTTCGTACCTCCGTTCGGGAAGACGTGCGACAGACCAGACTTTGCGGCCACATTGTGAAAGTCAGTAGCTGGTGGCGTCTCCGCCAGCAGGGCAAAGAGGGGAAAAAGAGCCCATTTGCTCACGGCTGTTTCGGCTTCTCGCCGAGGCGCCGTAAAAAATCGGAAAATTCGCCCTCGGGCGCTTTCTGCAACTTGTCGAGTTCTGTTTTCTGTTGAAGGGCGTCCGTGGCCCGGCCCGCATTGCGATAGGCCAGCATCAAGCTGTATCGGGCCGATTCATTCCGAGGCTGCATTTCCACAGCATGCTCTAGTAACCGGATAGCCTCAGCCGGTCGCTTATCCTGGAGGCGGAGGCGCGCCAGGGCCACAGCGGCCTCCGCAAAATCAGGGTTGAGGGAAAGAGCCCGCTCCAGCCGTTGGGCTGCCTCCTGGTTATTCTGCTCCGCGATCAGCAGTTGGGCCACTTGAAATTCGGCGGCTGCATCCGCGGGATTGAGGGCGAGCTCGGCTTCAAACTCCTTGCGCGCGTCAGCCAGCGCGGCAGTTTCGTGCGACTGCAGCAATAAGGCGCGGCCCAGGCGGAAGTGAAGATTCAGCGATGAGGGACTCTTCGCGAGCGCCTTGCGATACTCCGCAACGGCTTCCGTGTACTTGCCCTGAATCTCCAATATCTCGGCGGAGAGTTGATTCACGCGAAAGGACGAGGGAGCGTTCTGATACATCTGAAACACGGCATTGTTCCACGCTTTCATGTGCACTTTCGCCGACTGATAAAGGACATCAGGATCACTGGGGTAGAGCGCCTGCAGACGTGCGGTGGTCTGGACGGCTGCGGCGATCTGGTTCTGCGCCGCCTGGCATTGCGCCATCGCAAGCCCGGCCAGGCGGCGCAGATCCGCGTTTGAATTCTTCTCGAATTGCACGCTCAGTTCCGGCACCGCTTCCGGACACAAGCCGAGTGCCGCCTTGGTAAGGGCGAGGAAAGTCCGGGTTTCCTCGCCATCCGGGGCTTTCTCCAAAGATTGGCGCGCCGCGGCGTAGTCTCCGCGCTGGAACTGCGAGACTCCCGATGTGAGGGCGTCGGGTTGGGCATAGGCGAAAGCAGCAAGAAAAAAGCTAATGACCCGCATCGTCCAGAACCAGATCCATATCTCCAAAGCGATGCCGCTGTTTCCCTTCGAAGAAACGGAAGCTTAACAATGGAGGTGCCCCAGGAGCAATCTGCGGCCCTGGTGCGACGCGCTCCGAATCGGACACGGCAATTTGCAGTACGCGGCCGGATGCGGCGATTTGGCGCGTGAGCCTTTCGATATCACCGTTGGCGAGAAGCAATAGCAGGAATACGCCAGTCATTGGGATTCCAATTCGCGCAGCATTTTCCGCGCTGTTCCGTTTTCGGGGTCGCGTTCCAGCAGCCGGTGCATTACTTGTTTTGCCTTCTCGCGGTCCCCGCCCTGTGCGAAGATTTTCGCCAGGTTGACGTACAGTATATCGCTTTCGGGCGCGGCTTCCAGGCCGTATTGAAATGCGGCAATCGCATCGTTTCGCTGATTTAATTGCAGATAGAGAACGCCCAGATTATTGATGGCGCCAGCATGGTCCCGGCGCGCGCTGATGGCCTGTTGGAACAGACGGCGGGCCTCCTCAGACGCGCCGCGCCGGGCGAGCAGCAGTCCCAACTGATTGGACGCCTCGGCGTCAGTCGCGTCCGCAGCCAGTGCGCGGCGAA
>JBDUEM010000259.1:0-10631 GCA_040002435.1 Bryobacteraceae bacterium
TGAGGAAGTGGCCGCCATGTCACAACGCCGCAGCGAGCTGGCGCGGCAATTGATCTCCATGCAGGAAAACACGTTTCGTTCGATTTCTAGGGAATTGCACGACGAATTCGGCCAGATCCTGACCGCCATCGGCGCCATGCTCTACCGTGCCGACCGCAAAGCCGTAGCCGAATCACCGGCCCTGCGCGCGGATCTCCAGGAGGTACGGGAGATTGTCCAGGCTACGCTCGAAAAAGTGCGGTCGCTGTCTCAAGCGCTGCATCCCGTGATCCTGGACGAAGTGGGCTTTGAGAGCGCTCTCGATTTGTACCTCCCCGGTTTCGAGAAGCAGACCGGAATCCGGATACGATACGAGAAGGAGGGCGATCGTCTGCCGATTCACCGCGGTGTTGCCGTTCATCTGTATCGCGTCGTGCAGGAAGCGCTGAATAACGTGGCCCGGCACTCGAAATCGGCCACCGCTGAAGTGCACATGAAGTTCCTGCAGACATCCATTGTGCTGGAAGTAAGAGATGGAGGCGTTGGCTTCCGGAAACAGCCAGGGCACGGGATGGGCCTGGTCTCCATGCGCGAGCGCGCCGAACTGGTGAACGGACGGATTGAATTTCTCGATTGCGATGGCGGAGGGGCCCTGGTGCGGCTCACCGTTCCGCTTCCTGCGGAGGAGTTGCATGCCGGAGCTTAAAATATCGGTGTTGCTGGTGGACGACCACGCACTGGTAAGGCACGGATTCCGGCGCATGCTGGAAGACGATCCCGGAATCGTGGTCGTCGGCGAAGCCAGCGATGGCCACGATGCGGTGAAGGAAGCGATTCGTCTTCGGCCCGCTGTGGTGGTGATGGATTTCGCTCTGCCCAGTATGAACGGCGCCGTGGCAACCCGCCAAATACTGAAAGAGTGCCCGGAGACAGCGGTACTGATTCTCAGCATGCATTCGGAACCCGCCTATGTTCATACCTGTCTGGAAGCAGGCGCTCGCGGATACCTGCTGAAGAATGCCATGGACCTGGAGCTTGTGGACGCGGTCAAGCAGGTGGCCAATGGCGTCCAGATGCTGGATCCGCGGCTAGGTCAGTTGGAGACAGGGGAACGGGAACATTCTCTGACTTCGCGCGAACTGGAAGTGTTGCAGTTAATCGTCCATGGAAAGTCAAACAAGGAAATTGCCACGGTGTTGAGCCTGAGCGCGAATACAGTGGCGGTGCACCGGTCCAATATTATGCGCACGCTGGCGATTCACAACACTGCGGAGCTTGTCGTGTACGCGATTCGCAAGGGGCTGGTGAGCATCGCGTGAAGCGCAGAACATTTTTGCTGGGCGCTGGCGCCGTGGCAGCGGCCGCCCCGCAACCGGGTTTCCGGCTGGTGGATGTAACAGCAGCCGCCGGAATTCAATTCCGCCATAACAGTGGGGCGTTCGGCGAGAAGTATCTCCCGGAGACGATGGGTCCGGGGTGTGCTTTTCTGGACTACGATGGGGACGGGTGGCTCGATATTTTGCTGGTGAACGGGATGGACTGGCCCGGCCATAAGCAACAGAAGAGCACGCTTCGGCTGTATCGCAACAACGGCAATGGCACGTTCACAGACGTGACCGTGCGCGCGGGACTGGCAACGGAGATGTATGGGCTGGGAGTTGCTGTGGCCGACTATAACAACGACGGCTTCCCCGACATCCTGATCACCGGCGCCGGGCAAAACAGGCTCTTTCAAAACACCGGCAAAGGCACATTCATAGATGTCACCCAGAAGGCCGGCTTGGGCGGGCGCAGCGCCTTCAGTACTTCGGCCATGTGGTTTGATTTCGACCGCGACGGGCACCTGGACCTTTTCGTTTGCAACTACGTGAAGTGGGCCGCGGAACACGACGTGTTTTGCAGTGTGGACGGCAAACACAAGTCCTACTGCACGCCGGAGGCCTATCACGGCTCTACCTGCTGGCTGTTCCGCAACCGCGGCAACGGAACGTTTGAAGATGTGACGGCGAAGTGCGGCATCTTCGACACGAGTTCAAAATCGCTGGGCGTTGCTCTTCTGGATTACGACCACGACGGCTGGCCGGACATCCTGGTGGCGAACGACACGCAGCCGAACAAGCTCTACCGGAACATGCGCAACGGGACCTTTGAAGACGCGGCCGTTCGCGCCGGCGTGGCCTTCAGTGACGACGGGAAAGCGCGCGCAGGAATGGGAATCGATGTCGGCGATTTTGATAACTCCGGCAAGCCCGGGATTGCCATCACGAATTTCGACAATGAGCTAATGGCCTTGTACCGGCCCGCGCGCGACGGAGCCTACACCGATGCAGCTTCGAAGAACGGGATCGGCCAGGCGTCGCGCAACAGCCTCGGGTTCGGTTGCGCATTCCTCGATGCCGACCTTGATGGGAATCTGGATTTGATCGCTGTCAACGGCCACATTGACGAGACGGTCCGGCACATTCACAGCAACGTGGGATACGCGCAGCCGCCGCACCTCTTTCTCAACGACGGGCACGCGAATTTCCACGATGTAGCGCGCGAAGTCGGAGCGGGATTCGCGGCTCCGAAAGTAGCCCGGGGACTCGCCTGCGGCGACTTCGACCGCGATGGTGACGTGGACGTTCTCATTACTACGAACCAAGGACCTGCGTTTCTTTACCGCAATGACGTCACATCCGGCAACCGGTCGTTGCGCCTGCGGCTGGTGGGGACAAAGTCGAACCGGGACGCGATCGGTGCGGTCGTTCGCGTATCCACACCGGACGGCACGCAGTCACGCATGGTGAAGACCGGCTCCAGTTATCTTTCGCAATCCGAACTTACGTTGACGTTCGGCCTCGGCAGGCGCGATAAGGCCGACCGCGTCGTCATCGAATGGCCCGGCGCCGGGGTGCAGGAACATAAGAGCGTCGCCGCTGGTGCGTACGACTGCGTCGAAGGGAAATCAATCGCGCCAACGCCGCGCTAGTTCAGCCTGATGGTGGAAGAGCGATACACACGCTGCGTTGCCTTCTGAAAATCGGCCGCCTTCGCTTCCGGAATGATCGTGAACTTTTGCGGATTACGATCGATCAGAGGGAACCACGAGCTCTGAATCTGCACCATCATGCGGTGACCCTTGCGAAAGGTATGGTTGATATCTGGCATCGTGAAATCGATGGTCGTTTCCTTGCCGGGCGTGAACGGCTCCGGTTTTTCGAAGCTGTTGCGGAACTTGCCGCGGAACGGTTCGCCGCGCACTAGCTGCTGATAGCCGCCCAACTTGTCCGCCGGAGGGACGTCGTTCGGATAAACGTCAATCAGCTTCACGATAAAGTCCGAATCCGTGCCGGTGGTGGAAACGCGCAGCGTGGGATGAATAGGGCCGGCGACCGTGATGTCGGTGGCTAGCACATCCGTTTCATAAGTGAGGACATCGGTGCGGGTAGAGGCGAAACGCTGGTCGTCCACCATGTATTCCCGGACCATTCCCTGCGCGACGTAGCCGATGTAAGGGACCGGTTTATTGGGGTCGCTGACGTATTCATCGAAGCCTTCGGAGGGCCCGTCTTCGAACGATAATTTTCCGTTCGCCCGGAGGTGCAATGTGCGAGTCTGGGCATCCTTCGGCGGCCACTGGTCATACTTGCGCCACTGGTTGGTGCCCGTTTCGAACAAATATGCCTTGGGCAGTTTCGGATCAGCCTTGCCTTTCAGGTAGTGATTGAAGAATGGAAATTCAATGTTCTCGCGAAAGAACAAAGACGTCTTCGCATTGAAAGGAACACTGCCCAGGGAATCGCCGTCGAATCGAGCCCAGCCGCCGTGGGACCACGGTCCCATTACAATCGTGTTGTTCGTGCCCGGGCTGGCCTTCTCGATGCTGCGAAACACCTTCAGAGGGCCCGAGAGATCTTCCGCGTCGAACCATCCACCCACTGTCAGCACGGCCGGTCTGATATTCGCCAGGTGCTGCGAAATGTTTCGGGATCGCCAGAACGGATCGTAGTTCGTGTGGGCAATTTGCTCGCTCCAGTAAGGACTTTGATTCTTGAGATATTTCTCACTGAAAGTCGATAGTGGACCCGATCGCAGGTAGAAATCGTAGCCGTTTGGATTCTTGAAATCAAAGCGCGGGATGCTGCTGTCCGGCAGGGCAGGTTCGGTCTTGCCCTTTCCGAAATTCGCATAGAAGCCAAAGTTCGCCGCCAGAAAAAATGCGCCGTTGTGATAGGAATCGTCTCCCATGTAATAGTCGGTCACAGGCGCTTGGGGGGACGCGGCCACCAGTGCGGGATGCGCATCAATGGTCGCCGCGGTGGCGTAGAACCCCGGGTACGAAATGCCCCAGATTCCCGCGTTGCCGTTGTTGTTGGGAACGTTCTTGATCAGCCAGTCGACGGTGTCGTAAGCGTCGGTGCTCTCATCCACGGTCCCCTTGGGCCGAACCTCCACAAATTCGCCTTCCGAAAGATAACGGCCACGCACATCCTGATAAACGAAAATAAAAAACTCCTTTTGGAACTTCTCGGATGGACCGAGCGACGAGCGGTAGTTATCCACGCCGTAGGGCGCTACTGAGTATGGCGTTCGGGTCATCAGGATAGGGTAGCGTTGTGAAGTGTCCTTCGGTGCATAAACCGCCGTGAATAGCTTCTTGCCGTCCCGCATGGGGATCTCGTATTCGTATTTGGTGTAATTAGCTTTGACGAATTCGAGCGACTTAGCCGCTTCCTGTGCTGGCTGCGCCTGAAGACCGGGGAGCGGGAGAAGGAAAACGAGGATGCAGATGCGACGACTCATTTTGACTTTATTATGCATGGCGGTGAGCCTCGCCGCCGCGGAAGGGCCCGTCTACGTTGTGCTCTGGTTCGATACGGAAGACTACATTGAGCCTGCCGCGGACGACGCGGCGCTGCGAATTGCAACGGACCTGACCGCTCTCGGCGTTCACGCGACGTTTAAAGTGGTTGGCGAGAAAGCCCGGGTGCTGGAACAACGAAAGAGGACAGATCTGATCCAGGCGCTCGGCCGGCACGACATCGGATACCACGCCGAGAACCATAGCATTCAGCCCGCGCCTGCTGTGTATTTACGCGACATGGGATGGCTGGATGGCGCGGCGGAATTCGAGCGGCGAGAAGGGCGCGGCGTGGCGGACATTCAACGGATCTTCGGTGTGACGCCCAGTTGCTACGGGCAGCCCGGCAGCTCCTGGGGACCGCAGAGCTATCGTGCCCTGTTGCATCTGGGAATCCCAATGTACATGGATGAAGGCAGTCAGGTCGGACTGCGCGCACAGCCGTTCTGGTTTGGCGGCGTGTTTCATGTCTTCGGTATGCAGCGCTTTCTGATTCGTCCTGAACTGGATGCCGATGCGAAAGTGCCGGCTACCTTCGCGCGCTTCGATCAGGTGGCGGCCGAACTCCGCGCCAAGGGCGGCGGAGTCATCAGCACCTACTATCATCCAACCGAGTTTGTGACCACCGAGTTCTGGGACGCTGCCAATTTTGCCAAGGGCGCGAGCCGTGAACGGGCTGACTGGCAGCGGCCGAAGCGCCGCACGCCTGAGGAATCCGAACGCTGTTATCGCATTCTTTCCGCCTATGTGAAGCACGCCCTCGGCGTTACGGGAGTAAAGTTCGTCACCGCGAGGGAGCTGATGAAGCTCTATACTCCACCGGTCAATCCAATCCCCGTGGATCGCACGGCTGCGGCCCGTCAGCTTCGTGAGCGCATCACATTTCTGGAAACAAAAGACGGCGCCTATTCGGCCGCGGAGCTTTTGGAGTCGCTGCTCGGCATGAAGCCCATGGCGGTGGAAGGTCCGACCTCCCGGTTCGAAAGTAATCTGCGCAGCAGCGAAATACCCAAGGCGATGTTCGATCGCGCGAAGGCGGACACTGTGAATTTCATGGAACGCAACGGCCGCCTGCCGTCGGTCGTGTGGATCGGCTCGGAGCGGCTTTCGCTGGCCGACTTTGCGGCGACGGTGGCGGCGAACGAAAATTCCACAGCGCCTGCGATTACCATGCAGAAAGGAAATCTGGAAGTGGAGAAGTACATTTCGAACGAACCGGAGAAAAGCTTTAATTGGGCAATTCACCCAGTTGGGTTCAGTGCCCCGGGCCTTCTCGAACTGGGACGGCTGCAGGCATGGACCTTGAAGCCTGCGGTGCTGCGCGATGCACAGTAGACGCGCCTTTCTCGCAGCCGCGCTGCCGGTCCGGTCGGCGCTTACCAAACGCATGGAACAGGTGATGGGAGAATTTCCTCAGACCCCACGCGGCGCATTGGAAATCGAGAAGAGCGAACCGCTTGAAATGAGCCGCCATTCCCATATCAAGCTGAGCTACGCGAGCGAAGCGGGTGATCGCGTGCCGGCTTACCTGCTGCTGCCACATGGGCTGCACAGCAAGGCTCCGGCGATGCTCTGTCTGCATCAGACTACGCGCATCGGAAAGGACGAACCGGCCGCCCTCGGCGGCAAACCCAATCTGCATTACGCCGCGGAACTGGCCGATCTCGGCTTCGTCACGCTCGCACCGGACTACCCCAACTTCGGAGAATACCAATTCGACGCCTACACCCATGGCTACGCCAGCACGACGATGAAGGCAATCTGGAATCACTCGAGAGCCGTAGATCTATTGGAGTCGCTGCCGCAGGTGCGCAGGGACGCCATCGGCTGCATCGGCCACTCGCTAGGCGGCCACAACACGCTCTTCCTCGCATCCTTCGATTCACGGGTTCGCGCGTTGGTGACCAGTTGCGGCTTTACTTCGTTTCACAAATACATGCACGGCGACCTGACCGGCTGGAGCCACAAAGGCTACATGCCGCGAATCGCCGAACGCTATGGCAAAGATCCTGCGCGGATGCCGTTCGATTTTCCGGAACTGCTGGCGGCTCTGGCTCCCCGGGCGCTATTCGTAAACGCGCCGCTACGGGATTCCAACTTTGACGTAGACGGCGTCAGGGAGTGCGTGGCGGCATTTCGCGGCAAGCATCTGGAAGCTGTGTATCCGGACGCCGAGCACGATTTTCCACCCGCCGCGCGAAATCAGGCGTACCGTTTTCTTCAGCGTTATTTCAAAATGAGGGTCGATTCAGAGCCAAACTTCTTATAGTTCCGGAAGTCGAGTGAATTGCGGCTGCAGACAGATGTACCGCGCTGGCAACTGAGATTTTCCGAGTGCACAGGAAGCAAAAACTGCGTCATGGTGCCCAACCGCACAAAGTCATAATCGCAGGCCATCTCCACCTTGTCGAAGGGGAAGTCTTGCGGCATTTGCCTGGACTGCATTTCAATGCGCAGCACGCGGCCGGTTTCTTTGTCGATCCAAACAGCACCCTTGTAAGCGGGCCGGTAAGACTGGGCTGCGCCGTGTACGGTCCAATGCGAATTTTCCTGGTTAACGAAGAAATCGAAGCGCGCCGTGGCTCGATTGTTCAACGTATCGCTGCCGCGCGAGTGGAACACAGCATTGGTGCTGCGCGCGAAAACGTCGATCAACACGGAGGCGAATTCACCGGTGGACCACGAGCCCCCAATCTCCTCGATGGACTTGTTCGTCTTCTTGCCGTTCACCGAGAGATTGCGATAGCGCTCTTTGCCGTTCTCGTAAATGACTTCCGCTGAAACGATATCCTGCGCCTGCCAGCTTGGCTTCGTGGTAGTGCTGACGTAACGGGTGGTGTTCTGCGTGGCGATGTAATTCGGTAGCGTTTCAGTGTAAGACTCAGATGCGTCGCGGGCTTTGGTGATAAGCGGATCTTCCTGCGCGCGCTCTTCCGGCTCCTCGGCAGGCCGCCGTTGCAGCGTAGCGCGAGGCGCCTCGGCTTCGGCGCGTGGCTCCCCGTTCGGCAACGGCGGAAGCTTGGCCACTGCGACCGGTATCTCTTCAGTGTCGTCTTCCGAGGATGACTTCCGCGGCGCCGGACGGCCGCGCTTAATCTTCGGAGGAGCTTCACCGTCCACTCCGCGGAGCGGCTCCGCGGCGACCACTACTGTTCTCGGGCGGTTGTCTTCTGGAGGCTCAGGCGCCTGACCGGCTTCTGCCCTCGCCTGCTTTTCAGCTGGCTTGTCCGCCTTCTCTTCCTCTTTGTCTTTCGACCCGGCGCGACGCAGTTTCGGACGCTCATCCTCGGGCGCGCCGGAAGTTCCAGGAACCTTCAGAATCTCATCCGGTACGCTTGCATGGGCGCGGTCCGCTTCACTGCCGGCTTTGTCAAAGATCACGTTCAGCGCGAAGAAGTAGCCTTGGTCATCCTGCACGGACTCCACCGTCATGTGATCCCCGAGCTTGATTTCCGACGTCTTCAACTCGGTCTTATCTTTTAAATCCGCTTTCTTGTACTTGGTGTTTTCGTTGAGCTGGAAGCGGACGATTCTATGATCTTCGGCTTCGAGCGTGAGCAGCTTATCCTCCAACAGCCGCACCATCCCTTTTGTGGTAGCCGTGGGAATGGCATCTTTCTTTTCAGCCGCCTTCTTACTGCTGCTCTTCCTGCCCGGCAGGCGCGGCATAGGGATGCCTCCGCCTTGTCCCTGCGGATAGTTACCCCCATTCGGATACTGTCCACCCGGGTATTGACCGCCGGGAGGATACTGGCCGCCCGGGTACTGGCCACCCGGCGACAACTGGGCAATCGCTAATTGTTGAATCAGCAGGAAGTTCAGGAGCGCGAGTGGAATTCGAAGTTTCACGTTCGCTAAATAGATGCTACCAGAAAGTGAAACGGGTACGTCCAACAAACAGCGAATTGTCGGTTAAGCTGGAGATATGGGAGTTCGTTACCTAATAGCCGCGGCGTTCCTGGGTTTATCGCTCTGGGCGGCCGGCCGGGCTGTCAACCAGGGAGTGGAAGCTTATCCCTACGAAATCGAACACCCTGAGTCTACGCTACCTCCCGATGGCGACGAGAAGACCGAATGGGCTTTTGCGCGCGTGCGGTATCCCACTTACACGGGCGCTGGGCTGCGGCCGCGCGGGGGCTATCAGTATTACAGTTGGGGCATTGATGCTCCCAAAGCTGAACGCCAGTTCGTGCAAGGCGTGCGCCGCCTCACCCGGATTCACGCGCGCTCAGTAGAAGAAGTGGTGAACCTCGATACCGACGAGATCTTCAACTGGCCCTGGATTTACGCGGTCGAGGTAGGGCACTGGGACCTCTCCGATGCGCAGGCCGCGAAGTTGCGGGAGCACCTGCTGCGCGGCGGATTCCTGATGGTGGATGATTTCCACGGCACCCGCGAGTGGGAGATTTTCATGCGCAGTATGCGCCGTGTCTTCCCGGACCGCGCGGTGGTGGATATCGAACCCAGCGATCAGATTTTCCACATCGTCTACGATCTCGACAACAAGTTTCAGGTGCCGGGCGCCCAGTACCTCTACAGCGGCTCGTTATACGAGCAGGACGGTATCGAGCCCAAGTGGCGGGGAATCTATGATGATCATGGAAGGCTGATGGTGGGCATTCTGCATAATCAGGATCATGGCGACGCATGGGAGTGGGCGGACCGCCCGCAGTATCCGGAAAAGTACGCCTCGCAGGCGTACCGCATTGGCGTGAACTACCTCATCTACTCAATGACGCACTAAGCGTTTATTGCCCACGTGCTTCGTGGCAATAGGTACAGTCGATGCTGGCCTTGTTTTTCCGGTGGCAGTCCATGCACGTACCCATCGACGTGTCCACTTCCTTGGTAATCACTTCCCGTTGCGCGACAGGTCCGTGACAGGTCTGGCAGGTAGCGCCTGTCTCAACATGCGTCCGGTGGCTGAAGAACACAAAACTCGGGATCTGGTACACGCGGACCCAGGGAACGGGCTTCTGATCTTTCGCGTATCCGGCGAGCTTTTGAATTGCCGGGCTGTCCGTCTTGATTGTCGTGTGGCAGCCCATGCAGGTCTTCGCTACCGGGAACCCCATCATCTCGCCAGGGTCCGGATTGGTGTGGCAGTTCTTGCATTGCAGCCCGAGCGCCAGGTGGGTCTTGTGGCTATATGGAATCGGTTGCGCCGCCGCGAACAATAGCAGCAGCGCCAGCGAATTAAACATTACCCTTCTTCATCTCCGATGCCAGGTATTCGGAGGCGCGCATAGACAACGCGAGCAGCGTTAGCGTCGGATTCTGCGATCCACCGGAGACAAACGCGCTGCCGTCCGTCACGAACAGGTTCTTGATGTCGTGGGTCTGGTTGTACCCGTTCAACACCGAAGTCTTCGGATCGGCGCCCATGCGGCACGTTCCCAATTCGTGAATACTCTCACCGGGAGGGGCCATCTGCGCGTGCTTCGCCAGAATCTGGAAGCCGGCTCCGTGGCACAGTTCTTCGGCGACGTTCATGGAATCTTTCGCTATCGCGTATTCGTTGGCGCCGTATTTGTGGCGGATGTGCAGCACGGGAATGCCCCATTCATCTTTCACATCCGGGTTGATGCGCACGAAGTTCTCATGGCGCGGGATCACCTCGCCCATGGTCGTCATGGAAAAGCCAGTGTTGTTGAGTTCAGCCAGTTCCTTCAACAAAGCGTCACCGTACAGAGGAATATACTTCGCATTCGGTGTGCCGCCGCTGCCGAAATCGTAAGCGTATCCCCGAACAAAATCCTTCTCCCGTGTTTTTAGATTACGGAAGCGTGCGATGTACCCACCACCGCCC